>DGOS01000101.1:5591-14894 GCA_002390155.1 Hyphomicrobiaceae bacterium UBA4460 | reverse complement strand
TGCCTCGGGCGGCATCATCTCCGACGAGGTCACCGAAGAGACGCGCCGTGACTCAAGTGTGCGCTTTACCGGCAAGCCCATCTCCGAGGGCGTCGCGCTCGGTCATATTGTGCTGCATGAGCCGCGCATCGTGGTCACCCGCCTGATCGCCGAGGACGCGGAGCTGGAGCGTCGGCGGCTGGGACAGGCTATCGAGGATCTCACCGGTCAGATCGACGAGATGATGGAGCGGGGCGACCTTGCCCGCGCAGGCGAGCACCACGAGGTGCTGGAAGCATTCCGCATGTTCGCGCACGACCATGGTTGGCGGCGCCGTCTCGACGAGGCGTTGGCGACGGGGCTGACGGCAGAGGCGGCCGTGCAGCGCGTGCGCAACGACACCCGCGCGCGCATGCTGCGTATACCCGATCAGCGCTTCCGCGACCGCTTGCACGATATCGACGATCTGTCCAACCGGTTGCTGCGTTTCTTGTCCGGCGGCACGGAGACGGCGGCGACTGGAAACCTGCCGGAGGACGCCATCGTCATCGCCCGCACTATGGGTGCGGCAGAGCTGCTCGACTACGACCGGCAGCGCCTGCGCGGGCTGGTGCTGGAGGAGGGTGGCGCGAACAGCCATGTGGCGATCCTGGCCCGGGCGCTGGACCTCGCGGCGCTCACTAGATGCCGGGGTGTGGTGGAGGCGGTTGAGCCGGGGGATGCGGCGATCCTCGATGCCGAGGGCGGCGAACTGCATTTGCGGCCCACGCAAGAGGTCGTCTCGGCCTATAGCGACAAGGTGCGTTTCCGCGCGCGGCGTCAGGCGCAGTACGCCGCGTTGCGCGACGTGCCCGCCGTGACGCTGGACGATCAGCGCGTGGAGCTGCACATGAATGCAGGCCTCTTGTTCGACTTGCCGCATCTCGATCAGTCGGGCGCCGACGGAATTGGGCTTTTCCGCACCGAGCTTCAGTTCATGATCTCGTCCACCTTCCCGCGGCTCGATCAACAGACGCGCCTTTACAAGTCGGTGTTGGACGCCGCGGGCGATCGGCCGGTCGTGTTCCGGTCGCTCGACGTGGGCGGCGACAAGGTCATCCCGTATTTCCGTGCAGGCGCGGAGGAGAACCCGGCGCTCGGTTGGCGCGCCATCCGCATGGCGCTGGACCGGCCGGCGCTGTTCCGCACCCAGATCCGGGCGTTGTTACGCGCCGCGCAGGGGTGCGAGCTGCGCGTGATGCTGCCGATGATCTCGGATGTCTCGGAGTTGGAGACCGCACGGGCGCTGATCGCTAAGGAATTCGCGCTTCTGAAGAAGCACGGGCGCCCGGAGCCGTCGAAGCTCAAGGTCGGCACCATGATCGAGGTGCCGGCGCTGCTCTGGCAGTTGGACAATCTTCTGCCATTGGCGGACTTCGTCTCTGTCGGTTCCAATGATCTCGTGCAGTTTCTGTATGCGGCCGACCGGGGCAATCAACGCGTTGCCGACCGCTTCGATAATTTGAGCCCCGCCGTGCTCCGGGTGTTGCGGCAGATCGCGCAGGCCGCGGAGCGCCACGCCACGCCGCTCACGCTCTGCGGGGAAATGGCCGGACGGCCGCTGGAGGCCATGGCGCTGATCGGGCTCGGCTTCCGGTCGATTTCCGTAGCGCCGGCATCTGTGGGGCCCATCAAGGCGATGGTCCTGTCGCTCGACGCGGGCCAATTGGCTGAGCGGCTGGATGCGCTACTGGCAGGAGGAGAGACCTCCTTACGCGAGGACTTGAAGCGTTTTGCCGCGGAAAACGGCGTCCAAGCATGAGTTTTTCTGCTTCGGCCGGTGGTCGGCACCGGTCCGCCGATATGCTAATCTTGCCAAGACTTGCAAACACACGGCCATTGGGCTTGTGTTAAGCCAAGGATCGCAAGAGGGGGGTCGGCCGAGCTCTAGTTGCTCGGCTGTAGCGGGTGCCAGTAAACGCGTCGCCGATTATGGGGCGGCAGCGTCTTCGTATTCACGGGATTTATGAGTATGCCAGCCGGCTATGATGCGGAAGTGGCCGATCTGTTTCGGGATCTCAGGGTTGCCAGCAACCTGACCGAAGCAGACCTCGCTGCACGGATCGCCACCCCCGTCGAGGTGGTTCAGGCGCTTGAGCAGGGCGCGATTTATGCCTTGCCGCCCTGGCCGGAGACGGCCCGCGTGGTCAACGCCTATGGCTCGCTTCTCAACCTCGACACGCGGCCGCTGTTAAAGCGCATTTACGCTCAGATCGAAGCCGGCGTCGTGGAGTTGGGACCGAAGCCCGTGCCAGACGTTCCCGTCATGCCGCCACAAGCGGGCGGCGATGCGGCTCTTGGTGGAGCGGCTCAGCCGCAGCGCCAGCCACAGCCTCAACCACAAGGGATGCCGCAAGCGGCGCCGGGCCAACCGGGCTGGCAGAACGGCCCGGCCCAGCCTCAGCCGCAAGCCCCGCATCCCCAAGCTCCGTTGGCGCCGAATTGGCCGGGTGGCGCGCCGCAAGCCCCGCATGCGGGCATGCCTGGCGCCCCTGGGCAGCCACCGCAACAAACCCCGGCGGCCCCGGCCTGGCCGAACGGCCCGCAAGCTGCACCGCAGCCACAAATGCCCAATCCCGCCGCCTACCAGCAGCCGCCCCAGGCCTATCCGCCGGAGGGTGCGCTGCCGCTTCAGGGCGAGGATGCGAGTTTCGGTGACGCCGCCATGGGTGGCGACGCGGCCATGGGTGACGCTGGGAGGGGTGACGCGGCGATGGGCGGCGATGCAGCCATGATGGATCCAGCCATGGTCGATCCAGCTATGGGTGGCGCAGAGATGGGCGACCCGGCCGCTTTTGGTGCCGACGACGAACTGGAGCCCAAGAAAAAGAGGCCGGCGCTCCTCAAATGGGGCATTGTTGCTCTGGTTGCCGCGTTGGTCCTCATTGGTCTATGGATGTTCCTCGGGGATTCTTCCGACTCCTCGTCGTCTTCAGGGTCCTTTGCCTCCGATCCCGTGCTCGACCCGGACGATCCGCGCAGCCGTAAGGCCGATCGCCTTCCGAGCAAGTTCTAGACGTCTCATTTCTGCTCCATGACCACGATTCCTGCCGAGAAGCTCGACAAGCTCGTCGCCCGTTGGGAGGCCGTGCAAGGCAGTCTTGCCTCCGGCGCCGACCAGGAGAGCTATGTCCAGCTGTCCCGCGAATTCGCCGAGCTTGATCCCATCGTCGCCACGATCAACGCGTTGCGTGCGGCGTTAGCTGAGCGGGCGGGGTTGCAGGAGATTCTCGACGACCGCTCTTCGGACCCGGACATGACGGCGCTTGCCGAGGACGAAATCGGCGGGCTCGCCGAGAAGATCGAGACGCTCGAGCATGAACTTAAGGTGCAGCTCCTGCCCAAGGACGCCGCCGACGACAAGAGCGCGATCCTGGAAGTGCGTGCCGGAACCGGCGGCGACGAAGCGGCACTATTCGCCGGCGATCTGTTCCGCATGTATCAGCGCTATGCGGACCGGCATGGATGGAAGGTCAACATCATGTCGGCGAGCGAGTCGGCGACGGGTGGCTATAAAGAGATCATCGCCAATATCACTGGCAAGGGCGTGTTCGCGCGGATGAAGTACGAATCCGGTGTGCATCGGGTGCAACGCGTGCCGGAAACGGAGGCGCAAGGGCGCATTCATACGTCAGCTGCGACCGTGGCCGTGTTGCCCGAAGCCGAGGACGTCGACGTGCAGATCGACGAGAAGGATTTGCGCATCGATGTGTTCCGGGCGAGTGGCCCCGGCGGGCAGTCGGTCAACACGACGGACAGCGCGGTCAGGATCACGCACCTTCCCACCGGTCTCATTGTCACCCAGCAGGACGAGAAGTCTCAACACAAGAACAAAGCCAAGGCGATGAAGGTTCTGCGTGCGCGCCTCTACGATGCCGAGCGCGAGAAGCTTGACGCGGAGCGGGCGCAGGACCGGCGCAGTCAGATCGGCTCCGGCGACCGATCTCAGCGCATCCGCACCTATAACTTCCCGCAAGGCCGGGTGACCGACCACCGCATCGGGCTGACCACGCATCAGCTCCAGTTGGTGCTGCAAGGCGAGCCTGCGCTCGACGAAGTCGTCGATGCGCTGATCACCGAGGATCAGACCAGCCAGCTCGCTGCCATGGAGCAAGAGTCGTGATGGTATCGATCGATGCGGTCCGTAACGAAACGGCCCGTACATTGCGCGCGGCGGGTATCGACAGCCCTGCGCTCGATGCGCGGCTTCTTCTTTGCGAAGCTGTGGGCGTGACCCATGAGGCGCTGGTGGCGCGCGGGCGCGAGGACCTTCCGCCGCATGCCGCGGAGCGGCTGTCCGGATATCTCGCCCGGCGTCTTGGCGGCGAGCCCGTGTCGCGGATAAAAGGCAAACGCGAATTCTACGGCCGCGACTTTTTGATCGATACGCACACGCTCGATCCGCGCCCTGATACCGAGACGCTTATCACCGCGGCGCTCGATCTCGTGGCGCGCGAGGGCCGGACCGGGAGCCCGCTCAGCGTGCTCGATCTCGGGACCGGCTCGGGATGCATCTTGCTGACGCTGCTGGCCGAGTTGCCGGAGGCTCAAGGCCTCGGCACGGATATCGCGCCGGGCGCGCTTGAGGTTGCCGCCCGGAACGCAAGCTGTCTTGGGCTTGAACTCCGCGCGCGGTTCCTGGGCACTAGCTGGCTCGACGGGCTCAAGGGCGGCTTCGATCTCATCGTGTCCAACCCGCCTTATATCGCGCGAGGCGAGATTGGAGGGCTGGCCCGCGAGGTGGCGGTCCACGACCCTATGGCGGCGCTCGACGGCGGCGCGGACGGCCTCGATGCCTACCGGACCATAGCGGCCAGAGTCGGGGATTTCCTGAGCCCTGGCGGGCACCTGCTGGTGGAAATCGGGGCCGGGCAAGCCGAGCCGGTTAGTCGGATTTTCCATCACTCGGGGCTTGGTATTGATAGGGAGGGCATATTGTCCGATCTGGCCGGGCGCCCCCGCTGCGTCCTTGCCAGGAGCCCGTTTTGAGGGGTCTCCGAAGGGCCGGAATGCCCAAAAATAAGCTTGGAAAACCCAGATGTTCGGGCTAGTTTCGAACCAGCGAAATGAATGTGCGGCCTGCGTGAGCGGATATTTTAGCGCGGCCGGTTCATGGCAACTGTAGCGGATAACTCGTGAACCTCGATTGACAGGCCTTCGCCTCTCGGGTTGTTCAAGAGTCGCTCAATCGCCCATCAGATTCGGTTGGCTGGCGCTGGCCAAGAGGTGCAAGACGCCTAGCGCTGTGAGCCAGCCCAAGACAAGGCAGCAATAAAGAACCGTTGTATCGACTGTGGCCGAATTGGCGTTCCAGGCGCTTGCCGGGAGCTTTGGCGGCAGTCTTGGGAGCTAGTAGGGAAGGACGCGGCTAGAGCCGCCAATCAGGTGAAATAGGCTTATGAGGCAAGGACAGCAGAATCGCAGGGGCCGCGGCCGTGGCCGCAAGCCCCAGAACCCACTGTCACGGAACTACGAGTCGAACGGACCCGATGTGAAAATCCGCGGGACCGCGTCACACATCGCCGAGAAATACATGTCACTTGCGCGCGATGCGCTCGCGTCCGGCGACATGGTCACCGCCGAGAGCTACCTCCAGCACGCGGAGCACTATAACCGCATCATCATGGCGGCTCAGTCGCAGATGACCCCTCAGACCGGGGACCAGCCCAATGGCGGCGGTCGGCAGCGCGCCAACCCGGAGACGTCCGAAGGGGGAGGCGCCGAGCAGCAGCAACAGCAGCAACAGCCGCCGCAGCCCGAGACGGCCCAAGCCACGGACGCTGCCAGCCCAGCCCGTTCGGAAGAACGTGGCCGTGGCCGTGGCCGCGGGGGCAACGGCGCCGAGGGCGTCCAGGATGCCAATGGTGCGGAGCCAGTCGAGACCGAGGCTGGCGGCGAAGACAAGAGTGCGCCAGACCCGGTGAGCTAAGCTCCTCTTTCCCAAGATTTCTTCAGACGAACGTTTGGACGGTGATGCAGCCGAGCCGCCGGGCCGCTTGCGCTTTGTGCTGCCTCAAGGCGCGCTCCCCTTTTTTGCGGACGCTGGCGCGCTATATGTCCGTTAACATGCCGCTGGTATGACGCTCGACCAACGGTTCCCGCCACCGACCCATAGTTCCAGGCACACCCTCACACCTCGCCGCTCCGAAGAGGGACGATCATGGATTTTGAAAAGCTTTCCGACCGTCTGAAGGGATTTTTGCAGGCTGCGCAGACCATTGCACTACGCGATGGCAATCCGCAGATCACGCCTGAGCATTTGCTCAAGGCGCTGCTCGACGACGAAGAAGGTATGGCCGCCGGCCTGATCGCTCGCGCAGGCGGCGATCCCAAGACGGCGCTGGCCCGCACCGATGCCGCGCTCGCCAAGCTGCCCAAAGTGTCCGGCTCCGGCGCCACCCAGCCGCAGATGACGCCGGGCTTGGCGCGCGTGCTCGACCAGGCCGAGAAGATTGCCACCAAGGCGGGCGACAGTTTCATCACCGTGGAACGTGCGCTCCAGGCGCTCGCCATGACCAAGGAAGGCGACACCGCCGATATTCTCAAAGATGCCGGGGTCACGCCGCAAAGCCTGAACGAGACCATCAACGATCTGCGCAAGGGGCGCACCGCCGACAGCGCCGGCGCCGAGCAGCAATACGACGCGCTCAAGAAATACACGCGAGATTTCACCGAGGCCGCCGAAAAGGGTGAGATGGACCCGGTGATCGGCCGCGACGAGGAGATCCGCCGCACCATCCAAGTGCTGTCGCGGCGCACGAAGAACAACCCCGTGCTGATTGGCGAACCCGGCGTTGGCAAGACCGCCATCGTCGAAGGCCTGGCGCAGCGCATCGTCAAAGGCGACGTGCCGGACAGCCTGAAGGACAAGAAGGTGCTGTCGCTCGACATGGGCGCGCTGATCGCTGGCGCCAAATATCGCGGCGAGTTTGAGGAGCGCCTCAAGGCCGTGCTGTCCGAGATCGAAGCGTCGGAAGGACAGATCGTCCTCTTTATCGACGAGATGCATACGCTGGTCGGCGCCGGCAAAGCCGACGGCGCCATGGACGCCTCCAATCTGCTGAAACCGGCATTGGCGCGCGGTCAACTGCATTGCGTCGGCGCCACCACGCTCGATGAGTACCGCAAACATGTAGAGAAGGACGCGGCGCTCGCCCGGCGCTTCCAGCCCGTCTTCGTGCCGGAGCCCACGGTGGAGGACACCATCTCCATTCTGCGCGGCTTGAAGGAAAAGTATGAGCTGCATCACGGCGTACGTATCAGTGATGCCGCGCTGGTCACCGCGGCGACCTTATCGAACCGCTACATCACAGACCGCTTTCTCCCCGACAAGGCCATCGACCTCGTGGATGAGGCGGCCAGCCGCCTGCGCATGCAGGTGGACTCCAAACCCGAGGAGCTCGACGAGCTCGATCGGCGTCTCATGCAGCTAAAGATCGAGCGCGAGGCCCTGAAGAAGGAGACCGACAACGCCTCCAAGGACCGTCTCGAAAAGCTCGAGAAGGAAATCGTCAATCTGGAAGAGAGCGCCAATGTGCTTTCCCAGCGCTGGCAGGAAGAGAAAGACAAGCTCGGGGCGGCGCAGAAGATCAAGGAAGACCTCGACCATGCGCGCATCGAGCTGGACAAGGCGCAGCGCGACGGCGACCTGACCAAGGCGGGCGAGCTGGCCTATGGCGTGATCCCCGATTTGGAAGCGAAGCTTGCCAACATCGAAGAGGAAGAGGGCAAGGCCGGGAGCCTCGCCCAAGAAGTCGTCGAGCCCGACATGATCGCAGCTGTCGTGTCGCGCTGGACCGGCATTCCCGTCGACAAGATGCTCGAAGGCGAGCGCGAGAAGCTGCTTCAGATGGAGACCGAGATCGCCAAGCGCGTGGTCGGCCAGAAGGAGGCGGTGCAAGCCGTGTCCACTGCCGTGCGCCGCAGCCGCGCCGGCCTGCAAGACCCGAACCGGCCACTCGGCTCGTTCATGTTCTTAGGCCCCACGGGCGTCGGCAAGACGGAACTCTCCCGCGCGCTCGCCGAGTTTCTATTCGATGACGAGCACGCGATCCTGCGCGTCGACATGTCCGAATATATGGAGAAGCACGCGGTGGCCCGGCTCATCGGCGCGCCTCCCGGCTATGTCGGTTACGAAGAAGGCGGCGCGCTCACCGANNATCGAGAAGGCGCATCCGGACGTGTTCAACGTCTTGCTGCAAGTGCTCGACGACGGCCGCTTGACGGACGGCCAGGGCCGCACGGTCGACTTCCGCAACACGCTGATCATCATGACGTCCAATCTGGGCTCAGAGTTCCTCGTCAACCAGAAGGAAGGCGAGGACTCAGATGCCGTGGAGGACCAGGTGATGGAGGTGGTGCGCGGGCATTTCCGGCCCGAATTCCTCAACCGCGTGGACGAGATCATCCTGTTCCATCGTCTAGCCAGAGAAGACATGGGCCAGATCGTCGACATCCAAATGAAGCGGCTGCTCAAGCTCCTTGCCGACCGCAAGATCACGCTGACGATCGACGACGACGCCAAGACCTGGCTCGGCAACAAGGGCTACGACCCGGCCTACGGGGCGAGACCCTTAAAGCGCGTGATCCAGAAATACGTGCAAGACCCGCTGGCCGAGCAGATCCTGGAAGGCAAGATCCGCGACGGCGCGACCGTCAAGGTCGGCGTCAAGGACGGCGGGCTGACGTTTAACGGTGAGGCGGCGGACGCGACGGGGGGTTAGGGGTTGGGGGAGCGTTGGTACGCTTGCTCGTACCGCGCAACGGAGCCTAAACAGCCTTCTCGGCGCCGAGGCCCGTATTGGCGCGCACGGAGAACTCGGCGAACTTTTCTTCCGCCGCTCTTTCGCGAGTGAGCAGGGTCGCCACGATGGCGGCGGCAAAGCCAAGCGGTACGGAGACGATGCCTGGATTGCGCAAGGGGAAGATCGGCTCGCCGGCGATCAGCGTCGTGCCGTCCGTGCCCATGATGCTTGGGCTGAGCAGGATTAGCGCGATCGAGCTGACCAGCCCGACGCCAAGTCCCCAACACGCGCCGGCCGTATCAAAACGCTTCCAGAAGAGAGCGAGCACCATCGGCGGCAGGTTGGCACTTGCCGCCACGGCAAACGCGAGCCCAACGAGAAAGGCGACATTGGTCGAGCGGAGGCCGATGGCGAGCAGAATAGCTGTTGCGCCCACGACGAACGCGGCGATGCGCGCCACGCGGACCTCTTCGCCGGGCGCGCGTTCGCGGCCGGCATGAATCACGTTCGTGTAGAAATCATGCGCGAAGCTGGTGCTGGC
>DGOS01000101.1:0-5569 GCA_002390155.1 Hyphomicrobiaceae bacterium UBA4460 | reverse complement strand
GAAGATGTCGCCGCCGAGATGCTGGGCAAGGAGCGGCGCCGCCATGTTTTGATCGGGAATGTTCGCAGGCGTCAGCAGCGTGGCGGCGCCAAAACCGAAGAACGTCGTCATCAGGTAGAACGCGCCGATCGCGACCATCGCCCAGACCACGCTGAGCCGCGCGGTTCTCGCGTCGGGCACGGTGTAAAAACGAATGAGGATGTGCGGCAGGCCGGCCGTCCCCAAGACAAGCGCGATGCCGAGCGAAATCAGATCGATAGCGCCCAGCGTGCCTTTGAAGGCAAGGCCCGGCTGCAGGAAGTTCTGCGTGACTTGCGCGCCCGTCTTTGGGTCGATCCAGGTGACGTGACTGACCGCTTCAAAGAAGCTACCGAAGCTGTAGCCGAACTGCGCCATCACCAGAATGCTCAGCATGACGGATCCGGCCAGGAGCAAAATGGCCTTGGTGATCTGGACCCAGGTCGTGGCCAGCATGCCGCCGAACACCACATAGATGATCATGAGCACGCCGACGCCAATCACGGCGAGCTCGTAGCTCACGCCCGGCAGCAGCAGCTTGACGAGGCTGCCGGCGCCGACCATTTGCGCGATCATGTAGAAGATGGTCACGGTCAGCGTGCTGAGCGCGGCCATGGCGCGCACCGGCCGCGCCTTCAAGCGATAGGCCAGCACGTCCGCCATGGTGAACTTGCCCGAGTTCCGCAACGGCTCGGCAACGATCAACAGAACCGTGAGGTAGGCGACGAGAAAGCCGACCGAGTACATAAAGCCGTCATAGCCTTTCAGCGCGATCATGCCGGCGATGCCGAGAAAGCTCGCCGCGCTCATATAGTCGCCGGCGATTGCCAACCCGTTCTGCCAGGCTTTGATGCGGCGTCCGGCCGCAAAGTAGGCGCTCGCCCCGCCAGAGCGCCGCGCCGACCACCACGTGATTAGAAGGGTGAACGCGACAAAGAGCAGAAAAAGCCAAATCGCCGTGGTCATGTGGTCTTGCTTCCCGAACTGACAAGAGCTTCGCGGCGGATCTTCGCGGCGAGCGCATCAAACCGCTTTGCGTGGCGCAAATAGGCGTAGGCGACGAGGCCGACCATGGCGAATTGGGAGAGCGCGAAGAGATAGGCGAGGTTTACCGGCCCAAGCCAGGACACCGTCCGCGACATCACTTCCGGAAAGAAACCGACGAGCACAAGGAGGGTAAAGTAGTAGGCGAGGAAGAAGATGGTCGCCGGGATGAGAAATCGTGCCCTCAAGTCGACTAGCGTCTTGAAGTCGTTCGTTGAGGCCACGCGGTCCCAATCGACCACGTCGATGTCTTCGTCCGCCGTTTGCTCGTGCGGTGGCGGGGCCTCGGTCCGGCCGACGCGCGTGACATCTGTTTCGGCGCTGACGGAGGTCGTCAGGTCCAAATCTTTTTTGCTCAACCCTTAATCCCTCCCGGTCCG
The DNA here is from genome assembly GCA_002390155.1 of Hyphomicrobiaceae bacterium UBA4460. The sequence goes on along the minus strand of DGOS01000101.1, from coordinate 4,127 downwards.
CGTAGACGCGCTATCCGCGAATCTTCGTCGGGCGCTCCACAGGGCCTTCCAACATTTTCAGCAGCATAACAAGATTTTCCGGAGGTGCGCCGCGACCCCGGACGGAAATGCTGCTTCGCGCCGATTTGATCTCCATCAGAGTGGACGCAGTCCCCTTTCTGATAAAGGTCAGGAGAACAAGGAAAAAGGAGCCGCAGCTCCAGCAAAATCACCCGTTCTTCTTGGCGCGGTGGCGATCAAAAAAACCAAAGGCAAGTGGGCTCGATCCCGAAGGGTTGGGAGGGAAATTGGCCGAAACCAAGAAACCCAATATCGGTCTAGCGCTGTCCGGTGGTGGCTTCCGCGCCACGCTGTTTCATCTCGGCCTTATCCGCTTTCTGCGCGATGCGGGGCTGCTCTCCAACGTCACCCAGCTGGCGAGCGTCTCCGGTGGCAGCATCATCGCCGCCCACCTCATCTATCGCTGGAGCGAATACACGTCGCCGGACGATGCGGAGTTCGAGAAGGCGGCTGCCGAGCTGATCGCCTTCACGCAACAAGATGTGCGTGGCATGATCGTGCGGCGGCTCCCGCTCCTGGTGCTCGCGGGGCTGATCCCCAAGGTCAAGCTCGGCCGCACTGACCTGTTGGAGCAGTTCTACGACAAGTTCTACGACTACACGACGCTGCATGGCTTGCGCGTTCGTAACCCGGACGCCCCGGCGCTGCATATCCTAACGACGAACCTCTCCAGCGGCCAACTCTGCTCGTTCACTGCGGACGGCTTCTGCATCGATACGCCCCAAGGCACCGAGCTGTACGAGACCTACGCCATTAGCACAGCGCTGGCCGTCGCCGCATCGTCGTCCTACCCGCTGTTCTTTCCGCCAATCGAGTTGACGGCGGAGCGCCTGCAAGTCGACATGGCCGCGTTTCAGTCGCCTTTCTCCTACGTGACTGACGGCGGCATCTTCGACAATCTCGGTGCGCGGAAGCTTGCGCTTCTCGACCGCGGCGTCGATTTCGACCACGTCATCATCAGCGATGCCGGTGCGACCTTCGATCCCAACTATACGAAGCGCTTCCGCTCGCTACTGAACGCCGCCTCGCGCTCTGCAGACATTCTCATGAAGCGTGTCGGCGAGTTGGAATACGAGCGCGTGCGTGAGCAGAACATCTTCTCCGAGGACCTTCTAAAGGACGAGAACCGCCTCAGCCGGTTCCGCTTTGCGCAGCTCGCAACTGAAGTTCATCCCCACGAGGACGAAAACGCCCTTCATCTCAATGTGCAGCGGGCGGCGAAGAGCATCCGCACTGATCTCGACAAGTTTTCAGACATGGAGGTCAGGACTCTCGTTTCGCACGGCTACTGCGTTGGCCGCTACGTGCTGAAAGACTTATGGGCAAAGACGAACCCCGAGTTGGCCGATAAGCCGCTCTGGACCCCCGAATGCGTCCAGGAGAAATCTGGGACGCATGAGAAGAATGTCGGAAACGAACACAAGAAGGCCGTAGCGACCGCGAAGCAGCTCTTGAGCTCAAACCGTGTGCACCCCCGCTTCTTCTCGTTGAGAGATCCTTGGGGCGTTTTGAACCTCACGCTTGCAATCGCTTTCGTGTATCTGATCGGGTCCGTATTCTTGAATACGTTCGACTACTTCCTCGCTTGGCCCGACTCCTACCGGATGCGCATTGACTATGAGCCTTACCTGCCGGATTGGGAAAAGCGCGTGCTCGATAATGAACAGAAGCGCGCGGCCGTCGAGCGGTTTAAAGAGACAGGCGAGATGCCGGTCGACTTGAACCTCGTCGAGGTGGTCGAAAACTTCAAGCGCCACCAAAAGGCGTCCGGAGGGGTTGGGCGCGGTAAGGCGTCTTTGCGCATTCGTGACGACTTCATGCATGGAACCGCGTTCTACCGCTTCCCGGACGAGTTTCGGCGTGTGGTCTTTCTAATGAGCGGCAGTGCCAGACATGTTGGCAGCAAACAGAAGATCGACGTTACCTTGAAACAGTTCGACCGCGAGGAAAACGGCAACCACAAGAAGCATCCGACCGCCCGCTTTGACGTCGATCTCACGCGGAATGACGACGGCTATGTGGGCGATTTCTTCCACCCCGATTTCCCCGCGCTAAAGCTCGGCAAAATGTCGCTGACAAAGAGTTGGTCGTCGATTGGCTATGCGTTGAAGGTATGGTTGTCACTGTAAGCTTCTTCGACGACACGGCGGCGCCGGAGTTTCGCGAGTACCGTGGACTCAAGCATGAAGTCTTCGTGCTGGAGCAGGGCTGGCCGCTCCCGCTAGATGTCGATGGCCGGCACGTCGCGCCAGACCCGTTCGATCCGCATTCAATGTTCGTCATAGGTCGCGTCGACGGCAGGGCTGTCGGGATTGCGCGCGCAACGATGATCGATGAGGCGTTCCCGCATGCGGATTTCTTCATTGAGTTGATGCAGCGGCCTGAGCTTGAGGACGCTCGGACGGCGGTGGCGACAGTCAACGCGGTTGCCGTACTTCCCGCGTTTCGGGGACAGCCGATGCGGGTCAATGGCAGCGCGCGCAGCATGACGACGGCTAAGGCGCTTATGGTCGAGTTGACGCGCCGCCTTGCGCGGGAGGGAACAGAGGTGGTGTTGCTGACCACGTCGCCCGGGCTCGCCGCGGTGTTCTTCGATCATCTCGGGTTCTATCTCCTCGGCCCCCCATTTTGTAGCGAGGGCCGCACGCTCATCAATATGGGCTTGGGCGTGCACGACACCGATCACTTCCGAGAGATTGGCAGCCCGCTCGCGGACGAGGGCTTTGCGACTGGCGCATCGGAGGCCGAACGCCGTTGCATTGGGTACTTTCGAGCGCAAGCCGCGGCGGCTCTTGGGGACAAAAGTATGGAGGAGTTCTGCCACAAGGAGCTCTCCCGCGCACCGTCCCCCACCATCGTGACTTGAGGTGCGCTCCGCCGCTTGAGCAAGATCAAGGCGCGCTGCCGTGAAAGCCAGGTGAACTGACGGGTAGGCTTGGAGAAGCGAAGAAGAGCGGTTTGCCACTGGAGGGGCGGCATGAATGTTCTGATCGCCTACGGCACGACTGAGGGGCAAACGCGGAAGATTGCCGAGACGGCGGCGGCGCATCTGCGCGGCGCCGGTCATGAGGTCGCGCTCTATGATACCGCCGATCCCGGTCCCCCTGTAGAGCTCGACGGGTTCGACGCGTCCGTTATCGCCGCGTCTGTTCATCAGGAGCAGCACCAGCCTGTGGTGAAGCGCTTCGCGGCCGCGCATTGCCAAAGCCTGAACTCGATGCCTTCCGCATTTTTATCAGTCAGCCTGTCGGCGGCGTTGGAGGAAACGCGTGGCGAAGCGCAAGCCTATGTAGACCGTTTCCTCGCGGTGACGGGATGGCAGCCGGCCATGACGCTCCTCCTCGGAGGCGCTCTGCGGTTCACCGAGTACGACTTCTTCCAAGAGCAGATCGTCAAGTTCATTGTCATGAAGCGCGGGGTCGTTTCGGAGACGGAGTCCGACCGCGAGTTCACGAACTGGGACGCTTTGTCCAGCTTTCTCGATGCGTTTCTAATGACGGCCGAGGCTCGTTGACGGGAGCTATCGCGCGCGCGGATGCTGCGGCTGGCTTGGGAATCGCAATGTAAAGGGTAGTGAAGAGGCGGGGACGGTGGGCTGACGTCCAGGCTTACTGGGTGTTGACCTGGGCGACGCGGCTCGTGACGGGATCGAGCACCATGAGAGCTTCGACGCGGCGGCGCTCTTTCTGGAAGGCGGCGAGTTCGCGTCCTTCGAGCTGCAGGCCGCGCGGCACCGCGATGGTCATCGGGTTGACGAACTTGTTGTTGACCAGGACTTCGTAGTGAAGATGCGGGCCGGTGGAGCGGCCGGTCGAGCCGACAAAACCGATGATCTGGCCTTGCTTGACGCGGGCGCCGGGCTTGGAGCCGGGGGCGAAGCGCGTCATGTGGCCGTAGGCGGTGGCGAATCCGTTGGCGTGGCGGATGCGGATATAGTTGCCATAACCGCCGTGACGCTCTGCCATCTCGATCGTGCCGTCGCCGGCGGCGAGGATCGGGGTGCCTGAGGGCGCGGCCCAATCGACGCCGGTATGCATGCGGATGCGGCGCAGCAGCGGATGGCGGCG
>DGOS01000019.1:1199-2636 GCA_002390155.1 Hyphomicrobiaceae bacterium UBA4460 | reverse complement strand
CCCATGTCTTTCGACTGAAGCGGGACATTGAGCTTCTTGGCGATGGCCGCGACAAGGTCGGGTGCGGCGCCGGCGATGTTGTCACCCTCTTTGAAGGCGATCACCGGATACTCGGGATGACCCGTTGCCGTAATCTTGGTGCAATCGTCCGCAGCAAAGGCGCTGGGCCCTGCGAACGCGAGCGCGGCGAAAACGGTGCAGCAGATAAATCTCTTCATGATCCAGATCCCCTAACGTCCCATCTGCGCCTTGATGCGATCGACCTCGGCTTGCGAAATCTTGCCGGCCTGGACCAGAGCACGCACGCAAGCAGGTGAGAGGCTCGGGCCTGCTTTCTTCATGCAATAATTCAGAGCAGACGTTTGAAGTCCGTACTCACCACAAAATTTCTTGTAGTCGTTGACGCAGTTGTTCTGCATGCCCTTTGTGATGGTGCCAGCCTGTGACCACGCCGGAGACGCCGGCATGCAGGCGAATGCAAGAACCAGAACGAAGACTGCGACCTCCGCCGCGCGATAACCGGTCATCCCTCAACCCCTCCAAAGTTCTACGAATCTCTATAGCACACGCCGCGCGACCGATCTTCCTTATATGCACAGGCCAATTCGGGGCCTGGCGCGCACCTTAACTTGACTTAAGGGATTGCTGTGTAAGTAGAAAGTTCCAAGACTGGAGCACTGCCGCAATGAATCAGGCTCTCGTGAAGCTCATCAAGGACGAGTCCGGCGCCACGGCCGTCGAATATGGCGCATCGCCGCCGGCATCGCCGTTGCGATCTCCTCGTCACTGTCGTTGGTCGGCTGCAACCTGGCCGCGCTGTTCACCAATGTCGCCAACGAAGTCAAAGCCCGCTGACGCTTTAAAGCCGAGGCGGTGCCGCTCGCGCGCGTAATCCTCCCCCGTATCGACGTCGCTGAGCGTTGCGGCGAAGGCGACGCTCCGCCCACGCAAGTTCGCGAGTGTAGCAGCGAGCGCATCGTCCGTGGACCAAGGCACGTTGGCGAAGGGCGCTAAGCCTTTGGGGCATCTTTTCTGTCCTGCCAGCCAATAGCCTCCGTCCTCGGCCGGTCCGAACACCGCATCCGCGGCCCCCAGCAATTTGAAGCTTTGCGCGATATGGGCGGGCCGCACCGCGGGAATGTCGCTACCCACCACGACGACAGGCCCCGGCGGCAGGCGATCGAACAGGCTTTGCATGCGCTGGCCGAGATCGCCGCGGCCTTGTGGAATGAGCGTGAGGTTCGCAACGCGCGGCCAGCACGCTTCGACAAGCGCGGCGTCGGGCGTGACGGCAAGATAAGTGCGCCAGCGCGGATCGGCCGCCAAACGTTGGACAGTGCGAGCAAGCGCGTTGCGGTAGAAGCGGGTCGCGAGGCCCACTCCAATGTCGCGCGCCAGCCGGCGCTTCACGGCGCCCGCCTGAGGGCGCTTGGCCAT
>DGOS01000019.1:0-1097 GCA_002390155.1 Hyphomicrobiaceae bacterium UBA4460 | reverse complement strand
TTACGGACACCGCGCGAGAAGTAACCTTCGGCCTGATAGCGCTGGGCGCTGGTCACCGCGCGCGACTTCAGAGCGACGAGCTGGCGCCGCTTGAGACGGCGGACGAGATCCACGTCCTCCATCAGGGGAACGGCGCGAAAGCCGCCGAGCTCGTCATAGAGTTTGCGGGAAATAAGCAGGCCCTGATCGCCATAAGGCAGCGCGAGGAGGAAACAGCGCAAGCCCACCAGGCCTTCGACCAGGCGCGGCATGAAGCCGTCGTCGTCGAGGCAGAAGCGGAAATAAGCCGCTGCCTGCCGGCGGCGCCCGGCCTCCACGCGGTCGATGAAGCTTTGCGCCTCTTCCGCCCAGCCCGGCTCAAGCACCGTGTCGGCATGCAGAAATAGCAGCCAGTCGCCCTTCGCGAGCCCCGCGCCCACGTCGAGCTGCGTGCCCCGCCCGCGCGGCGCCTGCACCAGATGCGTGCCGGCGGCGTCGGCGATCACCAGGGTGTCGTCGGTCGAGCCGCCATCGGCGACGATGGCCTCCTGCACGATGCCCTCCACCACGGCCGGCACGAGGGCCGCCAGCGTATGGACCAATGTGGGCGCCGCATTGAAGGTGGGAATGACCACGGAAATCATGGGCGGACTATAGCGTTTGGCCTGCTTGCGGCAATCGCAGGCTGCCCGTTGTTCTTGCTTTGTTCTCTCCGCCGGGCTATATAGGCCCCATGAGCGTTGCCTTACGAAAACAGGGCGATTGGGAGAGCCTGCCGGCCGAAGCCGGCGGCGTCGCCTTCGACCGGCGGCATGGCCGGGGCGCCCAGACAAACCGGTCGGGGCGGTTTGAGAACCTCGCCTACGAGCCCGCCGATGACGGCTGGGACTCTCTTTTCGATCTCGAAGCGCTTCAGACCGAAGTCCAGGAGATGCCGGCCCGGCAGATCATCACCAAGAACCAGTCGCCCGATATCGGCTTCGACCGCTCGATCAATCCCTATCGGGGCTGCGAGCATGGCTGCGTCTATTGCTTCGCCCGCCCGAGCCACGCATTTCTCGGCATGTCGCCCGGGCTCGATTTCGAGACCAAGCTGTTTGCCAAGACCAATGCGGCGC
>DGOS01000102.1 GCA_002390155.1 Hyphomicrobiaceae bacterium UBA4460 | reverse complement strand
GAACATATGCTCTGTGCGGCAGAGCCCGATGCCTGCGGCCCCGAACGCGCGGGCTTGGCTCGCATCTTCAGGGTTGTCCGCGTTGGCGCGCACGTCCATGCGCCGGAAGCCATCGGCCCACGCCATCAAGATGGCGAAGTCATCCGACAGCTCCGGCTCGCGCATACTCACCCGGCCCTGAATAAGCTGACCGGTTGCGCCGTCGATGGTAACGACGTCGGCTTTGTGGAGCGTGACGCCCGCGGCTTCGAGCGTTTCGCGTTCTAGGTCGATATGCACCGCGGCAGCGCCGGCGATGCAAGGACGTCCCATGCCGCGGGCCACGACAGCCGCGTGGCTCGTCATGCCGCCGCGCGTGGTGACGATCCCTGCGGCCGCATGCATGCCTTGCACATCTTCCGGCGAGGTTTCGATACGCGCCAGGATCACGGTGTGCCCTTGCGCCTTCATGTGCACCGCCTCGTCGGCGTCGAACACAATCTCGCCCGTCGCGGCACCAGGCGATGCGGGCAAGCCTTTGGCGAGCACGGTCATCTGTGCGTTCGGATCGAGAGTCGGATGCAGCAGCTGATCAAGCTGCGCGGGATTGAGGCTCAGGACGGCCTCTTCGCGGGTGATGATCCCCTCTTGCGCCATGTCGACCGCAATCTTCAGTCCGGCTTGCGTCGTACGCTTACCCGCGCGCGTCTGCAGCATGAAGAGTTCGCCTTCTTGCACGGTGAACTCGATGTCCTGCAGGTCGCGGAAATGCCGCTCCAGCTTCTCGCATGACGCTTTCAGCTCCGCGAAGGCTTCCGGCAACAACGCTTCAAGAGACTGCTTGCCATTGCTGGAGGCCGCGCGCTCCTTCTTGGTCAAGGGCTGTGGCGTGCGCAAGCCCGCCACGACGTCCTCGCCTTGCGCGTTAAGGAGAAATTCGCCGAACAGCACGTTCTCGCCTGTCGACGGATTGCGCGTAAAAACAACGCCGGTCGCGCTGTTGTCGCCCTTATTGCCGAACACCATGGTCTGGATGTTGACGGCCGTGCCCCATTCGTCCGGGATGTCGTGGAGTCGGCGATAGGCAATGGCGCGCGCGTTGTGCCAGGACCCGAACACCGCGGAGATGGCGCCCCATAACTGCTCGCGCATGTCTTGCGGGAAGGGCGCGTCGAGCTCGGTCTCGACCAGAGCCTTGAAGCGGGTGACGATCTCCACCCAGTCATCGGCGCCAAGCTCGGGGTCGAGCTCAAAGCCCTTCAAGTTCTTGTAGCTTTCGAGGATCTCCTCAAACAGGCCGTGGTCGATGCCCAGCACCACGTCGGCATACATCTGAATGAAGCGGCGGTAGGTGTCGTAGGCGAAACGGCGATCCTCCGTGACCCGCGCGAGCCCCTCCACGGTCTGATCGTTCAGCCCGAGATTAAGGACAGTGTCCATCATGCCTGGCATGGAAGCCCGGCCGCCGGAGCGCACCGAAACCAGCAAAGGATTGTCCACGTCGCCGAAATGCGCGCCCGCCAACTCGCCGATTTCCGTCAGCGCCTCGTCCACCATGGGCTTCAAGGCGTCGGGCAATTTGCGGCCATGCTCGTAATAGGCGGCGCACACATCCGTCGAAATGGTGAAGCCCGGCGGCACGGGCAGACCTAGGCGCGACATCTCCGCAAGATGTGCGCCCTTGCCGCCGAGCAGCGCCTTGTCGGCTGCCGAGCCGTCCGCACGCCCGCCGCCGAACGTGAACACCCATTTGGGCGCTGCGCCTTTCTCTCTGACTTCCGTCATTGTTGACACTGGTCCTCCGCGCGTCGCCCGTACTTGTAGCCTGTCTGGCGCATCTCGCACAAACCGGCGTGGACGGAAGGCTTAAAGGCGGCACTAACGCCGCGTTGGACGCGGGTTTTTGGCGTTCCAGTGTGCGATGAAATCGCCACCCGGAATAAGCTTCGCGTTGGGTGCTTTTATCACACCATAGGCCCAGGCGACGATCGTGCCGCCGCTATCGAGCGTCACATCGAGCGGTGCGCGCGCATAATTCGGATCGCCAGCCTCATAGGCGTCGAGCTCGGCAAGGAGACGTGCCCCGGGCGCCAGCGCGAAGACATCGCCAATGACCTGTTGCTTTTCGCATTTATCGAACAGCGCCGCCGGATACCAGCCACAGTCGTAAAGCAGGCCGGGTGCACGGCCCCTGCCGACGAGGCGCGCCTGGGCTAGAAGGCGCCGCGCCATGTGATGATCGTGGTCCGCGCGAAGCGTGCCATAGACGAAGATGTGGTCCGGGGCGGCTGCCACCCGGTCACCCCGAGATCTTGGAGAAGTCCGCGACTTCCAGTGTTGCCGCGCGGATGCGGTTCAGGAGGCGCAACCGGTTTTCGCGCAGCTTCGGATTGTCGGCGTTAACGGTGACATTATCGAAAAAGGCATCGACGGGCGCGCGAAGCTTCGCCATGGCGCGCATGGCGGCTTCGAAGTCCTCGTTCTCGATGGCGGTCGCAGTGTCAGCCTCAACACCATCGAGGGCGTCGGCAAGCGCCCTCTCCTCGGGCTGCTCGAGCAAAGCCGGATCGGGCGCTTGGTCGTGGCGCTTGCCGTCTTTCTTCTCTTCGATGCGTAAGATGTTCGCCGCGCGCTTAGCACCGGCGAGCAGATGTTCGCCGTCGTCCGTTTCAAGGAAACGGCCGAGCGCGGAGACGCGGGCCACGATCATCAGGAGATCATCACCGCCCAGCGCAAACACCGCGTCCACCAGATCGTGCCGTGCACCTTGATCGCGCAAGTAAACTTTCAAACGGTCGGCAAAGAAGTCGAGGAGACTACGCACAACATCATTCTTTTTCGACTCGTTGCCCGGAAGATGCGCGCGGAACTCTTTCAACAAGGGAAGACGCACACCGTTCTCCAACACGATGCGGATGACGCCGAGCGCCGCGCGTCGGAGCGCATATGGGTCCTTCGATCCCGTCGGCTTCTCGTCGATGGCCCAGAAGCCTACGAGCGTGTCGAACTTGTCGGCAAGAGCCAAGGCAATCCCGACAGGCTCGCGTGGCACCTCGTCATTAGGCCCGACCGGCTTGTAGTGGGTGGCTATGGCGTTCGCGACCACCGGGCTCTCCTTCTGCTCCAGTGCGTAATACTGGCCGATGACGCCTTGCAGCTCCGGGAACTCGCCGACCATCTCGCTAACGAGATCGGCCTTGGCGAGATAGCCCGCACGCTCAGCGAGATCGGGATCGGCGCCCACCAACGGCGCCAGATCGCGTGCCAAGTGCCAGATGCGCTCCACGCGATCATATTGCGTGCCGAGCTTCTCGTGGAAGGTGATCTCCTTCAACGCAGGGACTCGCTCCTCGAGCGGCACTTTGCGGTCCTGATCGAAGAAGAATTTGGCGTCTGAAAGCCGTGCGGCGATGACGCGCTCATTGCCCGCAATGATGGCCTTGCCGCGATCGGCCGCTTTGAGGTTGGCGACCAAGACAAAGCGGTTGGCGAGCTTGTCGCCTTTTTTGAGCGAGAAGCATTTCTGATGCGCCTTCATGGCGGTGGTCAGCACCTCGGGCGGCACATTCAAAAAATCCTCGTCGAATTCGCCCATGAGCGGCACGGGCCATTCGCTAAGGCCTGCATTCTCGGCCAGCAGGCCTTCGTCCTCGACCAGGCTCAGCCCTTGCTTCTCGGCGAGCTTGCGCGCGTCTTTCAGAATGATATGGGCGCGCTCGTCCGTTTCGAGAATGACGAAGGCGTCGCGCAGCTTCGCGGCGTAGTCTTCGAAGTTCTTCACTGCAAAGGGTTTGGGCGCCATGAAGCGATGGCCGTGCGTACGATTGCCGCTTGCGATGCCGCCGATCTCGAAGTCGACAACCTTGCCGCCGAGCACGCAAAGCACCGAATGCAAAGGCCGCACCCAACGCAAGCGCCCGGCGCCCCAGCGCATGGATTTCGGCCATGGGAAGGTCTTGATGATTTCCGGGACGATCTCGGCGATCACTTCACTCGCGTCACGCCCAGGCTTCTCGATCAGCGCGACGTAGAAGCTGCCCTTCTTGTCCTCGCGGATTTCGGCTTGATCGATCGACTTCAGTCCCGCCGCCTTGAGGAATCCCGCGATCGCTTGCTCCGGCGCACCGACACGCGGACCTTTGCGTTCATCTTTCACGTCGGGGGAGCGCTTCGGCAGACCATCTACCACGGCGGTCAGGCGGCGCGGCGTGGCGAAGGTCCTGATCTCCTCGAAGTCGAGACCAGCGGCCTTCAGTTTATCGCCCAGCAGCCACGCCAGATTTTCGCGTGCGCGGGTCTGCATGCGCGCTGGAATTTCCTCGGAGAATAGTTCGAGCAGGAGTTCAGCCATTGGCGGCTCCGCTCTGGGGTGCGAGGTCCTGACCGAACCCAATGTCTTGGTCGTCCAGATCCTGGATGCCAAATTCGAGGACACCGTAAGGCTTTTCGCCCAGGTGATAGTCGATCTGCGCGCCGTGGCCCTTCAGCTCTTCATAAATGGCGCGCGCATCATCGACCCAGAAATACGCGTTCCACATTTTGTCCTTGATGCGCCAGAACGGCACGATCTCGTGAACCTTGGGCGCTTGTGTCAGCATGACGTGCGCACGATCGCGCACCGCGATCGCAAAGTCCGGTGGCTCGCCCCAGACGCCGAGCGTGCGGAACCCAACCTTGTCGGCCCAATAGTCGATGGCCTTAGGCAGATCGCGCGCGAAGAGGACCGGCGCTTGCTCCATGATCTTCGCCTCGGTCATGACGCCCCGCCCGCTTCGGTCTTGAGCCACGCGGCGCAGCACGCCTTGGTAAGATCGCGTACGCGCAAGATGTAAGCCTGGCGCTCGGTCACGGAGATGACGCCGCGCGCATCGAGCAGATTGAAAATATGCGAGGCCTTGATGGCCTGATCGTATGCGGGCAGCACCATCAGATGCTCATCGCCGTTCTCACCGGCGGCAAGCAATGCCTTGCACTCGGCCTCGGCGTCGCGGAAATGCTCGAACAGTTTGGCGGTGCCGGCGTGCTCGAAATTGTAGCGGGAGTATTCCTGCTCGGCCTGCAGGAAAACGTCGCCGTAAGACGTGCCCGCCCCGTCGAAATCGAGGTCGTAGACGTTCTCCACGCCCTGCACATACATCGCCAGGCGTTCCAGCCCGTAGGTCAGCTCGACCGAGACCGGATCGCAATCGAAGCCGCCGACTTGCTGGAAGTAAGTGAACTGCGTCACCTCCATGCCGTCGCACCAGACCTCCCAGCCAAGTC
>DGOS01000090.1:41407-41759 GCA_002390155.1 Hyphomicrobiaceae bacterium UBA4460 | reverse complement strand
TGGTGAGCGCGTCGGTCTTGTCCGCCATCGTCTTCTCGATCGCCACCGTGCCCTCGGCCACGAGACCGGTGAACGCGTCGGTGCGGTTCTTCAGCGCGTCGTCGAGCACCTGCGTGCTCTTGCCGATCTCGGCCATGAACGTCTCGGCGCGCTCCTTGAGCGTCTTGTCGAGGACGATGGCGCCCTGTGCGACCGACGTCTCAAGTCCCTTGATGCGCTCCGCAAGCGAGCTCTGCAGGGCTTCCGTCCGCTCCTTCATGGTCTCGTCGAGAGCCGTGGTGCGCTGTGCAACAACGGTCTCCAGAGAGGTCAGGTTCTGGGTCGCGCCTTCGATCACCTTCGTCAGGCGCCC
>DGOS01000090.1:20197-41345 GCA_002390155.1 Hyphomicrobiaceae bacterium UBA4460 | reverse complement strand
GGCGGCTTCGCTGGAGCGGGACACAAGGAGCTCGGTGAGCTGTGTGCCGCGCTCGGCCAGCTTCTGGTCGATCGCACCGCTCGCGTTGGAGATATCGCGCGCCACCTGGGCGCCCACGCCCTTCAGGGCCTCGCTCACGCGCTGGCTGTTATTGGTGAGGGCCTCGCGCTCGGTGGCGAGTTCGTTGATCAGGCTCCTGACGCGAAGCTCGTTCTCGCCGTAGGATCGTTCGAGCGCCGCGACCTCGCTATGCACCATGGCTTCGAGCTCGCTGGCCCGGCCAATGGCGCGCGAAATAGCGTCGTTCATCGCCGCGACTTGGCGGCGGATGGTCTGACCCACAGAGGCCACGGACTGCTCGGCCAGCCGGTCCGGCTCGGCGAGCCTGACCGCGACCTCGGTCATGGCCGAGGCCATGAGGCGCAGCTCCTGGGCCCGCCATACGAGGAGGGCGAGGAACCAGAAGATGATGATGGGAACCAGAATGGCGGCCGTGGCGGCGAGGGCCGGCGCACTCAGGAAGCCGCCGCTGGCGGCTGCGTTGGAGATCACGCCATAGGCGAAAATGCCGCCAATGACGAACCAGACGACCGAGGCGACCAGCGCAAACAGGAACGGCGTGTGGGCCGGCCGCTGTTGAAGGGCGAAGATCAGGCCGCCGATCGACGGCACGTCGTCATTGGCCGGCGTGGCCAAGCGGCGCTGCGGCGGCGGTCCGGCGGCGCGTCGCGACCGAGACAGATGCTTGGGAGAGGGCGCACCTGCGGCCTCGGGGGCGTCGGCAGGCTTGGCCTCTTCCTGAGGCCCGCTGAGATTGGCCGGTGTGGGCTCTTCGCGCCGCGGCTCCTCGCGGCGGGGCTCTTCGCGCTTGGGCTCCACGCGCTTGCGCTGTTCGGCCTTGAGCCGGTCGGCGAGGGTCGATCGCCGCGGTAGGGTCGACATGCGCTCAAGGTCGTCGGATTTGCCCTTGGCCTTGCCCTGCATCATCGCTTCCAGGGGGCCTTTGACCTCTTCCTTGTCGTCGGACGTCTCTTTCCCTGGGGCCGATTTCGCTTGTTTCTGCGCCATTACGCGTTCCTCGCACCACTAAATAGAACTGGGAAAACAGTGCGCCCTAGAACTCAAAACCCGCAACAGCGGCGCATCGCATCTCGTGGGACCCCGCATCATCTTCCGAGGAAGTCTAACCGGAAGAGCCCCCAACGCTTTTTCCCCTCGCCCAACATCGTTAACGTTTTTCTAGGCTTAAAAAAAGCTGAATCGCCTGCTTGGGTTAACGCCGGTTAACTCCCTAGGATTGAACCCCAATTTTGCTGCGAGGCAAAGGCGAATCGGCTAAGTGGAGCCTGGGACCGTTGCCAGGTGCGAGGGTTTCGTCACTTTGCGCAGGGCCGGCCGAAAATAGAGCCGTTTCAAGGGTTCTTGAGGCAGCGGGTTTGGGGCGGCATCGAGCGAGGCGCATGGCCAGCAAGACGGCAGCAGAAGTCCAAGCTTCGACCCCTGCCAACGAACAGGGCCCCTCGGGCAATCCCGTGGATTTTGAGCACTTGGCGCGCTACACGCTCGGCGAGCCGGAGCTTGAGCGGGAGGTTCTGGGGCTGTTCTGCAGCCAGTCCGTTCTCCTTCTGGATCAGCTCCGCGCGGCCAAGTCCGATGAGGACTGGAAGCAGGCCGCCCATTCCCTCAAAGGTTCCGCCCGCGCGATTGGCGCCTGGCGCATGGCGCAAGCCGCAGAACAGGCCGAAGCCCTTCAAGGCGATGGTCTGAGCGAGCTCCGCAGCGCGCGGGTCGATGAGGTCGAAGCCTCGCTGCGTGAGGCCGAGGCCTATATCGCCACGGTGCTCGAGAGCCGCTGACCGGCATCTTTCGCCACAAGGGGCCGCAAGGCTCTGGTGTCTCAAATTCAATTGCCTTATAGAGCACGGGCTGCGGGCGGGCATGCCCCAACCGCGCCAACCCTTCGGGCGCGGTCACCCCGCAAGACGCCCGGCTCCCGAGATAAGGATTTTGCGCGTTAGAGCCCGCCAACGTCATGGCCAGGATCACATACATTCAACCCGACGGAACCGAGAACGTTGTCGATGCCGATCCCGGCATGACCGTGATGGAGGCCGCGGTGAAGAACTCGGTCAGAGGCATTGCGGCGGAATGCGGCGGTGCCTGCGCCTGCGCGACGTGCCATGTCTACGTAGAGGACGCGTGGCGCGAGCCGACAGGCCAGCCGGAGCAGATGGAAGAGGACATGCTCGACTTTGCTTTCGATATTCGCCCGGAGAGCCGCCTGTCTTGCCAGATCAAAGTGACCGAGGAGCTCGATGGGCTCAGGGTCCGAATTCCCGAAAAACAGTTCTGAGGCGCTATGTCAGCGGAAGTGATCAAGACCGACGCGGTTATCATTGGGGCAGGCCCGGTGGGCCTCTTTGCCGTGTTCGAGCTCGGCCTTGTCGACGTGAAGGCTCACGTGATCGACATCCTCGACCGGCCGGGCGGCCAGTGCGCCGAGCTTTACCCCGAAAAGCCGATCTACGATGTGCCGGCTCTGCCCGTCGTCACCGGTCAGGAGCTGACCGACAAGCTCATGGAGCAGATCAAGCCCTTCGGCGCTGAGTTCCATTTCAGCGAGCGCGTCGAAACGCTCGAGCGAACGGACGAGGGCTTCCACCTCGTGACCGATGCCGACACCGCGTTCGAGTGCAAGGTCGTGGTGATTGCCGCCGGCGGCGGGTCCTTCACGCCCAAGCGGCCGCCGCTCCCGGGTATCGAGGCGTATGAGGGGACGTCCGTCTACTACTCGGTGCGCAAGATGGATGTGTTCAAGGACAAGGACGTGCTTATCGTCGGCGGTGGCGACTCTGCGCTCGATTGGACGCTGAACCTACAGCCGGTCGCCAAGTCGCTGACGCTGCTGCATCGACGCTCGGAGTTTCGTGCGGCGCCGGCCTCGGTGCAGAAGATGCTGGATCTGGTCGAAAACGGGGATGCCGCCTTCAAGCTCGGTCAGGTGACGGAGCTGCACGGGGACGACGGCCAACTCACCGGCGTCACGGTCAAAGGGCCCGACGGCGCGACGTTCGAGCAATCGGCGGATGTCATGTTGCCCTTTTTCGGCCTGACCATGAAGCTCGGCCCGGTGGCCGATTGGGGTCTCAATCTCGAAGAGAACTTAATCCCGGTCGATACGGAGAAGTTCGAGACGAGCGAGACGGGCATCTTCGCCATCGGCGACATCAACACATACCCGGGCAAGCTGAAGCTGATTCTGTCAGGCTTCCATGAAGCCGCGCTGATGGCGCAGCAGGTGCACAAAATTGTGTACCCCGACAAGAAGCTGATCTTCCAGTACACGACGTCGTCGTCGAATCTTCAAAAGAAGCTGGGCGTGAAATAGGCTGGCCCTTAGGCCTAATTAGCTCAGGCCAACGTGCGGTAGATCGCGACGTCGTAGGGGCTGAACAGCCTGATCTTGAGGCGCTCGTTCGCCGGAATTTCCACACGCGCAAACACGCCGCTCTCATCCACAAGGTCGGTCGCGATCGGGTCGACGAGGACGAGGTAGAGACGCCGCGGCTTGTCGCGGTACGACACGACGATGTTGTTCAAGACCTCGGCGAAGGCTTCGCGCGAAAACGGATTGAAAAAGTAGTGGATCGCTTCGCCCTCGGGCGGGCCGACCTCGGTCGCATCGCCAAGCACGCACTCCACGTTACGGCAGCGCATATGGGAGCGCGGGTATTGCGCGATGTTCATTGCGGCGTCGTCGTGCAGTTCCTCGGCGAACTCGATGCCGCCGACGGCCGCAAACGGGTGCTCGGCTGCGAGTAACAGCACGCGTCCCTTGCCGGCGCCGTGATCGACGAAGGTAAGCTTCGAGAAATCGTAGTCGATGCCTGCAAGGGTCCATTGGAACAATTGACACGGTGTCGGGCGGTAGTCGTGTCCGCGCTCGGGATGACGGCTGCGGATCGTGAGTCCCGATAGCGCTACTGGATCTTTGGTCGAGGAGAAGAACAACTGCTCTTTCGGCGGATCGAAAACCCGTGCGTTCAGCCAGTGCAAAAACGCTTTGTAGTCTTGCTTGATCCGCTCGGGACGCGCGTGCTCCTTAATCTTCGCGCCGGTCCGTTCGATCTCGGGCAGCACGCTCCCTCGTCCATACTCGGCCGCGCGAGCCAAGCCGTCTTTGGTGGCCTGCTTCGTCTGACTGGAGGTCTTGTCGGCGAGTTGGGCAAGGCGCCCGGCAAGGCGGTTGCGCAGTGCGCCGCGGCCCAAGGCGGCGGCATTCGTATTTGAGTCCTTGGTCCTCGACATGGCGCCTACAGCCGCCGTCTTGGTATGGCCGCCCGACGAAGTACCACCTTGCGGCGCAGTCCGGCCTGGACCGCGGGGGGCGACCGTCATGGGAGTTCCCCGTTCATGCGTAAGGATTGTGCACGATGCCTCGTGAAGCAAGCGCTTTTTAGGCAAAGGCCGGCTCCGCAACGCAAACGCGTCTGCCGAATGTGCTATCCTCTTGATTCGCGAGGGGGACCCGCGACGGCCGGCACAAACCCCAAGCGGCGGGGAGCGAGGCGTGCAGGCAGAAGACTTCCATGACTCCGTGAGGCCAGGCCTCATTGCCATGTTGCCGAGGCTCATGCGTTTCGCCGACGTGCTTGTCGGCGCGCGTGACGAAGGCGCAGGGCTGCTGAGCCGCGCGCTCCAGCTCATGCTGGCTGAGCAGCATCGCTACCAGCGCGGCACGTCCCTCGATGTTTGGGCCTTCGCCGAGATCTACCGGTATTGGCTGAGCGAGTTGCGCGATCATGCCGAGCCCGTTGCGCAAGCCAGGATCGACGAGACGCGGTTTGGCGAGTTGTTCTACGCCAAAGGCGACGACTACGTTGACGCGCCGGTCGTTGCCTTCCTGGGGAGCCTGTCGGCGCCACAACGCCTCACAGTGCTCCTCGTCTATGGCGAAGGCTTTGAGTACGAGGACGCGAGCCGCATCCTCGACGTTCCACCCGAGACAATCGCCGCACGGCTCATCCGTATCAGTGCGGTGCTTGCGGACCGCTTGAACGCACGGGCGCCGGCGCAAGCCGCGGCGACCGTCGAGACGCTCTATCCCGAAGGGCTCAGGGGCTGACCATGACTGAACTCAGCGACGAACTCCTCATCGCCTATGTCGATGGACAACTTGCCCGCAAACAGACGCGTGCGGTGGAGGGGGTTCTCGATCAAGACGATGTTCTTGCGGCGCGGGTCGACGCGCTGAAGCACGCGCATGCGCGTCTGGAAGCGGCCTTTGAGGCTATCCTGGCCGGCGAAGAGATGGACATCTCCGAAGTGCCGGTCCCGCAAGACGACGGCATCTTCGTTTCGTGGCGCACCATAAAAATCGCCACGGCTGGTCTCGGCCTGGCCGTGGCCGCTGCGCTTGCCGTCGCCGGGTACGGGTGGCCTCTCAAACTTCCGGGCCAAGGTGCGGAAGTGCAGATCGATGTCCCCGCGCAGACCGCGCCCCAGCCGCAAACGTCAACGGGTGCCAACCGCTAACGCGCCATGCGCGCGATCGCCCTGTAATCGCCGGAGAGATGGCGGTTGAGGTCGACCCGGATCGCGTCTAGCCGATCCTTAGTGCAATAGCCCTGATCGTTTTTGATCTGTTGGAACACGGACTCGAGCGTGTAGTCGTAGGCATGTGTGGTCTTCTCCATTCGTGCCTGGCCATGGCCAAAACGCGATTCATAGGCGAGGTAGTTCGAGCGGAGCTGCTGGGGGTTGAAGACGAACCCGCAGCGGGTTGCGCGGGCCGAGGTCCATGCGACCTGGGTTGGCCGCGCGAGCGGGTCGTTGGGCCGCACATTGTATGCCGCGGCCTCGGTGGACGCTCCGGTCTCCGGACCTCTGATGCTGTCCACCGTCGAGCAGGCCGTCAGCACGACCAACAGCGCGGCTGCGGCAGCCGCTGCAATCGGCGTGGCGGTTGAGAAGGGGTGTTTCATTTCGGCGCGATCTTATCGGTCGCGTCGTCGCAGCTAAAGGGGGCGAAATGAAGTGCAAAAACAAGGAAAGGCGGAGCTTTGCGGCCCCGCCTCCCTGTTGCGATGTCGAGCCGCACGCCCGTTCGGGACGATTGGTCGGCGCCGCGAGACCTTATCGGCCTCTTGGTCACGCGCCTCCCTCATGGTCTCCCACAAGCAGCGCCGCGACCTGACCACGGCCCTTATTTTGCGTCGCGTTGCTACGACGTGGCACCAGCCCCGGCCGGGCTGAAACCAATCAGCGATGGGATGTGTGGCGCAAAGGACCCTGTCGACCTCGACTCACGGTAATGCGACGACGTCGCCAGACCGTGGACCATTTGCGTCTACGCTTCCCGCCGCCTTCAGCCGCCCATGGCAATGGACGACCTCGGGCTTGCCATGCCCTGCGAGCCTTCCGATCATTTCCCGAAGCTTTGGGATTTCTCCGTCAGCCCCTTCTACAACCGGCCAACTCACAGTTTGAAGAATACCGCAATGCATTCGCGTTGCACTGGTGGCGCACCGCTTTTCCCCGCAATCCACCGGATCGCACGCCCCCGGCCACGTTGCGGCCGCCCGCAAGGCTTCGGGAAGAGCGCCGTTTCGTCCCGTTGGACCGCCGTTTTTCTGAGCTGTATGCTAGGCTCCAAGTCGGGGGAGTTCAGTTTCATGCGGCGTGTCGCAGTAAGAGCAGTATCGGTCTTGCCGGGCCTTGTCGGTACCCGCGCGCGGCGGCTCCTACTGGCGGCTGGCGCGGCGGTGCTCGGGGGGCTTCTGGCGCTCGGCGCCGATGTCTCCGGGCCAGGCGGCGCCTCGCTGGACATGAGAAATCTCGTCGGCGGGGAGACCGTCGTTTCCAAGCACGCAAAGACCAAAGGGCCGGCTGCGGCATCGGCCGCAGACGGCTTCGAGCCAACGAGTGTCAGCCGGTTGTTGACCATGGCGCTGGCGCCGCCGCTTCCCAGCCCTGCACAAGACGCCGAGCCGAACCTCTTGGGGCTAAGCGAAATTCCCAGAGAGCTGATCTGGAACCGGCCGCCAAAAAAGGACGACGGGAAGAAGCGCAGAGCCTTCGCCGCTTTCTCCAAGGCCAGCGCAAATCTTCCCTGGGACGCTGTGGAGCCGGTCCCGTTCAGCCCGCTCGGCCCCACCGGAAAGTCGGCGCAGAAAAAGACGTCACCGAACGGCGCTGCACCGGTGGCGCAAGCCGCCGTCGTGCTGCCGGCAGGCGGTGAGGTGAAGCAGTGGATCAAGTCCAAGGTCACCGAGATCAAGGGCTCGGCGCGCTCGCGGCCGCTTTATCACTTCGAGCTTTGGTTGGAGCCTCCCGCCGAGATGAAGCAGCGCCTGGTTGGCGTCTCTTACGCATTCAACTCGCCGGCCATCCGCCCGCAGTCGCAAGCCTCGAGCGACAAGACGAACGGCTTCCGCATCAGCGCGGGCGGACTTGCTTGCGCCGACGAGGTCAAGCTGACGCTCAGATTCAACGACGGCGGCTCCCAAACCGTCGCGCTCGATGGCTGCAATCTCCTGAGTTGATGCATCACTTGATGCCGGCGACCTCGGCGACCAGTTCGCGGAAGCGCGGGCGCGGCTGCTCGATATAGGGCAGGGGGCGGCAAACATCGATCGCCGCGATGCCGATGCGCGTGGTCAGCGCTCCATTGAACACGCCTTCGCCGAGCCGTGCCGAAAGGCGCGCAGTCAGTCCGTGTCCGATCACCTGCTGGATCACGTCGTCGCCGAGCGCAATGCCGCCGGTGAGCACGATATGCGTGACCACCATGCGCGCGAGCTTCAACAGCGACAACGTCCCGGGGCGTGCGCCATAGAGCGTGGCGAGCTTGCGGAGCATGCGCAGGTTCTGCGCGCCGACGAACATCATGTCGATAAGCGCGTTGGGGCTAACCGCCGTGACCACCGACACGCGCTTTGCCGATGTGGCGACGATGCCGCGTGCGACGGGATCGAGCGGCGCGATGAGTGTGCGCTCGTCGAGACGCAGCAGCTCCTCCGCGTTCATGATGTCATGCTCGTGCTCGGCTAGACGCTGCAAGCTCCAAGCAAGGTCTTCGCGTCCCGCATAGAAACGCTTCAGCCGTCGCGTCACGTCGACGGCGAGCGCCTTGTCGTTCTGGCGCGCCGCGCTGTCCGCCTCGTGGCGGATTTTGTCGAGGCGTCCAAGCCGCAACAGCCCGGCCACCTCGCGGATGATGATCATGAGAAGTGCCAGCACGACGACGGCTAGCAGCCCGACAGCGACCCAGCCGATCCAGTCGTCCCGCGCCAGGAGCGAAAGCACCCAATCGTAGAGCCATAGCGAGGCGATGAGGCTGATCAGCCCGCCGAGTGCGGCGAGAAAGATGCTGCCCCAGCGTAAGCCGCGATCCAGATTGGGCAGCATGCGCGTTTGCGCGTCCATAGGAGTAGGGAGCGTTTCGGCGGCCGGCGGCTCCGGCGGCACGAACACGTCCACGTCTTCGACGCGGAACGCCGCGGGCTTCCGGCGCTTGGGTGCGGTCATGCGAGGCGGTCTCCGATCAGGGTCTGGATGGCGCGGTCGAGCCGGATATTTGGGAACGGCGCGACGCCTCCGGAAGGCAGCTGCACCGGATCGGGCGGCCGAAAGCGAACGAAGCGCATATCGCCGTGCTCGGTCTGCCAGCCGGACAGCGCTTTCTTCGGATCCTCGGGAAGATCGCCTGGGAAGATGGCGAAGGGCTCGTTGCCGTCGAAGATACGCCGGCCGATCTTCTCGCCCTTTAGCGGATAGCCGACGATGCACGGCAACGTCTGGGTGCCCCGCTTCGCTTCGCCTTCTTGCGTGGCGCGGATGGCGGCCAGCGCCAGAACGTTGACGTCGGCGCCGCGATAGCGGGCGCGGGCCAGCGCCTTGTCCGTGAGCAGCGACAGGATCGCCTCCAACCGGTCATGACTCTCGTGGTGCAGATGGTCGGCCTTCGTCGCGGCAAGGACAATGCGGTCGATCCGCGGTGCGAACAGGTTCGACCAGAGATTGTTTGCGCCCGTGCGGAAGCATTCGAGGATCTCGGTCATGGCGCGTTCCAGATCGGCAACTGCCGCCGGCCCGCCGTTCAACGCGGCAAGCACGTCGATCAACACGACCTGCCGGTCCAGCCGCGCAAAATGGTCGCGGAAGAAGGGGCGCACGACGTAGGTCTTATAGGCTTCGTAGCGCCGCTCCATGAGCGACCACAGCGAGCCGCGCGGGAAACTGTCGGCACCCTTGGCATCGAGCGGCGCGAAGGTCAGCGCAGGCGAGCCCGCGAGATCGCCTGGCATAAGAAAGCGTCCCGGCGGCAAGGTGGACAGCGCATATTGGTCGGAGCGCGCCTCGCGCAAATAAGTCTTGAACAGATCTGCGAGCTTCGCGGCGAGCGCTTCGTCGGCAGGCTCAGCCGGATCGATCTCGCCGAGCGCGGTGTTCCAATCCTTGGCCGCCGCTTCCCGGTCCGCTTCGCGCGCCTGCGCAACCGCGTCCCTAGCCCAACTGGCATAGTCGCGTTGCAGGAGCGGCAGATCGAGAAGCCATTCGCCTGGATAGTCGACGATGTCGATATGCAGCCGCTCGCGCCCCAATTGCCGTTTCCAGAACCGCGTCGAGGCGTATTCGAGCGTCAGGCGCAGCTGGCTGATCTGGCGTGTGCTCTCCGGCCAGGTCGGCGGCTCGGCGGTGAGGTCGGCGAGATGTCTTTCGTATTCGAAGCGCGGCACGATCTCGTCGGGTTGGGGCTCGAGATAGACGCGTATCAAGCGTCCCTCCGCGCCCGCATCGAAGAATGGCAGCCGCCCACTGGCGATGAGATTATGGACCAGCGCCGTGATGAACACCGTCTTGCCGGAGCGGGCGAGGCCGGTCACGCCGAGGCGCAATCGCGGCGTTACGAGGCCGGAGGCAACGTCTCCCACGTTGCGTACGGCGTCGCCCGCGGCCTGGGTATAGGTGGAAAGTGGCACGCTTCAGATCAGTCCTTTTTTCTCGGCCCCCCGTGCCATGCGCCTCATAGCGTGCTCGGGGCAACGAAGGAAGACCAGCGGGAACTCTTGGTACCTTTTTGACTGTGCACCTGCACAACAAATGTGCGCCGCAAGTCCCAGCGCTGCCTATGAAATATGACGATTCCGCGATGTTCTCGGGAGCGGCGCTTGGCGCATTTGTCAACCCCGCGTGTTGTCTTGACTTGTCAACTCGCTTCCGTAAATACGGGGCTGCCTGGTGGGGGAACGCTGAGGCGTGCCGGGTGAAGTTAAGTAGGCGACGAGCCGATGAAGTGGATGGCCTGGACGTGACTCTCATGGCGACTGCAAGAAAGAAGAAGAAAGTCCTCCCCGAGGATTATCGGCCGTCGGATGATGAGCCGTTCATGAACGAGCAGCAGCGGGCCTATTTCCGCCGCAAGCTTCTCAACTGGCGTGACGAGATTCTGCGCTCCACCAAGGAGACGCTGCAGCATCTGCAGGACGACTCCGAGCAATATGCCGACATTGCCGACCGCGCGACCTCCGAGACGGAACGCTCGCTGGAACTGCGCGCCCGTGATCGCCAGCGCAAGCTCATCGCCAAGATCGATGACGCGCTGGAGCGAATCGAGGGCGGCACGTACGGCTATTGCGAGGAAACTGGCGAGCCCATCAGCCTGAAACGGCTCGATGCGCGTCCCATCGCGACCTTAAGCGTCGAGGCGCAAGAGCGTCACGAGCGCCGCGAGCGCGTCTACCGCGACGTGTAGCGCGCGACGGTCTTTCGAGACCGGTAGCCCAACATCGCTAATGCGCCGCCGACAGCGGCTTCGCCACATCTTCGAGCGATTTGCCTTCGGCGGCGACACCGTAGCGTGCCGCGATAACGCTTGCGGCCAGCATCAAGCCCGCGCCCAGCAGGTACCCGGCGAACAGGCTCATGCGCGAACCCGTATCGATCAGCGCCCCGAACAGCCACGGCGCGCCGATGCCCCCGACACCCGTCCCGACGGCATAGAAGAAGGCGATTGCGAGCGCGCGGATTTCGAGCGGGAAGGTCTCGCTCACCGTGAGATAGGCCGAGCTCGCCGCGGCCGAGGCGAAGAAGAAGATCACCGTCCAGCAGACCGTCTGCATCGTCGCCGACAGAACGCCCGCGGCGAATAGCGCGCCGGTGAGCGCCAGCAACAGACCGGAGAGCGCGTAGGTGATCGCGATCATGGGGCGGCGTCCCACCGTGTCGAACAAGCGTCCGAGGAGAAGCGGTCCGAGGAAATTGCCGGCCGCGAAGGGCAGCAAATACCAGCCGACCTTGCTGGCGGCGATGCCGTAGAAGTCGGTCAGCACCAGCGCATAGGTGAAGAAGATCGCGTTGTAGAAGAACGCTTGCGCCGCCATCAGCGCAAGCCCCACCAGCGTGCGCTGGCGATGCAGGTCAAACAGCGTGTGCCAGACTTCCGCTAAGGGCGTGTGGCTGCGCGTGTTGAGCTTGAACAGTGCCGGGTCGTCGTCGGGTACGTGGTGGCCGCGCGCGCGATGGTGATCTTCGATCTGCTCCAGGATCTCGTGCGCTTCGTCCGGGCGCCCATGGGTCATGAGCCAGCGTGGCGATTCCGGAATCCACCGGCGCATGATAAGGATGCCCAGCCCCAGCACCGAGCCGATGAAGAAGGCGGCGCGCCAGCCATAGTCCGGCGGCAGCACGGCCGGGTCGAGCAGCACGATGGACCCGGCGGCGCCTCCCGCCGCGCCAATCCAAAAGCTGCCGTTGATGACGAGATCGGTATGGCCGCGATAGCGGGCCGGGATGAACTCCTGAATGGTGGAGGCGATCGCCGTGTATTCGCCGCCGATGCCGGCGCCGGTCAAAAAACGGAACAGGGCGAAGCTCACGAAGTTCCAGGAGAAGGCCGTCGCCGCCGTGGCGACCAGATAGACGGCCAGCGTGATGAAGAACAGCTTCTTACGGCCGAGGCGGTCGGTGAGCCATCCAAACAGCAGTGCCCCCAGCACCGCGCCGGCCAGATAGAAGCTGGAGGCAAGTCCGACCTCCGCATTCGTCAGCTTCAGGACGGGGCTCTCTTTCAGCGCGCCAGCCACCGCGCCGGCGAGCGTCACTTCGAGCCCGTCCAGCACCCAGGTGATGCCGAGTGCCAAGACGATGAGCGTGTGGAAGCGTCCCCAGCGCAGGCGATCGAGCCGCGCCGGCACGGACGTCTCGATCACCTTCGCGTCGTGGGCCCCGCTCACGATTTGCCGGATGCTGGCCGCGGCACGATGGGAAAGTCGAAATAGGTGTCGGGGTAGGGCTCCGGCTCGAACGTGTAATGCCAGATCTCCTTGGGATAGTTCTTAAAGCCGTGGCGGCTCATCACGTCCACAAGGAGCGTCCGGTTGCGCTGCTGCTCCGGCGTGAGACCGGGCGCATCCGTGTTGGCCTTCGGATCGAAGCAGTCGAAGCCGGTTCCCATGTCGACGCTGTTGTCGGACGGCTGCGCCTCAGTGCAGGCGATGCCGTCCTCGTCGTCCGTGTCGGCAGGTGACGATCCGAGGGGCACGATGGTGACATCCAGCGTCGACCCGCGGGAGTGCCCGGACCGCGTGGCGATATATTCGGGAAACAGGGCGCTCTTGGGCAGGTCGGGATAATGCTCGAGCTTGGCGTTCGGATTGTCCGGCTCTTTCGACCAATCGACGAAGGCGGTCACGGCCTGTTTGGGGCGGTAGCAGTCATAGACCTTCAGCGACAACCCCATTGGCTTGAGGTCCGTTTGCGCCGCTTTCAAGGCTTCGGCCGCTTCCCTGACAAGCACGCATTCGGCGGCGTCGTAGCCGGGCACGGGCTGCCGCGTGAAGTTATTGGGGCCCGCATAGCGCATGTCCTGCTCGATCGAAGGGTCGACGTCGTAGAGATAGACGAAGCCCTTGGGCATGGAACCAGCGCTCATGGGTGACGTCCCCGCAACAAAGAGAGCCGCAACCAGCACGGCGCAGCCGATAGCTCGACAACCAGACATGGGGTGACTGTTTGCGATGGGGTTTGCGCCGTCAACGCATGGCGCAAAAAAACTCCCCGCTGGAGGGCGGGGAGTGGAAGTGTTTGGGGGACTGACATGACTGGCAGGGCCAGTCGGTGTCGGACCATTAGCAGGGAACTGCCGGCGCTCTTACGATAAGGACGGTTGGCTCTACCGGCGTCGCTCCAGCCGCCTGCCCATCAGGGCTACCGTAAGATCGTTCCTATTATTTACCGCAATCGACGCCCTATCTCAAGCAAAACCGCCTGTGACATTTCCGCAACAGTCAACCGGAATCGCACTAAATTCTTCTAGGACTTGGGATATTCCGGCCTGCCGGGGGTCTCGGTCTTGGCGATAATGACGTCGTCATGGGGCGGACCCAGAGGCTGGGGCTGCGGCTGCGGGCGCCATCTGATTCCCGTCTCCACCACGACATCCACCGGACCGCCGATCATGACGAGATGCTCGACGTCGTCGCGGCGTAAGAGATAGAGCGTACGCTTGGAGTCGACCTCGGCCGTCTCGACGACGGTGAGGCGCTTTTCAGGCGCCCGGCGTGTCGAACCGCCCGACTTGCCGAAGAATGTCTTGAACGCCCAAACAAGAAGGGCGATGAGCGCGACGGCAAAGAGAAGCGTTGCGACGCCGAGAATGAGGGTGTTGATCTCCATGATGGATGGTCCCTACCCAGGCAGAGCTTAACAGTTCTTTAGCCGAGAGGCTCCCCCCTTGAAACGAGGCCCCGGAAACGGGGCTGAACCCGGACTAACCTTGCGGTCATCCGTCCATGACAATCTCCGGCCAAGACAAGTCGAATCGGGTATTTTCCCAAGCCATGACGGATATTAACGCGCCAATGCGCTACGCCGAGCCCGTTGCTGACCAGACCGAGCGCGACGGGAGCATTAGCCTGGTCGTGCTCCTCGCGGTCGCGCTTGCGGTAGCCGCCGTGGGGCTGGCCATGGTGAGCCGGGAGATGGCCGAGCCGTTCGTGCTGGCGATCCTCGCCGGCCTTGCGGTTGTCGGCGTGTTCTGCCTGTTCGCGGGCGCGGTCGGCATTTTGTATTTCGGCCAGCGCCACGCGCGGAACGACCTGACCAAGGCTTTCGTCGACAACCTGCCGCAAGGCGCGCTGATCGCCGACGCGACAGGGCGGGTGCTTTACGCCAACCGGGCCTATCGCGACCTTCTGGGGCTCGACGGCGAGGCAAGCGTCTTGGCGCCGGACCGAGCCTTCGGTGGCAACCCGCATTTGGCCGAGCCGATTTTCCGCCTGGCCCGTGCGGCTCAACAAGGACGCCGCCTGAAGGAAGAGTTCCGCCTGCCGCCGCCGGGCGAAGTTCAAGACGAGGGCGGTATCACCCCGCGCTGGTTCCGCATCTCGGTGCAGCCAATGCCGCCAGATCCGAAGGCAGGCCGCAAAGGGGCGCTCGTTGTCTGGCAGGTAGACGAGATCACCCAAGACCGCGCCCGCGAGGAAACCAGCTTCGCCAAAGTGCAAGCGGCCATCGACTATCTCGACAACGCCCCGGCCGGGTTCTTCATTGCCGACGCGGACGGCCATATCGACTATCTGAACGCCACCTTGTCGCGATGGCTCGGCCTTGATCTGTCCGAGGTTTCCAACCGCCAGATCAAGCTCACGCAGATCATGTCCGAGGACAGCGCCGCGCTGATCGCAGGCGCCAGCCGCGGCGACACGCAAGGCGGCACCCGCCATTTCGATATCGACCTGCTCAAAGCCAACGGCACATCGCTGCCGGTGCGCCTTCTCTTACGCCTGCCGCGCGGCAGCGAACTGGCGCATGTGCTGATCCTCAATCGCGGGCCCGGTGAAGTGGAGGAGGCCGGCGCCGGCGAGCTCAGATTTGCGCGGCTGTTCCATTCCTCGCCCATTGCGATTGCAACGGTGGATACGACAGGCACGGTGAGCGCGACAAACGCGGCCTTCGTGCGCATGTTTGGCGCCAAGACCGGCGATGGCGAGACGAGCCTGGAGAGCTTTCTCGATCCGTCCAACCACGCCGATCTTCGAAAAGCTCTTGAATCCGCAATTGCCGGCCAGGTTTTGACCGAGCCCATGGATGTGGCACTCGCCGGGCCCGGCGAGCGGAGCGGCCAGCTCTTTCTCAGTCCGATCGAGCATGCCGAAGGCGAAAGCGATGCTGCCATTGCGTATGTCATCGACGCCACCGAGCAACGCGCGCTCGAGATGCAGATCGCTCAAAGCCAGAAGATGCAGGCCGTAGGGCAACTCGCCGGCGGCATCGCGCACGACTTCAACAACATGCTGACGGCGATCATCGGCTTCTCCGATTTCTTGCTGCTGAACCACAGGCCAACCGACCCTGCCTTCCAAGACATCATGAACATCAAGCAGAACGCCAACCGGGCCGCCGGCTTGGTGCGTCAGCTGCTTGCGTTCTCACGGCAGCAGACCTTGCGTCCGCAAGTGCTGCAGCTCGGCGATACAATTCCCGACCTTTCCATTCTGCTCGGCCGGCTGCTCGGTGAAAACATCAAATTGACGCTCGATCAGGCGAGCGATCTGTGGCCCGTCAAGGTGGACGTTCATCAGTTCGAGCAGGTCATCATCAACCTCGCCGTGAACGCGCGCGACGCCATGCCGGACGGCGGCAAGCTGTCGATCCGCACCGCCAATGTGAGCGAGCCTCAATCTCGCGAGCTTAGCCTGAGCCACATGCCGCCCGGCGAGTACGTGATGATCGAGGTGCGCGACACCGGCACGGGGATGAGCGAGGAGGTCAAGCAGAAGATCTTCGAGCCCTTCTTCTCCACCAAGGAGATTGGCCGCGGAACGGGGCTCGGCCTCTCCACCGTCTACGGCATCATCAAGCAGACCGGCGGTTACATCTTTGCTGACAGCGAGGAAGGTGACGGCACCGCGATGCGGGTCTACCTGCCGCGCCATGTGAAAGGCGCCGCGGAGATCGACCAGGAGCCGGCCAAGCTCGACCACAAGCCCGAGCCTGAGAAGCCGAAGGATCTGACGGGCCGCGGCACGGTGCTGTTGGTCGAGGACGAGGACGCGGTGAGAAGTTTCGCCGCCCGGGCGCTGGGCACGCGCGGCTATCGCGTACTCGAGGCCTCAACCGGCGCGGAGGCGCTGGAGGTCTTCGAGGAGCATCACGGCGAGGTCGATCTGGTGGTGAGCGACGTGGTGATGCCCGAGATGGACGGTCCCACCTTGATGAAGGAGCTACGGGAGCAGAACCGGGACCTCAAGATCATCTTCATCTCCGGATACGCGGAGGACGCTTTCCGGCGAAATCTGGACGAGAAAGAAGACTTTATGTTCCTGCAGAAGCCCTTCGATCTGAAGGAGCTCGCCGCCACGGTCAAGGCCGCGCTTCAGGACTAAACTTCCCATAGATGCCAAGGTTGCGTCCCTTTAGGGGCTTCCCTTGCGTGCCGATCGCGTCTAAGCGAGACGCGAGATTTCCACCCACCGGAGACCCACGCGTGCCCGATTACGAGGTCATGGCGCCCGCCGAGGACGGCAACAAGCGCCGCAAACGGCATAAGAAGAAAAAGCTGGGGCTTACCGTCGAGCGCTATGGCGGCCGGCTGGTCTATGTCTGGTTCGGCATGCGCTTCATGACGCTGATGCGGCTGTTCTGGCGCGGCCGGTTTTCCTTCACGCTGAACTGCATCCCGGACACGGCGGCGCTGTTCCTGTGGGTTCCGTGGAACACACCGCTCTTGTGGATCTCCGAGGCGCTGTACAAGCGGAAGGCCGAAAGCCTACCGCTCGATCAGCCCCCGGTCTTCGTCGTCGGCCATTGGCGCAGCGGCACCACGCTGATGCACGACCTCTTCTCCGAGGACCCGAACCTCGCCTACCCGACGACCTATGAGTGCTTCTTCCCGCACCATTTTCTGCTGACGGAAGGTACCCTCGATCCGCTCTTCAGTGTGCTTCTGCCCAAGCATCGGCCGCAAGACGACGTGCCGGTGGGTTTCGACCGCCCGCAAGAAGAAGAGTTCGCCATGCTCATGTTGGGCCAGGGCTCGCCCCTGAAGACGATGGCCTGGCCGCGGCGCGGCCCCGTCGACACCGACTATGTCGATTTCAAGGGCTTGCCGGAGAAGGAGGTGAACCGCTGGGCCAAGGCTTATATGTGGTTCTACCGCCGGCTGATGCTGAAGCATAAAAAGCCTCTCGTGATGAAGACGCCGCCCAACGCCGCGCGTCTTAAAGTGCTGACCAAGCTGTTCCCGGATGCGCGCTGGGTGTTCATCGCGCGCAATCCGCTCAAAGTGTTTCCGTCCACGATCAAGCTGTGGCGCGCACTCTATTCGGCGCAAGGCCTGCACAATCCGCCTTACATCGATGGCTGGCTCGACGACTATGTGCTCGATGTCTACGAGCGTTTTACCACAGCCTATGAGCGCGACCGGCATCTGATCCCGGAAGAGAACCTGGTCGAAATCCGCTACGAGGATTTCGTCAAGGACCCGCTCGAGTCGATGCGAGACCTCTACGCGCAGCTTCGCATCGGCGAGTTCGATGAAGCGGAAGGACGCATGCGCGCCTTCCTCGACGACCGCTCCGACCACAAAGTGTCTTCTTATAAGATGCCGAAAGCGCTCACCAAGCGTATCGCGGACCGCCTGAAGCCGTTCATCGACCGTTTCGGCTATAGCGAGGCGGTGGATGCGGCGCTTGCCGAGCCCCATACGGACAAACGTGCTCCGCAGAAGGCGGCGTCTTAGCTCTCAACAAGGGAGCCGGTAATGAAAGATCATCAAGCGCACGAACGCCTCATTGCCGGCGTCGCCTTCGACATTCCCGGCATGGGATACAAGAACCTCAAGACCCACAAGATCGAAGGCTTCGAGCCGGGCGTCGCAAGAGCCATTGCCGATATCTTGCTCGGCGCGGATGGCACGCTCGACTTCACCCAAGTCACCAACGAAGAGCGGATTCCGGCGGTTCTGTTAGGGCGCGCCGACATGGTGTTGTCCCAGCTCACCATCACGCCCGACCGGCTGGAACAGGTTGACTTCTCTGTTCCCTATTACGTGACGCGCGAGGGCATTCTCGTTCGAAAAGACAGCCCCATCCGCAGCCTTGACGACCTGCGCGGCAAGCGCATCGCCGTGACGGAATCCTCCATCTCCATACGCCGCATGCGCGAGGCCTTTCCAGGTGCGCCGCTCGCGGTGACCAAGCTGAACGCCGGCACGCTGAACGCCGTGGAAGAGGGCAACGCGGACGCCGCCTCCAACGACCTCGTAAACTTAAAGCTAATGCGCAAACACGCCGCGCATCCGGACCAATTGGAGGTGATCGATATCGGCGGTCATTTTCCCGACAAGCTCTATGGCGTCGCGGTGAAGAAGGGCCGGCCGGACTTCCTCGCCGCGCTCAACGCGGCCATCGAGCGCCTGAAGAGCGACGGCGAGATCGACCGCCTGCTGCGCACGAATATCGGTTGAGAATTTCGGCAAGTTGTCCGACTTCGCCTAGTCGTCTTCTGCGTCTCGCGCGGCGGTCGTGCGCGCGGAGATATCCCACACGGCGAGGAACATCGCAGCGATCAGCGGGCCGACGACGAAGCCGTTGAGCCCGAAGATCGCGATGCCGCCGAGCGTCGAGATCAACACGACATAGTCGGGTAGCGCGGTGTCCTTGCCCACGAGGTAAGGCCTGAGGACGTTGTCCACGAGCCCGATGACGCCCGCGCCAAAGGCCATCAGCACGATGCCTTTCAGCAGCGCGCCGGTCGCCAGCAGATAGACCGCTACGGGGAACCAGACGATCGAGGCGCCGACGGCCGGCAGCAAAGACAGAAAGGCCATGACCACGCCCCACAGGACGGGCGCGTGAATGCCAAGCACCCAAAAGATGAAGCCGCCGAGAAAGCCCTGCACGATGGCCACCAGGATCGTGCCCTTGATCATGGCGCGGACCACAACGGCGAACTTCTCGAACAGCGCGCTTTTGTGTTCCTCCGCCAAGGGCACGACGTCCATTATTTTTTGCGCCACCGCCCCGCCGTCGCGCAGCAGGAAGAACAGCAGATAGAGCATGATGGTGACGCTGAGCAGGACGTTGGCCGTGCCCTGGCCCACGAGCACGGCCTGGGTGGCGAAGAACTGACTGCCTTCTTTGAGAAGCGCGATCAGCCGCTGCTCGATATCGTTGACATCGCTGACGCCGAGCTGGGCGAGCATGTTCGACGCCCAGCCGGGCAACGCATCGAGAAAGCGCTGCAGGAAGCGGCCGAGATTGAGCTCTCCCGACTGAAGCCGGTCGTAGAGCGATGTCGCCTCGCTCACGATCGAGGCGCCGGTGAACGCCAAGGGGATCAGCACGATGCCAACGATGATCAGAAGCGTGAGCAGCGCCGCGAGGTTCCGGCGTCCCGGGAGTATCGCGCCCAGCCAGCGCTGCACCGGCGCGAACACGAGGGCCAGGATCACGGCCCACAGGATCGCCCCGTAGAACGGCAACAGAATCCAGCCGAACGCCAACGACACCGCGACGAGCAGAACCAGAAAGGCTTTGTCTTGGAACGCGCTGCCGCGCGTCGGCTCGCTCATATTGACCAGAATCGCTCCCTCAAGGCCCCGATCATAGCGGCGGCGTCTCAAACGTCGCCTTGAAAGTTTGGCCGGTGAGGAGAAACGCAGCAGGGGCCAGGGGCGCGGTTTTGCGCTATGTTTTCCCCTTGGCGTCCCCGCGTTCCAGGGGGAGGGCGGTAGGGCGCCTTTCAGGGAGGGAACAATGCGGAAAATTGCTGTTTTGCTGACGGCCGCCTTTGCCCTGCTGCTGGTGACCACGCTCGGTTTCCAGGCCGACGCCACGATCGGATCGGGCACGCAAGGGCTTCCCATCGCAGCCAAGACCTTCTCGCCGCTGGACCGGGTCTCCTGCCGGACCAGGGGGCCGATGTGTCCGCTGGGCTATACGCGGCTCTGCCGGCCCTGGCGCTGCTGGTGTACGCCCTGCCGCTAGGTTGAGAGGCTGGGTAGAAGGAATGCTGGCCGCCCCGTATCCGGGCGGCCTTTATTCTTTGCGCGAAACTGCGCTTGCGGCGATGAGAACATATTGCGAACAGAGAACAAAGCGTGTACACTGGTCAAATGCTCGACCGACCCAGTCGCCTGCGTCATTTGCGGTGTGGACGGGACCGGCGGGACCGAGGGCCACCATTTACGAGCCCCGTGGGGCTGTGAAATAAGGAGATGACCGATGTCGAACGCCGCGTTGCGCCTTGTCGAAGCAGGAGGGGACATGGACAAAGAGAAGGCGCTGGAGGCTGCGATCTCCCAGATCGAGCGCTCGTGCGGCAAGGGGTCGATCATGCGGCTCGGCCAGAACGAGACCGTCGTGGAGACCGAGGCCATCCCCACCGGTTCGCTCGGCCTGGATATCGCGCTTGGTATTGGCGGCCTGCCGCGCGGCCGCGTCGTCGAGATTTACGGGCCTGAATCATCGGGCAAGACGACGCTGGCGCTGCATGTGGTCGCCGAGGCCCAGAAGAAGGGCGGCGTGTGCGCCTTCGTCGATGCAGAGCATGCGCTCGACACCGTCTATGCGCAAAAACTCGGCGTCGATCTGGAGAACGTACTGATCTCCCAGCCCGACACGGGCGAGCAGGCGTTGGAAATCGCCGACACGCTGGTGCGCTCCGGCGCCGTCGACGTGCTGGTGGTCGATTCGGTTGCGGCCCTCACGCCGAAGGCCGAGCTCGAAGGCGAGATGGGCGATTTTCAGATGGGCGCCCAGGCGCGGTTGATGAGCCAGGCGCTGCGTAAGCTCACCGGCTCCATCGCCAAGTCCAAGTGCATGGTCATCTTCATCAATCAGATCCGCATGAAGATCGGCGTGATGTTCGGCTCACCCGAAACCACCAGTGGCGGCAACGCCTTGAAATTCTACGCCTCCGTCCGTCTCGACATAAGGCGCATCGGCGCCATCAAGGAGCGCGACGAGGTGGTTGGCAATCAGACCCGCGTCAAAGTGGTGAAGAACAAGGTCGCGCCGCCCTTCAAGCAGGTCGAGTTCGACATCATGTATGGCGAGGGCGTGTCCAAGATGGGCGAACTGATCGATCTCGGGGTCAAAGCCGGCATCGTCGAGAAGTCCGGCTCCTGGTTCTCCTACGATAG
>DGOS01000090.1:19296-20174 GCA_002390155.1 Hyphomicrobiaceae bacterium UBA4460 | reverse complement strand
CGAAAATCGAGCAGGCCATCCGCCAGAGCGCGGGACTCATCGGCGATCAGATGCTCGACGGCGAGATTGAGGCCGAGGCGGGCGATGACACGGCCGCTATTGCCGAGGAGAGCACCGTGACCGCCATTGCCGCGGGCGGCCGGAAGAAGAAAGCGTAACACCCCCGCCAAAGGCCCCCCGCTGGGGGCCAGGCCGCTGTGGGCCGGACGAGGACAGGACAAGGGCAGGACGAAGGCAGGCGCCGCGACATCAGCGGCGCCTTTGCCATTCTTGCCGCCGGGCTGGCCTTACCGGCTGGGCAGGCTCTGCCTGCTGGACAGGCCAAACTCCAGACCGTATGTCTCACGGCGAATGTAGCCGCGCGATGAGGCGGCCGCCGAATCGGCTAGGGTAGCGGTGGCGAGCGCCGTTTCGCGCGAGAACGAAGGTCCCAGCTGAACCTCATGAGCGCCGCGAAATCCCCGGGCGGGAAGTCCAGAACCAGCGGAAAATCCAACGCGGGCGCCAAGCAGGGCAAGGCGCATATCGTGCCGACGCGCGCGAACGACATCCGAACCGGTTTTCTCGATTTCTTCGCCAAGAACGACCACCTCGTCTTGCCGTCCGCGCCGCTGGTGCCCCGGCACGATCCGACCTTGATGTTCACCAATGCCGGCATGGTGCCGTTCAAGAACGTGTTCACCGGCCAGGAGAAGGCGAAGAGCCCGCGCGCGGCCTCGTCGCAAAAATGCGTGCGTGCCGGTGGCAAGCACAACGATCTCGACAATGTGGGCTTCACCGCGCGGCATCACACTTTCTTCGAGATGCTCGGCAATTTCTCGTTTGGCGACTATTTCAAGGAGCGCGCCATCGCGCTCGCCTGGGAGCTTCTGACCAAG
>DGOS01000090.1:0-19228 GCA_002390155.1 Hyphomicrobiaceae bacterium UBA4460 | reverse complement strand
AATTTCTGGTCCATGGGCGATACCGGCCCGTGCGGGCCGTGTTCGGAGATCTTCTATGACCACGGCGCACATTTACCCGGCGGTCCGCCCGGCAGTCCCGATCAAGACGGCGACCGTTTCGTGGAGATCTGGAATCTCGTCTTCATGCAATATGAGCAGCGCGAGGACGGCTCGCGCGTGGACCTGCCGCATCCGTCCATCGACACCGGCATGGGGCTGGAGCGCATCGCAGCGGTGATGCAGGGCACGCACGACAATTACGCCATTGATCTTTTCAAAACGCTGATCGCCGCTTCTGTTGAGTTGACGGGTGTCGCGGCGGAGGGCGGCAACGCCCCAAGTCACCGCATCATCGCCGATCACTTGCGTGCATCTTCATTCCTCATCGCCGACGGCGTGCTGCCGTCCAATGAAGGCCGGGGTTATGTGCTCCGTCGCATCATGCGCCGCGCCATGCGTCACGCGCATCTGCTGGGCGCCAAGGAGCCGCTGCTGCACCGTTTGGCGCCGACGCTGATCGGTGAGATGGGTCGCGCCTTTCCCGAGCTGTCACGCGGCGAGGACCTCATCGAGGAAACGCTGAAGCTTGAGGAGAGCCGCTTCCGCGAGACCCTCGAACGCGGCTTGCGCCTACTGGATGAGGCGGTCGAAAGCCTCAAGCCGGGCGACACGCTGCCGGGCGAGGTCGCCTTCAAGCTCTACGACACCTACGGTTTTCCTTACGATCTCACCGAAGACGCGCTAAAGGCCAAGAACATTGGCGTGGACGCCGAAGGCTTCGGCGTGGCCATGGAGCGCCAGCGTGCCGAGGCGCGGAAGTCTTGGGCCGGCTCGGGCGAAGCGGCCACCGAACAAGTCTGGTTCGAACTGAAGGAGGAACTCGGCGCCACCGAGTTTCTCGGCTACGAGACCGAGACGGCCTCCGGCGAGATCGTGGCGTTGGTCAAAGACGGTGCGCGTGTCGACAAGCTTATCGAAGGCGACCGTGGCATCGTCATCGTTAACCAGACGCCGTTCTATGCCCAGTCCGGCGGTCAGGTCGGCGATCAAGGGACGCTGTCGATCGGCGAAGACGTCGTCTTCGACGTTGAGGACACGCAGAAGAAGCTTCATGGCCTGTTCGTGCATCAGGGCGCCCTTCAGAAGGGCACGCTGCTGCGTGGACAAACCGTGACGCTCGATGTCGATCATACGCGACGCACCACGACCCGCGCGCACCATTCGGCCACGCATCTTCTGCACGAGGCCTTGCGCCAAGTGCTGGGTCAGCACGTGGCGCAGAAGGGCTCGCTGGTGGAACCGGGGCGCTTGCGCTTCGATT
The DNA here is from genome assembly GCA_002390155.1 of Hyphomicrobiaceae bacterium UBA4460. The sequence goes on along the minus strand of DGOS01000090.1, from coordinate 17,907 downwards.
TCTCTCATCCCAAGCCCATGACGGCGGATGAGGTCGCCGCGGTCGAAGACATGGCGAACGCCATGATCTTGCAGAACGCGCCCGTCGAAACACATCTGATGACGCCCGACGAGGCGATCGAGCAGGGCGCGCTGGCGCTGTTCGGCGAGAAATACGGCGAGGAGGTCCGCGTGGTCTCCATGGGCGTTGCGCCCGGAAGCCCCAAAGCGGGGGAGGCCTATTCCATCGAGCTGTGCGGCGGCACCCATGTGGCGCGCACAGGCGATATCGGGCTTCTCAAGATCACGGGCGAGGGCGCCGTGGCGGCCGGCGTCCGCCGCGTCGAAGCGCTGACCGGTGAGGCGGCGCGGAGTTTCCTCGATGCGCAGGATGGCCGCGTGCGCGAAGCGGCGGAGCTGTTGAAAGTTTCTCCGGAAGAGATGCTTGAGCGTCTTGCCGCGGTCGTGGACGAGCGCCGCAAGCTGGAGCGGCAACTGGCCGATGCCAAGCGCGAGCTCGCGCTGCGGCCCGAAGGCGGCGACAGTGCGGCGGGTGCCGCCGTGCGCGAGCTCGGGTCCGTCAAGCTACTGGCGCGCACCGTGCACGGTGTTAGCCCAAAGGATTTGCGCGGGCTGGTGGACGAAGCCAAGCAGCAGCTGGGCTCAGGGATCGTTGCTGTGGTCGGCGTTAGCGACGAAGGCAAGGCCGGCCTCATTGTTGGCGTCACGAAAGACCTCACCGGCACATACAGCGCCGTAGACCTCGTGCGCGCTGGTGCCGAGGCGCTTGGCGGCAAGGGCGGCGGCGGGCGGCCCGACCTTGCCCAAGCCGGCGGCCCCGACGGCGCGCGCGCCGATGCGGCCCTTGAAGCAATCGCCGCGGCGATCTCCGGCGAGGCGCCTCCTGCCGCGCCGGCCAAACGCGCCGGGCAAGCCTAAGCGATGGCGACGCCGGCCGTCTGGCGCCGCTGGCGCAGGAAGGTCCACGACATCCTCGAGGTTGGCGGGGAGTCCCATCCGGCAGGCTATGTCGTCAACGGTTTCATCGTTACGCTGATCGTTCTGAACGCGATCGCCTTCGCGGCCGAGACCGTGGGCGATCTCGCCGCCGAGTACGGCTTCTGGTTCCGTGCGTTCAACATCTTCTCGGTGATCGTCTTCACGATCGAATATGTGCTTCGGGTGTGGAGCGCCGTCGAGATTCCCATGCTGTCGCGTTTGCCGCCCTGGCAGGCGCGGGCGCGCTTCGCCATGCGCCCGATCATGCTGATCGACCTGCTCGCCTTCGCGCCGTGGTACGTGCATTGGATCTACCCAATCGACCTGCGCGTGCTCAGGGTGTTTCGCCTGTTCCGTCTGCTCAAGCTGGTGCGCTACTCGCCGGCCTTGCAGACCTTGGGGCGCGTGCTGGTAGACGAATCCCGCGCGCTGCTCGGCGCATTGCTCATCATGATGGTTCTCCTGCTGTTCGCTTCCACGGGCATCTACTTCCTGGAGCGGGAGGCGCAGCCGGACACGTTCGGGTCCATTCCAGCCGCCGCTTGGTGGGCGCTCGCCACGCTGACGACGGTGGGATATGGCGACGTCGTGCCGGTCACGCCGCTGGGCAAGGTACTGGGCGGCGTGGTGATGCTGCTGGGGCTTGGCATGTTCGCACTGCCCGTGGCGATCATTGCCACCGGGTTCACTCAAGAATCGAACCGTCATCAGTTCGTGGTCACGTGGTCCATGGTGTCGCGCGTGCCGCTGTTCGCCACCATGAACGAGGCGGAGATCGCCGAGATCACCAAGCTGGTCTATACGCGCAGCTATCTGCCCGGCGTGCCCATCGTGCGAGCGGGCGATGCGGGCGAGAGCATGTTCCTCTTGGCCGGCGGCGAGGCCACGGTCGAGATGGGCCGCGGCCGGCGGACCACGCTGAAGGAGGGTGACTTCTTCGGCGAGATGGCGCTGCTTGAGCATCGGCGCCACAAACACGACGTGATCGCCAAGACCCGATGCCGCGTCTACGTTCTGGATAGCCGGGCCTTCGCGCGGCTTTCCCGCCGTCATCCGGAAATCATCCGCCGTATCCGCGAAGTCGCGGAGGAGCGGGCCAAAGCCGACCGAGCACGGCCCCCGCGCAAGGTTGCGCGGAAGACGAAGACGAAAGCTCGAAGAAGCTGAACGGTGGCTGTGGCTTAAGCGGCCGTCACGCGCTTGGTCATCGCCGCCCGCAGGTTCTCGCCGATCTTATCGATGAACCCTTCCGTAGTCAGCCAGGCTTGCTCTTCGCCGACAAGGAGCGCGAGGTCCTTTGTCATGGAGCCGCTCTCGATCGTATCGACAACCACCTTCTCCAGCGTTTCGGCGAAGTCGAGCAGCGCCTCGTTACCGTCGAGCTTGGCGCGGTGCTTCAGTGCGCCGCCCCAGGCGTAGATCGAAGCGGTCGAGTTCGTCGATGTCGCACGGCCCTCTTGGTGCTGCCGGTAGTGGCGCGTCACCGTGCCGTGCGCGGCCTCCGCCAGCACGGTCTCGCCGTCGGGCGTCATCAACACGCTCGTCATGAGTCCAAGCGAGCCGAAACCTTGCGCCACGGTGTCGGACTGCACATCGCCGTCATAGTTCTTGCAGGCCCAGATATACCCACCGGACCATTTGAGCGCCGCGGCGACCATGTCGTCGATCAGCCGATGCTCGTAAGTGAGCCCGCGTTCCTCGAACGTCTCCTTGAACTCGGCGTCGTAGATCTCCTGGAACAGATCCTTGAAGCGGCCGTCATAGGCCTTGAGGATCGTGTTCTTGGTGGACAGGTACACCGGCATGTCGCGGTTGAGGCCATAGTTCATGGAGGCGCGCGCGAAGTCCCGGATGGAACTGTCGAGATTGAACATGCCGAGCGCGATGCCGGAGCCTTCAAAGTCGTGGACCTCACGATGGATCGTCTCGCCGTCCTCGCCCTCGAAGGTAATGGTCAGCTTGCCCTTGCCGGGCACCAGGAAGTCTTGGGCCCGGTAGATGTCGCCATAGGCGTGACGCCCGATGACGATTGGCTTGGTCCAGCCAGGCACCAGCCGCGGCACGTTCTTGCAGATGATGGGCTCGCGGAAGATCACGCCGCCAAGGATGTTGCGGATCGTGCCATTGGGCGACCGCCACATCTTCTTGAGGCCGAACTCCTCCACGCGCGCCTCGTCCGGCGTGATCGTCGCGCATTTGACGCCGACGCCGTGCTTCTGGATGGCGTGGGCCGCGTCGATCGTGACCTGATCGTCGGTGGCGTCACGATGCTCGATGCCAAGATCGAAGGGGAGAAGCTCGATGTCGAGGTAGGGCTCGATGAGCTTTTCCTTGATCATGTCCCAGATGATCCGGGTCATTTCGTCGCCGTGAAGGTCGGCAATCGGGTTCTGCACTTTGATCTTGTCCACGCGCGCGTCTCCGCTGGAAGGAAAGGGTTGAGCCTTAGGAGGGCCGCTTAAGGCCTTTCGCCCCCATTGCGGGAGCCCGCCCCCTATAGCATCGTGCGGCCATGATGGGAGCAAATGCGAAAACCGGCAAGCGCGTGGGCCAAGACGACGCGGCGTCCGCGGCGCCCGCCATCGTGCTGGTAAGGCCGCAACTCGGCGAGAATATCGGCTTTGCCGCTCGCGCCATGGGCAATTTCGGGCTTCGCGATCTGAGGCTCGTGGCCCCAAGGGATGGCTGGCCAAACGAGAAGGCGCGCGCAACCGCCGCCGTCGCCGGCGTCATCGTCGATGAGGCGAAGGTGTTCGACACCGTCGAAGATGCCGTCGCCGACCTCAACTACGTGATCGCCACCACCGCGCGGCCCCGCGAGATGGTGAAAGAGGTGCTGAGCCCGGAAACGGCGGCAGCTGCTTTGCGCGCCAAGCGACAAGCCTCTCAGCGGACCGGCGTGCTGTTCGGGGCCGAGCGCAGCGGGCTCGACAACGACTCCATCGTGCTGGCCGATGCGATCCTGACCGCGCCGGTCAGCGCAGCGTTTGCTTCCTTGAGCCTGCCCCAGGCCGTGCTGCTATTCGCCTATGAATGGCTGAAGAGCGAAAGCCCCTCCGATCTCGGCCGGACAACCACCTATGACGGGCCGGCGCGCGAAGGGATCTCCGCGCCGGACACACAGCCCGCGACCCGTGCGGAACTCTACAACCTGTTCGAGCATCTGGAAGGGGCATTGGACGACGCCGGATTCTTGCGGCCGCCGGAGAAGCGGCCGTCCATGGTGCGGTCGATCCGCAACATGTTTCATCGCATGGGCGCCACCGACCAGGACGTCCGCACCTGGCGGGGAATTGTGTCAGCCTTGACGAGGCCTCCAACAGAGCCAAGGCGATAAGGTGTCATAGTTCCGCCCGGTTTCTCCTATTGCGATGCCCGTCAACAATGCTAGCTTCCGGCTCGATAAGGAGAGGGGCGTTCAATGAGAGTTGCGTGGTTTCATCTGGGCGGGGCCACTTGTGCTGCGGTCTTTGCGTTTCTGACGAGTGCTCCGCTCCAAGCGGCCGATCAATCTGGTTTCACGGCCGTGGCAGCCGAAGAGCTCGACAAGCGGAGCAAGCAGCCGCAGAAGAAGGGGCTGAGCGATACGCGGGTGCGCGTCATGCTCACTTACGCCTTCTCGCTGATTCCGGGGGAGACGCCCGGACCTAACGGCAAGCCTGTCCCAGTCGACAAGTCCGACTTCAACACCTTCGTGATTCCAAGCGACGACGCACGCCAAGTCATTCGCGCGGCCACTCGTTCCGCCTATGCGGAGGTCTGCGGCTTGCCGCAGCTAGCGCAGGCGAATCTGAAGGCGCTCTTGGCGCAGGAATCCAAGAAGGACTGGACGCGCCAGCAGATGCTGATGGTCGAGGCGCTGCACCTCTTTGCGCTGTCCTACTTCACCGGTAACGCCAAGATCGAGGAGGGCCCTGAGACGACCGCGGCCAGCGGTACCGAGGAAACCGAGGGCGGAGAATCGGCTGTGACGCAGGCGCCGCCGGCGCCGAAATGCCCTCCGGAGCAGAAGCAGAAGGTCGAAAGTGCCATTAACGCCTATGTGGCCTCGGTCCCGGCAAACTAGGGCGGCCCGGGCCTGCCTGTGGCCCTAGGAAATCGCGGCAATTGACAGTTTCCGGCTATTCGGAGTAACAGAACGGTCAAACCGGAGCCCTGAAGGGCTTTTGGGGCCGCCGGACCCGCTCTGGCGATCCGGACCACTCAACATCCATGGATTTTTGCGGCAGACGCGGGAAAGCAGACCGCCCGCGAAAAGCCTAATTTGGCTTTGGAGTTTTTACGAATGACGAAACGCATTCACGCCAAGCACAAGATCGACCGTCGGCTCGGCGAGAATATTTGGGGCCGGCCCAAGAGCCCCCAGAACAAGCGCGAATACGGACCTGGCGAGCATGGCCAGCGCCGCCGCGGCAAGCTGTCCGATTACGGCCAGCAGCTCAGGGCCAAGCAGAAGCTCAAGGGCTATTACGGCAACATCACCGAGAAGCAGTTCAAGTCGATCTATCACGAGGCCTCGCGCATGAAGGGCGACACCTCGGAGCGGCTGATTGGCTTGCTCGAGCGGCGCCTCGATGCGCTGGTCTATCGCGCCAAGTTCGTGCCGACAGTGTTCGCCGCCCGCCAGCTCATTTCCCACGGCCACGTGAAGGTCAACGGCCGCCGCGTAACGATCCCGAGCTATCGTTGCAAGGAAGGGGATGTGATTGAGTTGCGCGACAAGTCCAAGGATCTTGGCATGGTGCTCGAGGCCGCGCAGAGCGGCGAGCGCGACGTGCCGGACTATGTCGACGTCGACCACGGCAAGATGGTCGCGACGTTCACGCGGACGCCGACCCTGTCCGATGTGCCCTATCCGGTCATGATGGAGCCGAACCTCGTCATCGAGTTCTACTCGCGCTAAGCACGCGACGTCAGACAAGACAACACAGCAATACGGCGGCGATTGAAACAATCGCCGCCGTTTGTGTATCCAGCAGAAATCCTAAGAAGCGCGGTTATGCCGTCGCGGTCTGCGCGTTATTGGCAATGCCCTTGGTCTTGAGCATTTCCTGGAGCTCGCCTGCCTGGAACATCTCGCGCACGATATCGCACCCGCCGACGAACTCGCCTTTCACGTAGAGCTGCGGAATGGTCGGCCAGTTGGAATAGGCCTTCACGCCTTCGCGCACGCTCATGTCGTCGAGCACGTTGATGTCTGCAAAGTCGACGCCGAGATGGCTCAGGATCTGCGCGACCTGCATGGAGAAGCCGCATTGCGGCATCGACTTGGTGCCTTTCATGAACAGCACCACGTCACGGCCGGCGATCTGCTTGCCGATCCAGTCCTGAACGGCCTGAACGTCTTGCTCACTCATCGTTCGATTCCTTTCTCACTCTATTGCGGCGCTGATGTCTTCAACGCCAGCGCGTGCAGTGCGCCGCCCATATTGCCCTGAAGTGCATCATAGACCATTTGGTGCTGCTGGACCCGCGACTTGCCGCGAAATGCCTCCGACACGATGCTGGCCGCGTAATGATCGCCGTCGCCAGCGAGATCTTCGATCTCCACGCGCGCATCGGGAAAGCGTTCCTTGACCAAGCGCTCAATCTCCTCCGCAGCCATTGCCATCGTCAATTGCTCCTTGTGCGCGCGGCTTCAGGTTATGCCATGAAGCGCGGCATCCACCCCTCATGGGCCGCCTTCAGTGCGGTGAGGGCCAGCGGGGTCTCGCCGGGAAGCGCAATGCTATCACCCTCGACCGTGCCGAGCACCCTTACGGGAACGCCCGCGGCAGACGCGGCCGCACCGACGGCATCCACATCGTCAGCCGGTACCGCGATCACATAGCGTGCCTGGTCCTCGCCGAACCAGGCTGCGTGCGCCGGCAAGCCCTCAGGCGGCGCTTCAAGTTGCACCCCACGGTTGCCGGCAAGCGCCATCTCGGCGATGGCGACAAGGAGCCCGCCGTCGGAGACGTCGTGCACCGCCGTCACGGCATCCGACGCGATAAGGCTGCGCACCAGATCCCCGGCGCATTTCTCGGCGGCGAGATCGACAGGGGGTGGCGCGCCTTCAAGACGATCTTCCATGACTTGCATATAGGTCGATTGGCCGAGATGACCAGTCTTCGTGCCAAGCAGGAGCAGCACATCGCCGTCTTGCCGCAAGCCCATGCCGGCCATATGCGCGATATCGGCGATAAGCCCGACGCCGCCGACGGCAGGCGTTGGTGGAATAGCCCCACCATTGGTCTCGTTGTAGAGCGACACGTTGCCCGACACGACCGGGAAGTCCAGCACGGTGCACGCCTCGCCCATGCCCTCTACGGCGCGGACGAACTCGCCCATGATTTCTGGCCGCTCGGGATTGCCGAAATTCAGGCAGTCTGTGATGCCCAACGGTTTGGCGCCCGTCGCAGTGATGTTGCGCCAGCATTCGGCCACAGCCTGCTTGGCGCCCTCGAACGGATCGGCGGCGCAATAACGCGGGGTAACGTCGCAAGAAACCGCAAGCCCCTTGTCGGTGCCGTGCACGCGCACCACGCCGGCATCGCCGCCGGGCCGCTGTACCGTGTCGGCCATGACCATGTGGTCGTATTGTTCGTAGATCCAGCGGCGCGACGACAGATGCGCCGATCCCATCAAGCATTCCAGCGCGCCAAGGATGCTCTCCGGCGCTTTCACGTCGTCCGGGGCAATCAGCGGCAGCGGATCGCGCGCGACCCAGGGGCGTTCGTAGAGCGGAGCGGCATGAGCCAGAGCGGGCAGGGGAATGTCGGCCTGCACCACGCCGTCATGACGCACGACGAAATTGCCGGTGTCGGTGGTCTCGCCGATCACTGCAAAATCGAGCTCCCACTTCGTAAAAATGCGTTTCGCAATGGGTTCGGCGCCAGGCTTCAACACCATGAGCATGCGTTCCTGGCTCTCCGACAGCAGCATCTCGTAAGCTGTCATCGCCTCTTCGCGGCATGGCACGCGGTCCAGGTTAAGGTCGATGCCGACGCCGCCCTTGTCGGCCATTTCGACGGAAGACGAGGTGAGGCCCGCGGCGCCCATGTCCTGAATGGCGACGATGGCGTCCTCGTTCATCAGCTCAAGACAAGCTTCCAGCAGCAGCTTTTCGGTGAAGGGGTCGCCAACCTGCACCGTCGGCCGCTTCTCTTCCGAGGCATCGTCGAACTCTGCCGACGCCATGGTGGCGCCGTGAATGCCGTCGCGGCCCGTCTTCGAGCCGACATAGACGACGGGAAGGCCGACGCCTTTGGCGGCGGACGTGAAGATGCGGTTCGCATCCACAAGGCCGACGCACATGGCGTTGACAAGAATGTTGTCGTTGTAGCGGGCGTCGAAATTCGTTTCGCCGCCGATCGTCGGCACGCCCATACAGTTGCCGTAGTCGCCGATCCCGGAGACGACGCCGGACAAAAGATGCCGCGTCTTGGGATGGTCGGGCGCGCCGAAGCGCAGCGCATTCATATTGGCAACGGGGCGCGCGCCCATGGTGAACACGTCGCGCATGATACCGCCCACGCCCGTCGCCGCGCCCTGATAGGGCTCAATATAGGAGGGGTGGTTATGGCTCTCCATCTTGAAGACCGCCGCTTGGTCGTCGCCGAGATCGACGACGCCGGCATTCTCGCCGGGCCCTTGGATGACTTGCGGCCCCGTCGTCGGCAATGTCTTCAGCCAGACGCGTGAGGATTTGTACGAGCAGTGCTCCGACCACATCACCGAAAACACGCCGAGCTCCGTCAATGTCGGTTCGCGGCCAAGCTCTTTCAGGAGCCGCGCGTACTCCTCGGCGTTTATGCCGTGCTCGGCGATCAGTGCATCGGAAAGCGTTTCCGCCTCGCGGGCCGCCCGCGCCGCGCCGCTCAATGGAGCCTCTCAACAAGCGAAGAGAACATTTTGGCGCCGTCCGTGCCGGAGAGCACAGGCTCGATGAGCCGTTCGGGGTGGGGCATCATGCCGAGCACCGTACCGGTCTCGTTGTAGATTCCTGCGATATTTCGGCACGAGCCATTGGGGTTCGCCGCTTCAGTCACCGCGCCCGATGTCTCGCAGTAGCGAAAGGCGACACGGTTCTCGCCTTCGAGCCGGTCAAGCGTGCCCTCGTCGGCGAAGTAGCAGCCGTCTTTATGCGCGACGGGAATGCGGATCACTTCGCCGGTCTCGTAGTGGGACGCAAAGCGCGTGTCGTTGCGTACCACTTTCAGCAGCATGTCCTTGCAGATGAAGCGCAAGGTCGCGTTGCGCATCAGAACGCCCGGCAGCAGGCCTGATTCCGTCAGCACCTGGAAGCCGTTGCAGATGCCGAGCACCGGTGTTCCCGCTTTAGCGCGCGCGACCACCTCGCGCATGACCGGCGAATGCGCCGCCATGGCGCCGGAGCGCAGATAATCGCCATAGGAGAAGCCGCCCGGCAGAACGATGAGATCGCTTTTGGGCAGCTCGGAGTCGCCATGCCAGACCATGGCAGGCGCCGCGCCCATCGCTGCCTGAAGCGCTACGGCCGCGTCGCGGTCGCAGTTCGATCCGGGAAAGACGATGACGCTGGCTTTCATGTTCGCACGACCCCAGACGTCATCCCGGCGCAAGCCGGGATCCAGAAGCGGCAATTGTTCGAGTGTGTGGTTGGATTCCGGCTTGCGCCGGAATGACGGAGAATGCGCCTACGCTGCCTCGAGCTCATAAGCGTAATTCTCGATGATTGTGTTTGCGAGAAGTTGTTCACACATGCGCTCCACTTCGGCGCGCGCGCGGGCCGGATCGCTTTCGGCGACTTCGACCTCGATATACTTGCCCTGACGGACACCATCGACCGAGCCGAAGCCGAGCGCATGCAGCGCGCCCTGGATCGCCTTGCCTTGCGGATCGAGCACGCCGGGCTTCAGCGTGATGGTGATACGCGCCTTCATGCCGCTTTGCGCTCCCGTTAGGTCGACTGCACCAGAACCGGACCGCTGCGCGGCCGCCCCGGATTGTCGACATGCAGACCGAGCCGGCGCGCCACCTCTTGGTAGGCCTCCACGAGGCCGCCCATGTCGCGGCGGAACCGATCCTTGTCCAGCTTGTTCTGAGTCTCGATATCCCACAAGCGGCAGCAGTCGGGGGAGATCTCGTCGGCGAGCACGATGCGCATCTGATCGGCCTCCCACTGCCGGCCGAACTCGAGCTTGAAGTCCACGAGTCGGATGCCGACGCCAAGAAACAGTCCCGACAGAAAGTCGTTGATGCGCAGCGCCAGCGCCATCATGTCGTCGAGCTCCTGAGGCGTCGCCCAGCCGAAAGCGGTGATGTGCTCTTCGGAGACCATGGGGTCTCCGAGGTCGTCGGACTTGTAATAGAACTCGACGATGGAGCGCGGCAGCATCGTGCCTTCTTCGAGACCGAGCCGGGTTGCCAGTGAGCCCGCGGCGACGTTGCGGATCACCACTTCGAGCGGAACAATCTCGACCTCGCGGATCAGCTGCTCGCGCATGTTCAGCCGTTTGATGAAATGCGTCGGCACGCCGATCTCGTTGAGCCGCTCGAAGATGCACTCCGAAATGCGGTTATTGAGTACGCCTTTGCCCTCGATGCGGTCGTGCTTCTTATTGTTGAAGGCGGTGGCGTCGTCCTTGAAGTGCTGGATGAGCGTGCCAGGTTCGGGTCCTTCGTAGAGGATCTTGGCCTTGCCTTCGTAGATGCGCCGGCGACGATTCATAATTTTGGTTCCTCACTGCCCTGTCTGGGGACTCAAGCGCCAAACGCGCGAAGACTGGGAAAGTCCCAAGCCGCGCGCGCTACACTGGAAATTGCCATCGCAGGAATCGGATTCAAGAAGTCTTACTCGACATTAGCTCAAGGGGAGGGGGCGTACAACGGCTCCGGGATGGGCCTTCCGGCCGCAGGGGGACGGCCGGGGATTTGTTGATTTTCGGGCGCTTCGGCGCTATCACGCGGTCCAGAGAGGCGGGATTTTCCCCAACAATTCTATGGACGATGCCCTCGGTCGCCGAGGGTCCTGGAGGTGCCGGCAATGACCAGTTTTGACGATCGCGAGAAGAGTTTTGAGCGGAAATTCGCCCTCGACGAGGAGTTGAGTTTCAAGGCCAATGCCAGGCGGAACAAGCTCTTGGGCCTATGGGCCGCCGAGAAAATGGGCCTGTCCGGCGATGAGGCCCAGGCCTACGCCCGGGAGGTGGTCAAGGCCGACCTGGAGGAGCCGGGCGAGGAGGACGTCTTCCGCAAGATCAGGGGCGATTTCGACGCCAAAAGCGTCGATCAGTCCGACCACCAGATTCGCCGCGCCATGGCCGACCATCTGGCCGAGGCGGTGCGGCAGATCGAAGCCGAGGCCAAGGCGTAAGGACACCATGTCCCGGGACCTGTTCCGCCAAGCTGCCAAAGAGCGCCGGACGCTGTTCAACGCCTGGCTGATGTTGAACAACCCGCTTGCTCTCGAGCTGGCAGGCGAGGCCGGCTGGGACTGTGTCACCCTCGACCAGCAACATGGCGCAGGGGGCAACGAGACGTTGCTGGCCTGCCTGACCGCCGCCAAGGCAGCCGGGCTGCCCGCTATCGTGCGCGTGGCCAACAACGATCCCGGGCTCGTGGGCCGGGCGCTGGATGCGGGCGCGCAAGGCATTATGTGCCCGCTCATCAATAACGTGGAGGAGGCGGAGGCCTTCGTCCGGGCCGTGAAGTATCCGCCGCGGGGCTTGCGCAGCTGGGGGCCGTACCGGGCCAAGATCGGCTACAGCGGCGACTATTTCACGGAGGCGAATGATTTCACCATCGCCTGTCCGCAGGTCGAGACCAAAGGCGCCCTCGATCAACTCGACGAGATACTGTCGTTGGAGGGCGTGGACATGGTCTGCTTCGGGCCCAACGACCTCTCCGTGGCGCTCACCGGGCGCCTCGATATCTGGGCCAAAGAGGTTCAAGAGGCCATGACGGAGGTCCTGAAAAAGGCCCGCGAGAAATCCGTCATGACCCTGATTTTCTGCAATGACGCGGACTTCGCCAAGCCCCGGATCGAAGAGGGCTGGGACATCGTTGCCGTCGGCACCGATGCCGGCTGGCTGTCGTCCGCCGCTGAGGCGACCCGCGCGGCGGTTTCGCCGGGCTCTTAAGCTCGGCACCGCAACGCCTTCAAACGATTCGCGCATTTTAGAGCGTTGCATCCTTGCATCAGGTCGGGGCCCTTAGCCGACCGGGCCGCAAGGAGAGGCTGACGGTGCCGTGGTCCTATGCGACACTGGCCCTCAGGACTGAACTTTGGGGGCGGCATGGGATCCTTCATCCGGCTCGTCACGGGCGTCCTTCTAGGGCTCGTGATCGCGACGGCATCGGCGTCGGCGGACGACGCGCAGACGGCGGTCTCGCTGAACTTGCGCGACGGGCCGGGCGCCGGATATGCGCGCATCGCCGTCGTGCCCGCGGGCGCGCTGGTCGATGTTCGAGGCTGCCAGGGCGGCTGGTGCGGTCTGATCTGGAACGGCTATCGCGGCTATGCGGTTCAGCGCGGACTGCTGTTGGCCTCGGCCTACGTTCTGGAGCCGGAAGTCTGGCCGATCTTCCCGGCTTATCCGTATCGCGCGGGCCATTACCCCAAGGCCGACTGGTATTTCGACATGCCGCCCTACACGGCCATCTCGCCGTCCTTCTATCGCCGGCGCTTTTTCATGATGGCGCAGGAGCGCAACCGCTATCGCTATATGCCGCATATCTTTCGCGGCAGCGGCGCTTACTCTGATGGGGGCCCGATCGAGGACGTCAACCTCCAGGCTATCTCCTCGGGCGTCGATCTCGACGAATAGGGGTTACCCGCGGCTCATGCCCCAGGCCCTCGGTTTCAGGCTTTTGGTTTTCGTCGTTGCGGGCCTGATGCTGCCCGCCGCCGCCAACGCGGCAAACGCCGTGGCCAAGCGGCCGGCCAGCATCCATGCCGCGCCGAATACCGGCGCCAAGGTTCTCGGCCTTATCGGCGTGTCGCAAGTCGTCGACGCCAAGACGTGCAAGAAGGGCTGGTGCCGGGTCGGAAAGGGCTACGTGCGGACCAGCTATCTGCGCTTCGTTCCCGTGCGCAAAGGCTACGAGAACGACTACGACTACAACGTGCCGCTGGCCTTGCCGCCTTATGGCTACACCCCGGGCTTTTGGGGCTATGGCGGGCGCCGCTATTACGACCGCAATGGCAATTACACGAAGTACGGCGTGCGCGGCTATGCGGGGACGGAAGACGATCGTCTCGGTGGGACAGTCGAGACGCGGCCGGGACGCCCCTTCGGCGTGCGCTAGCGTGCGTCAGCCGAACACGCGGGCGAAGAGGTCGTCCACGTGCTTGGTGTGATAGCCGAGATCGAATTGATCGCGGATCGCATCTTCCGAAAGTGCGCGGGTTACGTCCGCGTCGGCCAAAAGCTCTGAGAGAAAGTCCTTGTTCTCCTGCCAGACCTTCATGGCGTTGCGCTGGACGAGCCGGTAGGCGTCCTCGCGGGAGACCCCTGCATTGGTCAGCGCCAGTAGCACGCGCTGGGAATGGATGAGCCCGCCTAAGCGGTCCATGTTGGCGCGCATGCGTTCCGGATAGACCACGAGCCCCTTGATGAGGCCGGTGAGGCGGGCCAGCGCGAAGTCGAGCGTCACCGTGGCGTCGGGGCCGATCATGCGCTCCACGGAGGAGTGCGAAATATCCCGCTCGTGCCACAGCGCCACATTCTCCAGCGCCGGCAGTGCATAGCCGCGCACGATGCGGGCGAGGCCCGTTAGGTTTTCCGACAGCACGGGATTGCGCTTATGCGGCATGGCCGAGGAACCCTTCTGGCCTTCGGAGAAGAACTCCTCTGCCTCGAGCACCTCGGTCCGCTGCAAATGGCGGATCTCAGTGGCGAGCCGCTCCACGGAACTTGCGATCACCGCGAGCGTGGCGAAATAGGCGGCATGCCGGTCGCGCGGGATGACTTGGGTGGAGACCGGCTCCGGCCTCAAACCCAGTTTGTCGGCCACGTAAGCTTCAACCCGCGGGTCCACATGGGCGAACGTCCCCACCGCGCCCGAAATGGCGCAGGTCGCGACCTCCTCGCGGGCGCGCACCATGCGCTCGCGGTTGCGCGCGAACTCCGCATAGGCTTGCGCCAGCTTCAGCCCGAACGTCGTGGGCTCGGCGTGTATGCCGTGGCTGCGGCCCACGGTGATCGTGTCCTTGTGCTCATAGGCGCGCGTCTTCAGCGCGGCGAGCAGGTTGTCCAGATCGGCAATGAGAATGTCGGCGGCTTCGGTGAGCTGCACGTTGAAGCAGGTGTCGAGCACGTCGGAGGAAGTGAGGCCGGCGTGGAGGAAGCGTGCCTCTGGCCCGACATGCTCGGCGACCGAGGTGAGGAAGGCGATGACGTCGTGCTTCACCTCCGCCTCGATGGCGTCGATCCGCTCGATGTCGAACCCGCCGCGCGTCCGCGCCGCCTCCGCCGCCTCCTTCGGGATCAGGCCGAGCTCGGCCATGGCCTCGGCGGCGGTGACCTCAATCTCAAGCCAGATGCGGAATTTGTTCTCGGGCTCCCAGATGGCAGCCATCTGCGAGCGGCTATAGCGCGGGATCATGCGGGTCGGTCAACCTTTCCCGGACGTGCGCGTCCGGCGACAAGGAAGGTCTAGCAGAACGCGGGACAGGCTCAAATGCGAACGCGCCAAAAAGCTTAAATTTCAACAGTCTTCGGCTCGCGGGTCCCGAACAGGGAAACATAGATGGCCGCCGCCAGCGCAAGCCCCAGATAGCCCGGGCGGGGCGGGATCATCATGTCGAGCAGGAAGGTGTAGAAGTCGTTCAGCGAGGCCAGATACATGCCCCCAAGCGACCAATCCTGCTGGCTCGGATAGGTGGCGTGAATGTAGATGAAGCGGAGCAGGCCGCCGAAACTGCAGAACGCCACGATGAAGATAAAGAGTGCAAACAGCGTGCGGACGACGAACCCGCGCCGGGCGGTGTAGCGCTGGCACCACCAGGTGATGAGCGCGGCCAGCATCCCTGCGAAGCCGACAATGCGGACCGTGTGCTGAGTCTGCTGGTTCATGACCGTATTCATGAAGTCGCCGACCATCAGCGCCCACATGCAGACCCCGATAACGATGGCGAAGGCCGCGGCAAGCACGAAGCCGACCGCCTTGGTGAAAGTTACCCGTTCCATTTGCCGCTGTCCCTCCGACCCTCTCGTGAGGGAGGACTATGCAAGGGAAACGGCCGGACTGCAATCCACTCAGGCCGCAAGGCTTGCTGCGTTCCGTGGTTTATGGTCCGATCCGCCGCCCGGTCGAAAAGGAGGCAGTTGCATCATGGCATTTGACGATCTCAAGGCGGAACTCGCCCTTCTCATCAATCAGATGGAGAACCAACCCGAGGATCGGCACGAGCTTTACCTGCAGGTTCGCGAGAAGCTCAACGAGATGCGTGCCTTCGGCATGCCCCTGCCGGAAGACCTGGTGAAGTTCGAAGAAGAGCTCGAGGCCCAGTTCAAGGCCGAGGAAGCTAAGGCGAAGAAGAGCTAGCGCGGCTAGCCCGCGGGCGCCTTGTCGCCGATCTGCTCGTAGGCGCCGTTCGACCAGCGATAGACCGCGTATGGCGGCAGGTTGGGATCGCCCTTCGCGTCGAAGCGCAATTCGCCGATCACGGTGTCGAAGGCGTTGCCGTTGAGAGCCTTGACCACGGCCGCAGCGTCGGTAGTACCGGCCTTCTTGGCGGCTTCCGCCCAGGCTTGGATCGCGGCATAGGTGTAGAGCACATAGCCCTCCGGCTCGACGCCCTTCTCCTCGAAGCGGGCGACGACCTCGGCCGCGGCGGGATTCTTCCGCGGGTCGGGGGAGAAGGTCATGAGCGTTCCTTCGCCCGCAGGTCCGGTGATGGACCAATATTCCTGCGTGACCAGTGCGTCGCCGCCCATCAGCACCGCGTCCATGCCCTGATCGCGCATCTGCCGCAGGATGAGGCCAGCCTCGGTGTGATAGCCGCCCACATACACCACGTCGACGCCCGCCTGCTTCAGCTTGGAGACCAGCGCCGAATAGTCTTTTTCGCCGGCGGTGTAGGACTCGTTCAGGACGTCCTGGGTGCCGGCCGCGTTGAGCGCCTTCTTGACCTCGTCGGCCAGGCCTTTGCCGTACGCCGTCTTGTCGTCGATGATGGCGATGTTCTTGTCGCCGAAATTCTTGGCGAGGTACGCACCGGCAATGCCGCCTTGCTGATCGTCGCGCCCGACCACGCGATAAATGTTCGGTCCAGCGCGGCTATCGGTCAGCGCGGGACTGGTCGAGGCCGGCGAGATCATGATCACCGCGCTGTCTCCGTAAACGTTCGAGGCGGGGATGGATGACCCCGAGCAAAAATGCCCGGCAATGAAGGGCACGCCGGCGCCGACCATCTGATTTGCCACGGCCACGGCCTGTTTCGGATCGCAGGCATCGTCGCCGATTTCGGCTTTGAGCGTTTTGCCGAGCACGCCGCCCGCCGCATTGATGTCGGCGATCGCGAGGTCCGCACCGTTGGTCATCTGCGTGCCGAAGGAGGCGTATTGCCCCGTGACCGGCCCTGCTACGCCGATCGTCGTGACGTTGGGGTCGTCCGGCTCGCCACAAGCGGCGAGCGTGAGGCTTGCACACAGAACGGCAATCAGCCCTGTCAGACGGGTCATTGGGAATCTCCTTCCAAGCCTCGGCTGCCCTAACTTAGTGGTGCGTTCCGCGCGCGCCAAGTGAGGGGGCTCGTCCGCTCGTAGAGCCAACGATATTGCGTCACCATCTGCGTCGTACGCATGACGCGGAAGCCGAGCAGGGCCGCCGCAAGCAGCACCGCATAGGTGACAAGATAGTAGTAGGGGGAGAGCAGCGCGCCATCGAACAGCGCGTAGTGGAAAAAGCGCACGGCGCATGCGAGCAGCGCCGTATAGAAGAAGACGCGCCACAGTGGTCGCCAGGTGCCGGCCAGGCCCCGTCCTGCGAGATAGGCCGCACCGCCGCCGAGAATCAGCGTGAGCACGAGGAAGACGCCAAGCCCGTCGTCCGAGAGCCACGGCGCGATGGATGGAGCGAGCGCACTCATGTCCCGTTCGTCTCCTTCAACTTGGCGGTATCGCCCTCCAGATACGCCGCGCGCACCTCCGGCCGCTCCAGAAGTGCCTGGCCGCTGCCGGACATCGTGATGCGCCCGTTGACCATTACATAGCCGCGGGTAGCGATCTTGAGCGTCTGATAGGCGTTCTGCTCGACCAGGAACACGGTGAGGCCTTGCGCGTTGAGCTCCGCAATAGCCTCGAAGATCTGCTTGACCACGAGCGGTGCCAAGCCGAGGGACGGCTCATCCAGAAGCAGAAGCCTGGGGCGGCCCATCAGCGCGCGGGCGATGGCCAACATTTGCTGCTCGCCGCCGGACAGCGTGCCGCCGCGCTGGTCGGCGCGCGTCTTCAGCACTGGAAAGAGCGCCTGCACCCGCTCCAGGTCGGCATCGAAGCCGCCTGGATCGTCGGCGATGATGGCGCCCATTTGCAGGTTCTCCATCACCGTCATGCGCGGAAAGATGCGGCGTCCTTCCGGCGACTGCGCGATGCGCAGCCGCGCGATGTCATGTGTCGGCAATTGGGTAATGTCTTTGCCGTCGAACACGATCCGGCCTTGGCTCGCGCGCGGCCGGCCGCAGATCGTCATCATGGTGGTAGTCTTGCCGGCTCCGTTGGCGCCGATCAGCGCGACGATCTCGCCAGGCTTGACGTCGAGACTCACGCCATGCAGCACCGGCAGCCGTCCGTAGCAGGCCGTCACGTCGTCGAGTTCAAGGAGGGATTCGCTCATGGGCGCGCCCCCGAACCCGCAACGTCCTCTTCCGGTACGCCAAGATAGGCGGCGATCACCTGCGGGTCGTCACGCACTTGCCGAGGCGTGTCGTCGGCGATCTTCTTGCCGTAGTCGAGCACGATGA
>DGOS01000020.1 GCA_002390155.1 Hyphomicrobiaceae bacterium UBA4460 | reverse complement strand
TCGGCCTCGCGCCGCACCTGGCTCCAGACGGGATCGTAACTCTTGATCTGCGGCTCTGCCGCGATTGCTGGCTTGCTCATGGCATAAACCTCACTTGAGCCCCCGTAGCAGGATCGCACCCTTGCGTCTACCACGAGAGATCAGATCGTTAAGCCCTAGGGACGAGACGTTAAAAAGTCGAGCACGCCCGTCTTGAACCGTGAATCGCCCACGGCCTTCATGTGGTCCCGTCCCGTAATCTCTAGAAATTGGGCACCGGGAATGAGCTCCGCAAGGGCCGCGCCCGAGCCGCCGATCACATCTTTGCTGCCCACGGCCACCAGAGCCGGCACCGTGATATTGGCGAGCTCTTCCGGGAGCACCTTCTCGCGGGGCCCGCGCATGCAGGCGGCAAGCGCCTTCAGGTCGCTCTTGGTCTGCTCGGCAAAGAGCCGGAAGCTGCGTGCCGTCTCGTTGGTGACGTCCTCCAGCCGCGGCGCCTCGAGCGCCTTGGCGAGCGGCCCGGAGCCCACCATGCCGCGGACCATGTGACTGCCGAGGCCGCCGAAGACCACGCTGCGCACGCGCTCCGGATGGGCGAAGGTGAGAAAGGCCGCGATGCGCGCACCCATGGAATAGCCGAGCACGTCGGCGCGTTCGACGCCGAGATGATCCAACAGCCGCCTTGCGTCCTCCGCCATCTGCGGGGCGCCGTAGGCCTCCGGATCGTAGAGCTTCTCGCTCTGCCCATGCCCGCGATTGTCGATTGCGATGACGCGCCGCCCACTAGCCGTCAGCGTCCGCACCCAGCGCGGGTCGACCCAATTGGCGGCCACGTTCGAGGCAAAGCCATGGATGAGCAGCACAGGGTCGCCCTCCCCTTCGTCAAGGTAGGCGATCCGTACACCGTCTGAATCGAAGCTCTGCATTCTTGCCCTACCGCTTTGCTCCAAGGGTCACTATGCTTCCCGCTCATCGGCTTCAAGCGCTAGACGAACAGGACATCATGGCCCAAACGCTCGTGCCCCATTTCGTGAACGACATAGGCGTCGACCGGATCAGCATCGGCGTCAAGGAATTCCAGTGCATGGGTGCCGCACCGCCGCAGGATCACCCGCACATCTACCTGGACATGGGCGGCGAAAGCCAAGTCATCTGTCCCTATTGTTCGACGCTCTACGTCTATGACGGCGCTCTCAAGGAGACGGAGAGCAAGCCGGACGGCTGCGTCCATGTCGCCACCGCGCCACCTGGCGCGCCGGCTGCCTGACGCGACTTAACCCATGACAACGCCTAAGCCCGTCCTCATCGCCGGCGGCGGCATTGGCGGGCTCTCTAGCGCCATCGCCCTGGCGCGCGAGGGCATCGAGGCCACGGTCCTGGAGCGCTCCACCTTCACCGAGGAGAGCGGCGCCGGCATCCAGCTTGGGCCGAATGCGACGCGCATCTTGCGGGCGCTCGGCGTGCTCGACCTGCTTCTTCCCTCCGTGTGTCGGCCGGAGGCAATCTGGCTCTTCGATGGACTGAGCGGACGCCGGCTCGCCGAAGTCCCCTTGGGCGAGACGGCCGAACGCCGTTATGGCGCGCCCTACATCACGCTGCACCGGGCGGAGCTGCATGCGGGCTTGCGGGCAGCGGCCGATGCCGCCGCGCCCGTCTCGCTGACATCCGGTTTCGACGTCTCTGGCATCGACGCCAATGGCGAACTCGGCGTCACCGATCTCGACGGAACCGGATTACAGGGTTCCAGTCTGATCGGCGCCGACGGGCTGTGGTCTACGGTGCGCAAATGGATGGCCCCCGACGCCAAGCTTGCCTTCTCCGGCGCGACGGCCTTCCGCGCGCTGGTGCCACGCGCGCAGCTTCAGGCGCCTTTCGACGCGCCGGTCGTGGGGCTGTGGCTCGGGCCGCGCGCGCATCTCGTCCACTATCCCGTTCGCGCCGGCGAGGCGCTGAACGTCGTGGCCGTGATGGACGGCGGCCAAGAGGCCCAAGGTTGGAACCGGACGACGGACGCAAGCGCCTTGCACGCCGGCTTCACGCGTTGGTGCAAGGAGTCGAAATCATTGCTTGATCGGGCGGAGGACTGGCGCGCCTGGTCGCTCTTTTCGCTTGCCCCCCTTCGGCATTGGAGCCGGGGCGCAGTGACACTTCTGGGCGATGCGGCGCACCCGGTGCTGCCATATCTGGCGCAAGGCGCAGGGCTTGCGATTGAGGACGCGGCGACACTCGCCAAATGCTTGGCCGGCACGCCCGACGATCCTGCAAAGGCATTCCGCACCTACGACGCAGCGCGCCGGCGCCGCGCGCTGCGCGTGCAAAACACTGCGCGCCGCTTCGGCTGGGCCTATCACATGCGCGGACCTGCGCGTTTGGCCCGGAACGCATCGCTTCGCGTGCGCAGCCAGGAGGCGGCTTTGCGCCAATTCGATTGGCTGTACGGCGGAGAATAACGCTCGACGTGCGGCAAAAATCCACCAAACCGCCTACCGGTTTCCAGCGACTTTCGACGGCGCGCCGACTATGCTTGCCTGACACTGAGATTCTCGCCACTGCACTCAAGGCCGCCACCATAAGCGGTTGAAATTTCTACACACTTGGTCGTCTCATCGATGCTGCTTGCCTTCGTTACACTCACGCCCTTTCTCGGCGCGATCCTCCCTTTGCTGGCGATCCGATTTGGGCGCAATACCTGCGCGCTCGCCGCGGGCGCGGTGACCCTGACGGCGCTGGTGCTGCTGATGTCGCAAGCACCGGCCGTCTATGACGGCGAGGTCATCACCTGGGGCGTGCCCTGGCTGCCGATGATCGGCATGTCCTTTTCCTTCTTCCTCGACGGACTGGGACTGTTCTTCGCCGCGCTCATTCTCGGCATGGGCCTGCTGATCATTCTCTACGCGCGCTACTATCTCGGGTCCGACGATCCGATGGGGCTCTTCTATTTCTATTTGCTGCTGTTCCAGGGCGCGATGGTCGGCATCGTGCTCTCGGACAACATTCTGCTGCTGATCGTCTTCTGGGAGCTGACGAGCCTCACCTCGTTCCTGCTCATCGGTTATTGGAGCGATCAGGCCGCATCGCGTCAGGGCGCGCGCATGGCGCTCGTGGTAACCGGCGCAGGCGGGCTCGCGCTCATCGGCGGGATGCTGCTGCTCGGCCACATCGCCGGCTCCTACGAAATTTCAGAGATCCTGCAACGCGGCGACGTCATCCGCTCCTCACCGCTGCTCTTGCCGACGCTGCTGCTCATCTTAGGCGGTGCCTTCACCAAGTCGGCGCAGTTCCCGTTCCACTTCTGGCTGCCGCATGCCATGGCCGCGCCAACGCCGGTGTCGGCCTACCTGCATTCGGCCACCATGGTGAAGGCGGGGCTGTTTTTGCTAGCGCGGTTCTGGCCGGTATTTGCCAGCACCGACGCCTGGTTTCTTATCGTGGCGCCGGTCGGTCTCATCACCATGCTGATCGGCGCCTGGATTGCGCTGTTCAGAGACGACCTCAAGGCGCTTCTCGCCTATTCGACGGTCAGTCATTTGGGCCTCACGACCATGCTTCTCGGCATGGCGACGCCGCTCGCGGCGATCGCCGCCGTGTTCCACATTCTCAATCACGCGACCTTTAAGGCCGCACTGTTCATGAGCGCAGGCATCGTCGACCACGAGGCCGGCACGCGCGACATCCGCAAACTCGGCGGCCTGCTGACGCTCATGCCCATCACGGCGACGCTCGCCTTCATCGCCTCTGCCTCCATGGCCGGCATCCCATTGTTCAACGGCTTTCTCTCAAAGGAGATGATGCTCGAAGAGGCCTCGCATACGGTCTATGCGGG
The DNA here is from genome assembly GCA_002390155.1 of Hyphomicrobiaceae bacterium UBA4460. Next base: position 595 of record DGOS01000020.1, on the reverse strand, counting down.
GTATCCGTGGATCTTCCCGGTCCTGGCGACACTCGCCGCGCTTGTTTCGGCCGCCTACTCCTACCGCTTCGCCATCAGCACGTTTCTGGGCAAGCCTCGCGACGACTATCCGAAGAAGCCCCACGACCCGCCGGTCGGCATGTGGCTTCCCGTCGCCATCCTCATCGTGCCCGTGATCGCCATCGGCATTCTTCCGGCCTTGACGGCCGGCGCCATCGTCGAACGCACGGCGCTCGCCGTCGTCGGCGGACAATTGCCCGAGTACAAGCTTGCGCTCTGGCATGGCGTCACACCCGCCCTTTGGATGAGCGTGATCGCGCTTGCCGGCGGCGCCTTACTGTTCACCGCCTACCGCCAGGCCGAGGCCCTGCATCGCGTCTTTGCCGGACCGGAGGCAAAGCGGCTCTACGATGCGGCCATCGCCGCGCTTGTCTCCGGCGCCCGCGCCTTCACGGACGCAACCCACAACGGATCCCTGCCCCGCTATGCGGGCATCATCCTCGTGGCGATCGTCGCCGTCGGCGCAACCGCGTTCTTGAGCGCGCCATACGCGGCAGGCACCCGTGAGGTGATTCCGGTCGAATTTCCTGCGCTC
>DGOS01000046.1:12047-12208 GCA_002390155.1 Hyphomicrobiaceae bacterium UBA4460 | reverse complement strand
AGCTATCTCGGCGATTTCATCGAGGACAAGAACGCGGTGCTCCCCATCGACGCCGCGATCCAGTCCAATTTGCGCGAGACCACGACCCGCGTGCTGGCCTCACTCACGCCGCGCGAAGAGCGCGTGCTGCGCATGCGCTTCGGCATCGGCATGAACACCGA
>DGOS01000046.1:0-11959 GCA_002390155.1 Hyphomicrobiaceae bacterium UBA4460 | reverse complement strand
GAGGCCAAGGCGCTGCGCAAGCTGAAGCACCCGAGCCGCTCGCGGAAGCTGCGGAGTTTTCTGGATAACTAAGCTTCACGGAGAGCCAGCCGAAAGCCGGCGTCTCGAAGTGGGACCACGGGCGATGTCCTGCGCCTAAGGCGTCACCTGCCGAGATAACGGCGCTCCAGATGGGCCTTGAAATGGCGCGGGTCCAACGGCTCGCCCGTCACCTCGGTCAGCAGCTCCCGCGCGGTCTTGAGCTGCCCGCGCCCGTGGATCTCCCGGCGCAGCCACCCCACCAGCGGCCCGAACTCGCCCGCTTCGATCTGCGCCTCCAGACCCGGGAGGACTTTGCCCGCGGCGGCGAACCATTGCGCCGCCATCAAGGCGCCCAGCGTATAGGTGGGAAAGTAGCCGAACAGCCCGGAAAACCAGTGCACGTCCTGCATGCAGCCGTCCTTGAAATTGCCCTCCGTCGACAGCCCGAGAGAACGCGTCATGCGCGCGTTCCAGGCGTCCGGAATGTCGGCCACGGCGAGCTCGCCCGCCACAAGCGCCCGCTCCAGCTCGAAGCGCAGGATGATGTGCAAGGGATAGGTGAGCTCGTCGGCGTCGACGCGGATAAGCCCGCGGGCGACCCGGATCGCGCGCGCATGGAGATTATCCGCGGACCATGCCGCGTCGCCCTGGCGCCCGCCGAGATGCTGGCGGATATGCGGGCCCGCGAAGCCCATGAAGGCGCGCCCGCGCGACACCTGCATCTCCACGAACAGAGACTGGCTCTCATGCACCGCGGCCCCAAGGCAGTCGCCGACCGGTTGCCGGCGCCACTCGGCCGGCAGGCCCTGCTGGTAGAGCGCGTGCCCGGTCTCGTGCAGCACCGCCATGAGCGATTCCAGGAAATCGTCTTCGCTGTAGCGGGTGGTGATGCGCGTATCGTCGGGCACGCCGCCGCAAAACGGGTGATGGCTGACGTCGAGCCGCCCGCGTTCGAAGTCGAACTGAAGCGCGCGCATCATCTCTTCGCCGAGCTTGCGTTGATGGGCGTCCGGGAACGGACCCGGCAGCGGCAAGGGCTCGGGCTGCTGGCCGAGAACGCGGTCGATCATGTCGGGGAGAAAGCCTTTCAGTTCGTCGAACAGGCGCGCCACGTCGGCTTCGCGCGTGCCCTCCTCGTACATGTCGAGCAGCGCGTCGTACGGCGAAAGCTTGAGCGTGTCGCCCAGCGCCGCGGCTTCCTCGCGCGCCAGCCGCAACACCTCCGAAAGGGGACTCACGACCGCGGTCCAGTCGTTCTCGGCCCGCGCCACCCGCCAGATCTGCTCGCAACGGGTCGCGGCAATCTGCATGGCGTGCACCAGCGCCTCAGGCAGCGCCACGGTGCGCGTATGCATGCGCCGCATGGCGCGCAGATTCGCACGCTGCCATGCGTCGAGCTGGGCGGAACGGCCTTCCGCTTCATCCAGCAGGCCGCCGACTTGAGGCGCGGTCAGCGTCCGGTGCGCGAGGCTCGCGAGCGCGGCCAACGCCTCGCCGCGGGCAGGCCCCCCGCCGCGCGGCATCATCACCGCCTCGTCCCAATAGAGCATGGCTTGCGCATGGGAGATCTGGTGAAGCTCCGCGAAGCGCGTCTCGAGGTGTTCGTAAGGCGACACGGCCATTTACGTCCTGTTGTGGGAGGTGCGCGCTCAGCCGCGCTCGCTATCCGTATCGACCAGCTTGATATCGTTCAGCTCGCTCCTGAGCCAGCGCACTTCGTGCTCGAGGAACTCGATACGCTTCCTGAGCGCCAGAAAGGCCCAGAATGCGGTAGCTGCAACGATCAAGATGGCGATGTTTTGGGCGACGTCCATGGGTCTCAAGTCCTTGGGTCTTGGGGTTCTTGGCTTTTTTGCGCGCATCTGCCTGAGAGGCGTCCCGGCAATGTCGCACAAGAGCCAAGAGGGAGGATAGGCGCGCGCTACTGCTGAGTTGAGCCATGTCCCCACGGTGCTAGAAATGCTCGTGTCTTCTCCCATGCGCCGTGGTCGAAAAAGTCGAGATGACCGCCTTGGGGGAATACTTCGATGTGCTTGGGCTCGTTGGCGGCACGATAGACCCGTTGGCCCAAGTCCACCGGGATCACCGCATCCTGCGCGCCGTGGAGGATCAGAAGCGGGACCGTGACCGAGCCAATAGCGCGCTCGACGTTATATTGGTCGGCAATCAGCAAGCCGAGCGGCAGCCAGAAATAGATGGGCCGCGCCACGTCGATCGTCGAGGTGAGCGGTGCTTCGAGCACGACCGCGGCGACCGGCTTTTCGGCCGCCAGACGCACCGCCTGACCTGAACCCAGCGACTCGCCGTAAAGGACGATACTGTCTGCCGGCGCCCCGAGGCCTATCAGATGATCGTACGCCGCGCGCGCATCGGCGACATTGTGCTCTTCTGTGGGCGTCCCGCCCGAGCCGCCATAGCCGCGGTTGTTCAGGTAGAAAACACCAAACCCGTCGTCTTGGATCGTTCTGATCCGGGGCGTGCGATTGGCGGCGTTGGCACCATTGCCATGGAAATAAAGGAGCGTCGGCTTGCCGTCCTTCGCCGGCGCATACCAGGCAACCAGCGTCGTACCGTCTTCGGCCGCAATCTCCACCTCCTCGATGCCGTCCAAGCCAGCCGCCGCCGGCGCAACGCGGGTCGCATCGGGGAAATACATGAACCAGCGATGGCCGAAGAGCGCCAACAGGCAAAACGCCACGTAGACCGCGATGAGCCACGCAATGATTTCCATGTGTTTCTGCTGGTCTTTCTTCACACCGGGTAAGATATCAAGGCTTAAGACAGATAGGCGAGCGCATCCGCCAGATCGAGGCCAAGGCGGTGCGTAAGCTCAAGCACCCGAGCCGCTCGCGGAAGCTGCGGTCCTTCCTGGCTAATCAAGCCAGCCTTTAGTCCCCGGTCATTCTGAGGCCCCCGAACCAGTCTTTAGGCGGTGCGTGATGCTCGCAGTGCCTGCCCCAGGCGGCCCTTCCAACCCCTGGAGTGTACAATGCGCGCGCGGTGGTGACCGCCCTTGATAAAAGCGTGCCATGGCGATGGTTGGCCAGGATGTATACGAAGAACTGGCGCATGAGAGCAGGAAACGCCCAATTGGACCCCCGGGACAAGCCCGGGGGTGACGAAGCCTGCTCTAGTCACCCTAAAAAGCGCTTACCAGTCGCGGATAGCCTCGCGGCGCAGCTGACGGCGCGCGTAACCGCGTGCGCGCGGATATCCATAGCGCGAGTAGCGGTGGCCATAGCCGTAGCGCCGAGAGCCGTAACGCGGATAGGCGTAGCCGCCGCGGACCGCGCCGTAGCAATAGGTGACACAGCAGCAGCCGTAGCCATAGCCGGCCCAATAGCCTCCGGCGGACGCCTTGGACGGTGCGAACATCGCCAGGGCGAGAACGAAGGTGCAAGCGGCAATTGCCAAAGATCGTTTCATCGTTAGCTCCTTTCGGCCCGCCGCCTTCAAGGAGAAGCCCCAACTTGGGGGGAAACGTTGGGGCTTCTGATGGGGGATCTTGTGATCAAGTCATATCGCGATGAGGCGAGATGCTAGTCGCAACGCCGGAGCCGACCCAGCAGGAGCCGGGGTTGAGGTTAGCCGGTAACACTTTGGGCGGGCGCGCTTTACCAGGAATCGCTGTGCTTGGCGGCTTTCGTCTCGATCTTGGTGCCAAGACGGTCTGCGTCCGCATCGGCCCAATTCGGGGGCGTGGTGACGGCAGACCACGCTTCGATGTAGTCAGCCACTGCGTAGTTGTGACCACGTCCTGGCGGCACGACCGCGGCAAACATCATATCGATCCCGACCTGCAACGCGGTGACAATTGGGAACCACTGCAGTAGCGGCGACACGTCGTCGGCCCGCGGAGGACCCATCCATTGGGGCTGTCGGTAGAACATGCCTTCTTCGAAGAAGACAATCGCGTCGCTGGGATAGACAACATACACGACACGCACGCGGCCCCAGTCGGCACCGTCTTGCGTGGCGCTGTCGCCGTGACCAATCACGCGAAAGTTCGAGCCGTCCTCGAAGGTCGGCCGCCAAGCGGGCGAGCCTTCGTTTCGATCACGCTGGATTGTGCGCCAGATCTGGTTGCGAAAGGGTGGCCCCGCCCAGACCGCGCCATCGAACCCATCCCCCAGCCAGGCATGTATAGGTGGCGAGCCTTCCGATCCGAGCGAACCGAGGCTGAGACCAAACAGATAGAGTTTCGGGCGGTTGGCCTCCGGAAGTTTGCTCCAATAGTTGTAAATGGCCCTGAACACGGCGGCTGCAGACGCCTGCGAGCGTCCGGGCTCAAGGATCAACGACAGGGGGCTTTGGAGATAGGAGTACTGAACGGCGACTGTCGCGACATCTCCGTCATGCATGTATTCCAGTGGCGCGATGCCATTATTGTCGACCCACCCCGTGCCTGTGGGCGTCACGATGACCAACAATGACCGGGAGAAAGCGCCCATTTGGATTAGATCGGCGAGGGCCAACTCAGCCTGCTCCTCGGGCGAATCCGCCGAGCGGAGCCCTGCATAGACGCGGATCGGCTCAAGTGCTGCGCGACGGCTGAATTCCTCGATATCTGCCTTCCTCGGTCCTTCTGTAACGAACCGCTTGCCGGCTCGACCGAGATCCTGCCACGCGATTTGAGATCCGGGACCACCTGATCTCGTGGCCTCCCTTGGTACTGATGCACCCGGCGGATTGGTGACATCCACCAGCGCTTGAGCGCGGTCAATTGCGCCTATGATGGCGCTAACCAGCGTGCCATTCACCAACGTCACCAGCAGCACCGCGAAGATCACGGCACCGAGCAGCGCAGCGATCCTCCTCGGCATCCAACGATAGACGAGGGATGACGTAGCTCGGGTCCCCCCGATCAACAAGCGCGCGAGAAGCATCAGAAGCAGCGCAAAGATGGCCGCGACAAAGATCACTTGCAGGAGGTTTGCGGTTTCCGTCGGCGGCATATTCAAACGGGCGCGGACTTCGTCCTGCCACGCGGCGGCTTGCGGAATATAGATGGCGGCAGCAATCGCGCAGGCCACTGCCAGAGCGATGTTCGCTGCCCGCCACCATGACCGCGGCACTTCCGGTAGCTCGAGATAGCGCCACAATGTCACGCAGCCGTACCCGATGGCATAGCCAATGAAGAAGGCCAAGCCGCCGAGTAGGCCCTGAAAAATCGGCGGCCGTGGAACCAAAGAAGGAGTGAAGGTAAGGACGAAAAACAGCAGACCGAGAAAAACCCCGGTCAAGGACGGCAGCCACCAAGGGGGCGCCTGAGTTTCTTTGGTAGAGCCTATCCTTTCGATCATGCTTTGGAGTTTTTCGAAGCTGGACAACTATGGCAAGAGCCCAGAAGCGATTGACTGACGCGCCGGGCGACCAAGTCGGCTTCTGGCGCCGAGCCAAAAACTTATCCCCGGACCTCGCCACACCCCCATAATCCGCCCATCCCTCGTTCATGAGGGCGCGAGCTGCAGACCGTCTGCTCAAGTAGGGTCGCCCTCAACTAGGTCCAAGGCCGGTAGGGCAAACAGAAGAGGCCGGTNNGTCAATGGGTGACTCTCCGCTCCTAACCGCAGCGGTGGCAATAGCGCGTGCAGCGGCCGCGGTAGCAGCGCCGGTGGCAATGGCGCACCGCGCGGCAATGGGCCGGCGTCACGATCCTTGTGGACTGGATCTGGTCCAGCTGCGCCGGGCTCATATTGGCGGCGCTGCCCGGTTGCGGGGCGAGCGCGGTGAGCACAAGGGCGCTAGCGAGGGCGAGACTGGCGAAGACGATCGATCTATAGCGCATACGATCCTCCCGTTATTGGTGCCCGCGCGTCGAAAGCGGCGCGGGCCTTGACGCCAGATTATCACGCCGATCGGCGTGCGCTCGCCTTGATCCCGCTCAAATGCGCTCAAGTTGGACCGCATGCCGACTTGGGATGGCGTGCTAGACTGGCCAGCAATGTTGGACGCGCGGAAGGATCGGAGCAACGATGTTTGAAGATCCGCTGTTTTGGCTGCTGGTCGGGCCGGGCCTGGCGCTCGGGCTTTATGCGCAAGCCCGCATCAAGGCGAACGTCACCAAATATTCGCAAGTGCCGACGCGGGACGGCATCACGGGCGCGGAAGTGGCGCGGCGGCTTTTGGATGCGAAGGGACTGCAGGACGTCAAGGTGGAGACCACCGAAGGCGTGCTGTCCGATCACTACGACCCGCGCGCCAAGGTCTTGCGCCTCAGCCAGGAGGTCTATTACACGCCGTCCGTCGCCGCCGCCGGCATCGCCGCCCATGAGACGGGCCACGCGCTCCAGGATGCGCGGGACTATTTCCCCATGGAGCTGCGCACCTACATCGTGCCGGTGGTGCAGCTCGCCTCGCAAGCCGCGCCTTGGGCCTTTGTCGGTGGGCTGATGCTGCAATGGGACGTGCTGACCTGGATTGGCGTCATCCTGTTCGGCGCCTCCTTCGTCTTCGCGCTGTTGACCTTGCCCGTGGAGTTCAACGCCTCCGCCCGCGCCAAGGAGCTGCTCATGAGCCACGGCATTATCGGCAAGAAGGAGCTGGAGGGCGTCGACAAGGTGCTGGACGCGGCGGCCTGGACCTATGTGGCGGCGGCGGTCTCGGCCATCGGCGTCTGGCTGTTCTACGTGTTCATGCTGATCGGCCGCGGCCGCAGCGCGTCGGCGCGCTAAAACGCGCTCAAGTAGCGCGAAGCGCGGTAGCGCATAGAAGAAGCGCGGTAGCGCAAAGAAGATGACGAAGACGTGAGAGGCCACGCCCCGATCCCGCCATAGGCGAGGGTGATAGAGTGGGCTTAAGGAGCCCAGATCATGACCGATACCGCAATACCCACGGATGACGCCTCGGGCGCGATCGCACTCGACGAGGCCTGCGTCTCCGGCGAAATCGCCGATGCGATCATCGCTTCGGGCCTGACCGACCGGCCCGTGGGCGATCTCGTGGAGACGGTCATGGGGCGGCTGGTGGCGGCCGGCGTGCCCTTGGAGCGCATGATGGTCGGCTTCCGCATCCTGCATCCGCTGTTCGACGGCATGTCCATCACCTGGACCAAGGATAGCGGCGTCGACGTCGAATATTTTCAGGCGCTCAATGAGGGCAACCCTGAGTTCACGCTGAGCCCGTTCTACTGGATGATCACGCAAGGCGTGGAGGAGCTGCCCTTGCAGCTCAATCGCGACGAATTGGTCGACAAGTTCCCGCTGCTGCAGCGCCTGCGCGGGGAAGGCTTCACCGGCTACTTCGCGCGCGTGGTGTCGTTCGGGGAAAAGCCAATGACCGTGGACACCACGGACGGGCTGGCGCTCTCCTGGTCGACCAAGACGCCGTCCGGATTCTCGGAGCGCGACATCAACGTCATGCAGCAGATCCTAGCGCCGCTGTCCTTGGCCTTGCGCGTCGTCATCAAGGATCAGATCACCAAGAATGCGCTGAATGCGTTTCACGGGCCGCTGGTCGGCGAGCGCATCCTGTCGGGCACCATCAAGCGCGGCGACGGCGAACGGCTGACCGCGGCGCTGTGGTATTCGGACTTGCGCAATTCAACGGGGCTGGCCGATCAGCTCCCCGTGGAAGCGTTTCTCGACCTGCTGAATGTGTATTTCGATTGCGCCGCCGGCGCCGTCATGGAAGAGGGCGGCCAGGTGCTCGACATTGTGGGCGATGCCATCCTGGCGTTCTTCCCCGCCGAGGCGGGCGACGAGGAGGTAGCTTGCACGGCCGCTTTGCGCGCGGCGGCGTCCGCGCAAGATCGTCTCGCGGCGGCGAAGACGAAGGCCTGCCCGCGCGCGGCGGAGATTGCCTTCGGGGTTGGGGTGCATTTCGGCGACGTGGTGTTCGGCAATGCCGGTACGCGCGAGCGCCTGAAGTTCGGCGTCATCGGCCGCACGGTGAACGAGGTCGCGCGCACGCAAGACATGTCGAAGCTGCTCGGCCAACCCATAGTGGCGACGGACGACGTGGTGACGCGCACCTCCACGGGGCTCGGCTTCCGCCTGCACGATCTCGGTCCGCACGATCTGCGCGGCGTACCCACCGCGAAGCGGCTCTGGGCGTTGCACGCTGGTGAGCCCGCCAAGGCCGCTGGTTAGACGGTGACTAGACGAGGGCCTCGCCGAACGTGAGCAAGAAACGCTTCCGAACAGAACGGCGGTGAGGGCGAACGAGACGATTTCCGGCATACGGCTCGGCGTATACGAGATCACGGCCCCGCCGAAGCGGGATCCCTGATTGGTCATGAGTGTGCCTCCCTGCGACAGGTTCGGTCCGGTGGCTTCCGCAGCCCCGAACTCTTCTAGCGGTGACCTATGACAGACCCGGCTGAAGATTTTGGTGGGTGGAACCCGCGCAATTTTCCTAAAAATCGAGAGGTCGGCGCGCTGGCCCGCATCGCCAGGCGGGGGGTCATAGGGGACTGCGCGGGAATGTTGCATTGCGACAACCGGGTGCTTGCCCTATATCCAAGAGTGAGAAACGGCCCTTTTCCGGGCCGGCTGGGTAACCAGGGGCGGATTACGTGTTCCTAACAATGCTGAAAGCGAAGCTGCACCGGGCCACGGTGACCGGCGCGGACATGCACTATGAGGGGTCGATCGGCATCGACCGCGACCTTTTGGACGAGTCCGGCATCCTGCCCCATGAGCAGGTGGATGTGCTGAACATCAACACCGGCGCGCGCTTCACCACCTATGCCATCGAGGCGCCGCGCGGCTCTGCCGCCATCGCCGTGAATGGCGCCGCGGCGCGCCTGGTGCAAAAGGGCGACAAGGTGATCATCGTCGCCTATTGCCAGATCCCGGCCGAAGAGGCGCGCAACTACCACCCGAATGTCGTCGTGCTGGGCGAGGGGAACGAAGTCGTGGCGACGCCGTAAGGTCCCGCACGACCAATCACTACAGTCCGAACGGATAGGTCTCGTCGGGCCCATGGGGATGGGCCTGCGGCCGCGCATCCACCGCGTTCGTTTCCGTGAACCAGACCCATGCATCGAACTGCCGCGACAGTTCCGCCTGGAAGTAGTGAGACAGTAGCTCCGTCTCCGGACGATAGATCACGCCGATGGCCCTCTCGAGAAGCGGCTCGGCCAGCGCCTCGCGAACGCTGTCTTTCTGTCCGGTGCCCGTCTCCAGGAAGAAAGCATCGATGCCCGCCTCGCGCGAGCGGCCTTCATAGGAATCGTCGCGGGCGGGGCGAACGCGTTTGACCTCCATCGGCTCATCCCAATTGGATGCCGCGGCGACGGTGCCCCGATCAGTGCCGAAGCCGATCAGCGCGCATTGGTCGGCAAACCGCGCGCGGGCGAGCTGGCCGATATTGTGTTCGCCGCGCACTTGGCCCATCTCGGTGAACATCGCATTGCCGATATGAGAGTTGTGCGCCCAGACCACGGCTTTGGAATCGGAACCGCGATGGGCCAGCACCCGTTCCAGCGTGTCGAACATGTGCTCGTCGCGCAGGTTCCATGACCTCGCGCCGCCGTAATACATGATGCGGTAATACAGCTCGGCTGCCATCACGATGCGCGCATTCTGCTCCGCATCGAAGAAAGCATCGCCGTCTTTTGCAAGATAGTCGAGCCGGTTCTTCAACAGATCGACCAGCGCTTTCGTTACGGGTGTTTCGCAGACCGCAAAGCCGCGCGACATCGCCATGTGGCCATAGCGGGCGGGTTCGGTCCGGAAGGGGGCGAGGCAGCCGTACCGTTCGCGCGCGATCCGTGCGGCGTCCGGGTCGACCCCATCCAGGTAGTTGAGTACCGCTTCGATGGACGATGCCATGCTGTAGACGTCGAGGCCGTAGAAGCCGGCGCGCTTGTCCGGATCGGCAATGGTCTCGTTGATCGCTTCGAGGCGCGCGAGGAAGTCGCGCACCTGCCCGTTCCGCCACATCCAGGCGGGAAAGCGCGAAAACGCCTCGGTCGGCACCGCGGGCCGGGGCAGGCCGCGCACGAGCGCGTCGTAAACGGTGGCATCGGGCCAATCTGCCTCCACCGCCACGACGTTGAACCCGTGCTTCCGGACCAGCATCTCGGTGATGCGCGCGCGCGCGTCATAGAACTCTGCCGTACCGTGTGTCGCCTCGCCGAGCAGGACGACACGGCGGTTGGCGAAGCGCTCGGCGAGAGTGGCAAGCTCGTCGAGATCGCCGAAAGGCTCGGCCGCGTCGGCGATGACATGGCTCAGACTTGTGCGGACGACCTTGGCGTGCTGGGAGGGGATGAGCAGGCCGTTCGCGTAGCCCGTCGTGGCCGAGTCGATCTTAGTCTGCGCCTTCGCCGTCTCCGGTGCGCCCCAGCCTTCCTCGCCGATCAGCGGCACGAAGGTCACCGCGCCATGGTCTTCTTGTTCGAACGTGTCCTCGCCGGTGCGCCGCACCAGCATTAATGTCTGGTGTATCTCGCGGCCGACAGGGATCACCAGGCGCCCGCCGACGGCGAGTTGCTGCTTCAATGTCTCGGGAATTTTCGGCCCGCCGGCGGAGACCATGATGGCGTCGAACGGGGCCGCCTCCGGCCAGCCCTTGGTGCCGTCGGCGCAGATGATCTCCACGTTGTCATAGCCGAGCTTCGCTTCGCGGGCTTGGGCCAGTCTCGCAAGCTCCTCGTGCCGCTCGATGGCATAGACCTTATCGGCAATGCGCCCCATTACCGCCGCCGCATAGCCGGACCCGGCGCCGACCTCGAGCACGTTATCGCCGGGCCTCAGTTCGGCCAGCTCGACCATGCGGGCAACGATATAAGGCTGGGAGATAGTCTGCCCGGCCTCGATCGGGAGCGGCGCGTCTTCGTAGGCGAACTCGGCCAAAGGCTCCGACACGAAGGCTTCGCGTGGAACCTCGCCCATGGCCCGAAGCACTTGGGGGTCGGAAATGCCGCGCGCCCCAAGATGACGCGCCACCATAAAGGCACGATCGCGCGCGAGACGGTCGTCCTCCGGATACTTAGCATCTGCTGCCGTCATGGGCGAAATCCCTAGCAGCCGGGGCGAAAAAACGCCTTGATCTCGATCAGCTGGGCAAACCTCGCTAGCGCAGCTCCCAAGTCATTTGGACCCGCGCCTGAACGGTCGTCGTGCCGGCCTCGATAGGCACCGCTCTGGCCTCGGCCATGGGAGCCGCGGCCGCTGCGAAGCGCGGTGAGACCACGCCGCTCTCTTCGGTAATGGTCAAGACGGGCCCGAGCTCCACGCCCGCTGCTTCCGCGTAGAGCTTGGCATTGGCGATCGCATTCTTCACCGCTTGCTTGCGGGCCTCGTCCTTTAGCGGCTCCGGCTCCGATACGCCGAAATTGATGGAATTGATCTTGTTGGCGCCGAGGCTGACCACGGCGTCCAGAATCTTGCCGAGCTTCTTGGTGTCATGCACCGTGATGTGCACCTGGTTGCTGACGCGATAGCCCGTGATGAAGGCGGCGTAGCCCTGCTTCTTCTTCTCGTAGATTGGCGAGACGGAGAAATTCGTGGTCTGGATGTCCTTCGCCTTGATGCCGGCGGCCTTCAGCCCGTCCACCACTTTGGTCATCGCCTCGGTGTTCTTGGTCAGAGCATCCCGGGCTGTTTGGCCCTCCGAGGTGACGCCGGTGGTGATGTCCACCTTGTCCGGCGTGGTCTTCACCGCGCCGGTAGCGGAGAGCGACACGGTCCGCTTGTCCGACTCCTCGGCCTGTGCCGGGGACGTTACGAAGGAGAGAGCCGAGGCCAGAAGCGCGATGGCCGGGACGATCAGCTTCAGGCACGAGGCGAGGGGCGCGTCGAGAAAGGGCATCGTTTGGCATTTCCAGGTGAGAGGTGGCAGGAGCGGTGTTGGCGCTATGAGGAATCTGCTATGAGGCGGAATTGTGAGAGGCGTGTATCATCCCGAAAAGACAACAGATTTCGTCGGATGCGCACTGGGGGCCCGTAGCTCAATTGGTTAGAGCCGGCGGCTCATAACCGTCTGGTTG
>DGOS01000049.1:2376-5040 GCA_002390155.1 Hyphomicrobiaceae bacterium UBA4460 | reverse complement strand
GAATTCATAATTCCGTATTTCGGGATAATCGTCATGGACCGTCTCACGGCCCTCCGGGTCTTCATCGCCGTCGCGGACGAGGGCAGCCTGTCGGCCGCAGGCCGGCGCTTAGGCATGCCGCTGACCACGGTGAGCCGGCATCTCAGCGCGCTGGAAGAGGACCTCGACGTCCGGCTCATCACCCGGACCACCCGGCGGCTCAAGCTCACGCAGCCCGGCGCCACCTATCTGGAGAGCTGCCGGCGGGTCTTGGCGGATCTCGACGCTGCGGAGCGGCGGTTGGCCGGCGAGCAGGCCGAGCCCCAAGGCATGCTGTCGCTGACCGCCCCCATTCTGTTCGGACGGTGGCACGTGCAGCCAGTGGTGAGCGCCTACCTCGCGGCCTATCCGCGCGTGTCGGCGCGCATGTTTCTGGCGGACCGCGTGGTCGATCTAGTGGAGGAGGGGCTCGACCTCGGTATTCGCATCGGTCATCTTCCGGATTCGTCCATGCGCGCGACCGCGCTCGGCTCCGTCCGCTATGTGAGTTGCGCAAGTCCCGCTTATCTGGACGCCGCCGGGGTGCCGGAAGAGCCCAAGGCGCTTGTGGGCCATCCATGCATCAGCTTCTCGACATTCGCTCGTCCCGACCGTTGGGTCTATGAGGGGCGGAAGCCGATAAGCGTGCAGGTGTCCCCACGGCTGATCGTAAATACGGCGGAGGCGGCGATCGACGCCGCTAAGGCCGGGGGCGGCGTCGTGCGCGTGCTGTCCTATCAGGCGCAGGACAGTCTGAAAGACGGGTCGCTCCGCCTCATCCTGGAGCCGTTCGAGCCGGAGCCCATCCCGGTCAGCCTCGTTCACCGGGAGGACAGGCTGCCGCAGGCAAAGGTGCAGAGTTTTGTGGAACTTGCGGTGCCGCGCTTGCGCAAGGCCCTAAGGCAGACATGAAGACTGAGGGTAACGGGGCCGGGCCGCTTCCCAAGGGCAGTCCAAGCTGCTAAAGGAAGCCGCCAACCGGTTCTCGCGCGTTGCACCGCAACGATCCCGCCGAACGCTCCAATTCTAAGAGGTTGGCCTATGCCCGACGGGCAGTCTTCGCATAACAATTCCCGCTTTCCCAATAGCGCCACGGCGCTGACCTTCGACGACGTCCTGATTCGCCCCGGGCCCTCGGACGTGCTGCCCAATGAGGTGAGTGTCAGCTCGCGGGTAACAAAGTCGATTTCCCTCAACATCCCGATCCTGTCCTCCGCCATGGACACGGTGACAGAGGCAAATCTCGCCATCGCCATGGCGCAAGCCGGCGGCATCGGTGTCATCCACCGCAACATGGAATCCGAGCAGCAGGCCGCCGAAGTGGCGCAGGTGAAGAAGTTCGAGTCCGGCATGGTGGTGAACCCGGTGACCATCCCTCCGGCCGCGCGGCTCGCGGACGCGCTGCGCATCATGTCCCATCACAAGATTTCCGGCATTCCGGTGGTGGAGCCTGCCGCCGACGGCCGCGACGGACGGCTTGTCGGTATTCTCACCAACCGCGACGTGCGCTTTGCCACCAATCCTGCCCAGACCGTGGCCGAGCTGATGACCAAGGACAAGCTCGTCACGGTCAAGGAAAACGTCGACATGGAAGAAGCCAAACGGATTCTCCATCAGCATCGCATCGAGAAGCTGCTTGTTGTCGACGACGACTATCGTTGTATCGGCCTCATCACGGTGAAGGACATCGAGAAGGCTCAGGCCCACCCGGACGCTTGCAAGGACGAGCAGGGACGCCTGCGCGTGGCGGCGGCGACGAGCGTGGGCGATTCAGGATTCGTGCGGGCGGAGCGCTTGATCGACGCCGGTGTGGACTTGATCGTCGTGGATACCGCCCACGGTCATTCGCAGCTCGTGCTGGACCAAGTGGGCCGCATTAAGCGGCACTCGAACGCGGTGCAGGTCGTCGCGGGCAATGTCGCAACGGCAGAAGGCACGCGGGCACTGATTGATGCGGGCGTCGATGCCATCAAGGTTGGCATCGGGCCGGGCTCGATCTGCACCACGCGCATCGTGGCAGGCGTGGGCGTGCCGCAGTTCAGCGCGCTGCTCGAGTCCGTCGAGGTGGCGAAGAAAGCGGACGTGCCGGTGATCTCCGATGGCGGTACGCGCTACTCCGGCGATCTCGCCAAGGCGTTGGCCGCCGGCGCGGACTGCGTGATGCTCGGCTCGCTGCTGGCCGGTACCGACGAAAGCCCGGGTGAGGTGTTTCTGTATCAAGGCCGCTCCTACAAGGCTTATCGCGGCATGGGCTCGATTAGCGCCATGGCGCGCGGTTCGGCGGACCGTTACTTCCAGCAGGAGATCAAGGACACGCTGAAGCTCGTGCCCGAGGGCATCGAAGGGCAGGTGCCTTATAAGGGCCCCGCGGGCAGCGTGCTGCACCAGCTCATTGGAGGCTTACGCGCGTCCATGGGCTATACGGGCTCGCGCACGATTACCGACTTCCAGGAGCGGACCAAGTTCATCCGCATCTCGACGGCGAGCTTCCGCGAGAGCCACGTCCACGACGTGACCATCACGCGGGAGTCTCCCAACTACCCGCGCGAGGGCTAGGGCCTCTACTTCACGCCGAGCTTGCGAATTTCGTCGAAGACGCCGGGCTCCAAACGCTTGGCCAATGCAAGGTCGGCGCTGCCGTCGGTC
>DGOS01000049.1:2074-2368 GCA_002390155.1 Hyphomicrobiaceae bacterium UBA4460 | reverse complement strand
GCGCCCCACCAAGGCGAGGGCATTGTTGTTCTGGAGCTTGAGCGCGTTGTCGAAGTCGGGGGCGGCCTTGTCGAGGTCGTCCTTCAGCACGTACACCCAGCCGCGGTCGACATACGCCATGATGTTCCGGTCATCGAGCTCGGTGATCTTGGTGTAGTCAGCGATCGACAGGTCGTATTCTTTACGCTTGCGATAGAGTTCGCCGCGGCTGGAATAGCCATTGATCCCTTTGGGATCGAGCTCGACCTTCTTGTTCATATCGGCGAGCGCCTTGTCGAAGTCGTTCTTGCGGGC
>DGOS01000049.1:0-2019 GCA_002390155.1 Hyphomicrobiaceae bacterium UBA4460 | reverse complement strand
TAGACGCGGCCGCGCAGGAGGTAGAAGTCGGCGTCGGCGTCGTTGAGGCCGATGGCGGTATCGAGGTCGGCGATCGCCTTGTCGTAATTCTTCTTGGCATCGTATCCGGCGGCGCGCATGAAGTAGCTGTTGGCGCGTTTCGGATCGATCTCCACGGCGGCGGTCATTTCATCGAGCGCCTTGTCGAGATTGCCGGTGGCAGAGAGGCCGAGGGCCCGGACGCTATGGGCGCGGATGAGGAGCTTCTTGGAGTCGGAGCCCTTGGCGATGAAGGCTTCGCAGGCTGTGAGGACTTCCTTGATGCTGAGTTTGCCGTCAAAGCAGGGATCCTCGGGCTTCTCCTCGGCGGTGGCGGGCACAGCGGCGAGGGCCAGCACGGCGGTAAAGGCTCCGGCCGTAAGGGCTCGGGCGGAAATGAGGGAAAAGGCGCGAAAGCGCATGGGAATCCTCCTTGGGAACGCTTGGAACTTTGCTCTTTAGCACAGGTTTAAAAGGGCTTCGGGCTCGGCGTCAATTGAACATCCGTCCATGTTTAAGGGGGCATTTTGGCAATGAGCGGCCGCCGCGCGGCATTTCCGACCTCCGTCTCGAAAAGCCCCCTAAAGCGGGGTTATAAGGGGCGGATATAGGCCGGCTTGCAGGATCATTGCGGATCGTTAAGAGGCGAAGGAGCCCTCATGTCGTTCGAAGCCATTTTGCTGCCCATGTTTGTGCAGATCGCACTGACTTTCGTGTTGCTGTTCTGGACGATCCTCCTGCGGCTCGGGGCCATCCGGCGCGGGGAGGTGCAGCCGGAGTCGGTCCGGTTGCGCGAGCCCCACTGGCCGCCGCATGTGCAGCAAGTGGGCAACGCCTTCCACAACTCGGTGGAGATGCCCACGCTGTTCTACGTGGTTGTTCTGCTCGGGCTGATCACCAAGACGCTCGACACCACCGTCTATGTGCTGATGTGGATGTTCGTGCTGTCGCGTGTGGTGCACGCCGTCATCCATGTGACCAGCAACCGGCTGGCCCACCGCACGCCCATGTTCTTGATGGGCGCCATCGCGCTGGCGCTCATCTGGATCATCATCGCCGGCCGCATCATGGCCTTCCAGCCGCTCTCATGACGCCAGCGGGACGGATCAGCGCCGCCATCGAGGTGTTGGCCGACATTGCCGGCCGGAAGCGCCCGGCCTCCGAGGCGCTGAAGGATTGGGGGCTTGGCCACCGCTTCGCCGGCTCCAGCGATCGCGCGGCGATCGGCAATCTCGTGTTCGATTGTTTGCGAAAGCGTTCTTCCGCCGCAGCTGCCATGGGGGACGACACCCCGCGCGCGCTCGCACTACGCACGCTTCTCACCGACTGGGACATGTCTCCAGAAGAGGTCGCTGTGCTTTGCGACGGCGGCCGCTTCGCGCCCGAACCCTTGAGCGCAAGCGAGCAGGCGGGACTGACGCGGGTCGTACCCGCCGATGAGCCGGCGCACATCAGGGGCAACTATCCAGCCTGGCTTGGCGATACCTTCGCGGCAATCTTCGGTGAATACGCGGTACAGGAGGGCGTGGCGCTTTCGGCGCGTGCGCCCGTCGATCTGCGGGTCAACACGCTGAAAGCGGATCGTGACAAAGTCTTGAAAGCACTCGCCCGTTTCGAGGCGGCGCCCACACCTTACGCACCTACTGGTATCCGCATCGCGCCGCGCAGTGGCCAGGCGCGCAGTCCCCATGTGGAGGCCGAAGCCGGTCACGGGAAGGGATGGTTCGAGGTGCAGGACGAGGGCTCGCAAGTCGCAAGCCTGCTGACCGGCGCCGGACCGCGTAGCCAGGTGATCGATCTATGCGCGGGCGCGGGCGGCAAGACGCTGGCGCTTGCAGGCCTCATGGAAAACACCGGCCAGCTCTATGCCTATGACTCGGAGCGCTTTCGTCTTCGTCCGATCTTCGAGCGGCTGAAGCGCGCGGGCGCGCGGAACGTGCAAGTGCTGCCGGCGGGTGAACCCGAGGGCCTAAAGCCACTTAACGGCAAGATGGATCTTGT
>DGOS01000093.1:1616-8164 GCA_002390155.1 Hyphomicrobiaceae bacterium UBA4460 | reverse complement strand
GACCATCGGGCACGTGCATTCCGGTGCGCTCGGCTGGGTCGCCTACATCTCATTCGGCGCGCTCTACTGCCTCGTGCCGTGGCTGTGGCACCGCAAGTCGCTCTATTCACAGCGTCTCGTGGAGTGGCACTTCTGGATCTCGACGCTCGGCATCGTGCTCTACATCACCTCAATGTGGGTGTCGGGCATTCTGCAGGGGCTGATGTGGCGGGCCTACGATCACCTCGGCTTCCTCGAGTACTCGTTCGTCGAGACTGTCGAAGCGATGCATCCCTTCTACGTGATCCGCGCGATTGGCGGTCTGCTGTTCGTCATCGGCGCTTTCCTGATGACATACAATCTGTGGCGTACGGCGAGAGGGGATCAGCCGGTCGACGCTACGGACCAGCCAGAAGTTGCCGCGGCGCCTGAGTTCAGGCCCGGCCAATACACGGCGCCGGCGGAATAGGGGGATCGCATGAGCTGGGCAAAGCATCAAATTCTGGAAAAAAGTTCGATCCTTATGCTGGTCATGATCCTGATCGTGGTGGCCATTGGTGGCCTCGTGGAGATCGCGCCGCTGTTCTGGTTGAGCTCGACCATCGAAAAGGTAAAAGGCATGCGGCCCTATACGCCGCTCGAGTTGGCGGGCCGCGACATCTATGTGCGCGAGGGCTGCTATGTGTGCCACAGCCAGATGATCCGCTCGCTCAAGGACGAGGTCGAGCGCTACGGCCATTACAGCCTTGCCGCCGAGAGCATGTACGATCATCCCTTCCAGTGGGGATCGAAGCGGACCGGCCCCGATCTCGCGCGGCTCGGCGGGAAATATTCCGACGAGTGGCATCGTGCACACATGATCGACCCGCGCGCGGTGGTGCCGGAATCGGTGATGCCGGGCTATCCGTTCCTCGCGGAGAGGGAGCTCGGCTACGACGACATCGAAGACCGCTTGCGCGTGAATGCGATCGTCGGCGTGCCCTACAGCGAAGAGATGATCGCGGCCGCAAGGACCGACCTGGAATTGCAGGCGGGCGTCGGCACCGAAGGGCTCGAGGCGTTCCTCGCGGCCTATCCAAAAGCGCAAGTGCGTTCGTTCGACGGCAACCCGGATCGTCTGTCGGAGCTCGATGCATTGATTGCCTACATGCAGATGCTTGGCACGCTGGTCGACTTCGCCTCATTCGATGCGGCGGGACCGAACCTGAGATGAGGAGGGCGTCATGAGCTACGAGAACGTTGCATCGATCAGCCAGGTGGTCGCGCTTCTCTTCTTCATCGCGCTGTTCGTGGCGGTGCTGGCCTACGCGTTTTGGCCAGGCAACAAGAAGCGTTTCGACGAGGCCGCTCGACTGCCTTTGGAAGACGATCCTGAGCCGAAGAACGAGAAAGACGACTGAGCCATGGCCAAGCGCGAAACCGATAACGATGCGGGCACGACCGGCCATGAATGGGACGGTATTGAGGAGCTGAACAAGCCGCTGCCGAAATGGTGGCTTTACATCCTCTATGCCACCATTGTCTGGGCCATCGGCTATTGGCTCGTCTATCCGGCGTGGCCGACCGTGTCGGGCTACACCAAGGGTTATTTTGGCTATAGCCAGCGTAAAGTGGTCGTGGAGCAGTTGGCCAAGGCGCAAATGGCGAAGGCCGAATTCCGCGAAAGAATCGTGGAGAGCGATTTGGCGGCGATCCAGGCGGATACCGAGCTTCACAACTTCGCGCTGGCGGGCGGTGCTGCGGCCTTCGGCGACAACTGCGCGCCCTGCCATGGCCGTGGTGCGCAAGGTAGCATCGGCTATCCCAATCTGCGCGACGACGCGTGGTTGTGGGGCGGTTCGCTTGACGCAATCCACCAGACGATCCAGCACGGCATTCGCGCGGACGATCCGAAAACCCGCAATAGCGAGATGCCGGCGTTCGGCCAGCTCGGCATGTTGACGCCGGAGCAGGTCGACGATACGGCGGAGTATGTCCTGTCCTTGTCGGACAACGCCGAGGACGCGGAGGCCACGGCGCGCGGGAAAGAGCTCTACGCCGCAAATTGCGCGGTATGCCACGGGCCGGACGGCGAAGGCAATCAGGCGCTCGGGGCGCCCGATTTGTCCGACGAGCTTTGGCTCTATGGTGGCGACAAGGTTGCGATCGTGGAGACGATTACCAATAGCCGAAGCGGTATGATGCCCGCGTGGAACGAGCGCCTTGATCCTGCGGCGATCAAAGAACTCGCCATCTACGTCCACTCGCTGGGCGGCGGCCAATAGAACTACACGACCGCTGGGTTCCGTCGTGACGATGACTGAAACACAAACCGGTGCTCCCGTTGGGGGCTCAAACGGTAATGGGCGTCCTGCGGAGGCAGCTCCCGGCGTGGCGCGTAGCGATGCGCCGACCGTCAGCGGAGGCTCCCTCTACGCGGACCGGGTCAAGGTCTATCCCAAGGAGGCCCACGGGCGTTTTCGGACGCTAAAGTGGATCGTCATGGCGGTGACGCTTGGCATCTACTACCTGCTGCCCTTCGTGCGCTGGGACCGCGGACCGTATCTGCCCGATCAGGCGGTGCTGCTCGATCTACCGGGGCGACGCTTCTACTTCTTCTTCCTCGAGATTTGGCCGCAGGAGTTTTACTACGTCACCGGCCTGTTGGTGCTGGGGTCGCTGGCGTTGTTCCTCGTCACCTCGGTGGCCGGCCGCGTATGGTGCGGCTACACCTGTCCGCAAACGGTTTGGACAGATCTCATGATCGCGGTGGAGCGTTTTTGGCAGGGCGATCGCAATGCACGGCTGCGGCTCGACAAGCACCCTTGGGCGGCCCAGACGCTGTGGCGCAAAAGCGCGACGCATCTGACCTGGCTGCTGATTGCCATCGCCACGGGCGGTGCGTGGGTCTTCTACTTCGCCGACGCGCCGACGCTGGCCAAGCAGCTGGTGATGTTCGAGGCGCCGATGACGGCGTATTTCTTCATCGGCCTCTTCACCGTGACAACCTATGTGCTGGGTGGCATCGCCCGCGAGCAGGTCTGCATCTATATGTGCCCTTGGCCGCGCATTCAGGGGGCGATGTTCGACCGGGATTCGCTTCTGATCTCCTACCGGACCTGGCGGGGTGAACCGCATGGCCCCCACAAGGCGGGGCAATCCTGGGAAGGCCGTGGCGATTGCGTAGACTGCCGCCAGTGCGTGGCGGTCTGTCCTGCCGGAATCGACATTCGCGACGGGCCGCAACTTGAGTGTATCCAATGCGCTCTATGCATCGACGCCTGCGACGCTATCATGAGCAAGGTGGGGCGCCCGACGGGCCTCATTGCTTACGATACGGAGCGCAATCTGGAAGCGGGGGCGGAGGACGCGGAACCTTTGCGCCTGTTCCGGCCGCGCGTCATTCTTTATGCCGCCGCGATGGTCGTGGTGAGCATTATCATGGTCGGCGCGCTCGCGACCCGAGCCGAGTTTGAGATGAACGTGCTGCATGACCGCAACCCGCTTTACGTCAAGCTGTCCGACGGCGGGGTGCGCAATGGCTATACGATCAAGCTTCTAAACAAGCTCTACGCGCCTCGCGCCTTCAAGATTGGCGTCGAGGGGCTGCCGGGTGCCAAGGTCGACATGGTCGGTCATGAGGGTGGCGTGGTGCCAGTGCCACCGGATAACATGCAGTCGGTACGGCTCTATGTGTCGTTGGACAAGCCGGCCGTGAAGGCCCTGGCTGATCAGGCCGCGCCGTTCACCTTCGTGATCACGGACATTGCGAACGGGACGAAGACTGAGCACAACGCAAAGTTCCAAGGACCACCGCGATGAAAGCCGAAGGCTGGTTTGCGAACGGTATTCAGGGGCGACACGTCCTTGCGATGCTCGCCGTTTTCTTTGGCGTGATGTTCGCGGTCAACGGTTTGCTGGTCTACTACGCGGTCGATACGTTCAGTGGTGGCGACCGGCCTGACCCCTATCGTAGCGGTTTGCGCTACAACGACACGATTGGTGAATCGGCCCGCCAAGCGGCGCTCGGCTGGCAGACGGAGGTGTCTTACGACGACACGCGAGGCCGGATGACGCTGCGCTTTGCGGACAAGTCAAAGACGCCCATTGTCGATCTGGATCTGCGCGGTGTTCTCGGACGGCCGGCGACCGACCGGGAGGACCAGGAGGTCGTGTTCGAGCACATTGCGAATGGCGTCTACGCAGCAGATGTGCAGCTTTCGTCCGGAAGCTGGGTGCTGGCTGCTATCGCGCATGACGGCCAAGGGGGAGAGCCGGTCTATCGGCTGAAGCGGCGTCTTTACGTCGCGGACAAGTCGTGACCGCGCAGCCGGCCGCACTTGTTCAGCAGGCTTCGGCGGCCACACCCGCAACGCTCATGCTCGCCGTGGACGAGATGCATTGCGGGGCGTGTTTGCGTTCGGTCGAGCGCGCGGCACTCCGCGTTCCCGGCGTGGACAGCGCAAGGGCGTCGCTTGCCGCCAAGCGGCTCACGGTCAGCTACGATCCTTCGACGGCCAGCGACGTTGACGTGATCGCGGCGCTCGAGCGGATCGGTTTCTCCGCAGCGCCCATCGACGCGGCCAGCCAGGACCGGGGCGACGCGCGTCAGAAATATCTGTTGCGGCGCGTTGCGGTCGCTGGCTTCGCGGCCATGAATATTATGCTCATCTCGATCGCGGTGTGGTCGGGGGAGGGCGGCGAGATGGATCCGATGCTCGCCGGGGTGTTCCGTTGGCTGTCGGCGCTGATTGCACTGCCGACCGTCGTCTATGCGGGCCAGCCTTTCTTTGTCTCCGCGCTCGCCGCGCTCAAAGGTCGCCGTCTCAACATGGATGTGCCCATCTCGCTCGCCATCATCCTGGCGACGGGCATGAGCCTCTATCAGACCATGCTGAACAACGAGCAGGTCTATTTCGACGCGGCCGTGACGCTGCTCTTCTTCCTGCTGGTGGGCCGCTATCTCGATGAGTCCTTGCGCGTGCGGGCGCGCGGCGAGGCGCAGAATCTTCTCAGCCTGCAAGGCGGCATCGCTACCGTGATCGAGGAGGGCGGTCAGCGGAAGGTCTCCGCGCACTCGCTTCAGGTTGGGGATCGCCTGTTGGTGGCTGCGGGCGAGCGCATTGCCGCCGATGGCGTGGTGCGCAGCGGCACCGGGCAGATCGATCAGAGCCTGATAACCGGCGAGACGGCGCCGGCAGGCGTGAAGTCCGGCGACCAGGTTTATGCCGGAACGCTGAACCTCACACAGAGCTTGCGGATGGATGTGACGGCGGCCGACGATGCAACGCTGCTCGCCGAGATCGGCCGGTTGATGCTTGCGGCGGAGCAGGGCAAAGCGCGCTACCGCCGCCTCGCTGATCGGGCGGCGCAAATCTACGCGCCCGCCGTGCATGGCTTGGGGCTCGCGACTTTCATCGGCTGGCTTGTTATCGGCGCATCGTGGCAGACGGCGCTCACCTACGCGATCGCCGTGTTGATCATCACGTGCCCTTGCGCGCTGGCGCTGGCCGTGCCCGCCGTGCAGATCGCGGCGGCGAGCCGGCTGTTCAAGCGTGGCATTATGGTCAAGGCGCCCGACGGGTTAGAGCGCATTGCGGAGATCGACACGGTGGTGTTCGACAAGACCGGAACGTTGACTCTTGGGAAGCCGCAACTCGTTGATGTAGAAGGCATTGCTGAGGACGCTTTAGCGTCCGCGGCGCAGCTTGCCGCCAGCAGCCGTCACCCTTATTCGAAGGCGATTGTTGCGGCTGCGGAGCAGCGTTTGAGAAGAGTCGTGCCGGCGACAGACGTCGAGGAGACGGCCGGCGAGGGGCTGCTGCGTCACACGCCGAAAGGAGAAGAGCGGTTGGGATCTGCCGCGTGGTGCGGTGCTGCGAACGAGACAGCCGAAGGAGACGGCGCCGAGGTTTGGTACCGGCGCAGCGGGGAGGCGCCGGTACGGTTCCGCTTTGCCGATGCCATGCGAGTGGACGCGAAGGACACGGTCGCAGGCTTGCAGGCGCGCGGCTTTGCAGTAGCGTTGTTGTCGGGCGATCGCACGGGCGTTGTCGCGCGCACTGCCCGCGCCGCAGGAGTCGAT
This sequence comes from Hyphomicrobiaceae bacterium UBA4460, assembly GCA_002390155.1. Next base: position 2,121 of record DGOS01000093.1, on the reverse strand, counting down.
GTGTGGGAGGCGGAGATGAAACCCGCCGACAAGATCGCATGGCTCGATGCGCGGTCGCGTGATGGGCACAAAGTGCTCATGGCCGGTGACGGCCTCAACGATGCGCCGGCGCTTGCCGCGGCCCATGCCTCTATCTCACCGGCGAGTGCCGCCGATATTAGCCAACGTGCCGCCGACTTCGTGTTCCAAGGCGCGAAGCTGGAGCCGGTTGCCGAGGCAATTCACACAGGCCGCCGCGCGCACCGCATGGCGTTTCAGAACTTCGGCGTTGCGGCGGTCTACAATGTGATCTGCGTGCCGTTGGCCATGGCGGGCTTCGTCACGCCGCTGATCGCCGCGATCGTGATGTCCACCTCTTCGATCCTGGTCACACTCAACGCGGCGCGTCTTGCCGGAGGAGGCCGGTCATGACGGCGCTGGCTTGGCTTATCCCCGCTGCGCTGATCCTCGGCGCGCTTGGCCTCGGGGCCTTCTTGTGGGCGCTGAAGACCGGCCAGTTCGAGGA
>DGOS01000093.1:0-1543 GCA_002390155.1 Hyphomicrobiaceae bacterium UBA4460 | reverse complement strand
CTTCATAAGCTTGCCTGGATGCGCGCCGAGAAAATCTGGCCCAACGGCCTGCGTTATCTCTGGACAGACGCCTTTGGCGTCGTCCTTCTCGCCTCGCTCTACGAGTCCACCAAAGAACAGAAATACCTCGACGAAGCCTTCTGGGTTGTGTCGGAGGTGAAGCGCGTGCTGGGGCGGAAACGCGGCATTCGCATTGGCGAGGAGTCCGACCGCGACGGCCAGTATTTCCACTACCTCGCCATGTGGCTTTACGCGCTTCATGTGCTGTCGCGCTTCGACCCTAAGTATAAGGCGGAAGGTGTGGCACTCGCGCGCGACATCCACGAGCCCTTCGTGATCCCGGGTCGGGGCGTCATTTGGAAGATGCAGGAGGATCTGAGCGGGCCTTATCCCGGTTATGGCTTTGGTGCGCTCGATGCCTTCGACGGCTATGTGTCCTACCGGCTGCTCGACGAAGAGGCGCTTGCGCCGGAAATCGCCGAGATGCGAGAGCTCGTCAATACGATCGTGGGCGAGCTGACGATCACGCAAGACCTCGGGCTCGGCATGATGTTGTGGATGACCCAATTCTTCGCGGAAGAGGACTGGGCTGTGATCCAGCGCAAGCGCTCGCTTGCCATGCTGGGCCGGATGTGGATGGAGGAGGGGTACTTCGCCCGCGAGCCCTACCTGCCCCATGTGCGGATTGCCTTCGCCAATTACGGCGTCTCGGTGGGCTTGCAAGCGGTCGATGCCATGCCGGAGCATGTCGCGGCGCTCAACGCCTATTTCGACGCCTATCGTTCAGGTGATGAGTATGACCGTGCGGCCATCACCCATGTCATGGCCTGCAATTCGCATTTCCCGGGGCTGCTGTTAGCCTGAGGCCAGGCGTCGCTGGTCGTCGGAGAGATCGTTCGGGTCGTGCTCGGCGGCGCCGCTCGCGGGCTCCAGTGCTGTGCCGATGGCATCGTCCACGTTCGACATCCAGACGAATTTGACGAGATCGCGTGCGGCTTCCGGCACGTCCTCAAAGTCCTTCTTGTTGCGCTCGGGCAGCATGACCGTGTCGATGCCGGCACGGACCGCGGCCAGCACCTTGTTCTTCACCCCGCCGATGGGCAGCACGAGGCCGCGTAAGGAGATCTCGCCGGTCATGGCGACGTCGTTGCGCACCGTGCGGCCAGTCAGCAGAGAGGTGATGGCGATGAACATGGCGACGCCCGCGGAGGGGCCGTCCTTGGGAATGGCGCCGGCCGGCACATGCAAATGAATGTCGGACTTTACGAACACGCTTTGGTCGATGCCAAGCTTGCCGGCGCGCGCCTTCACCAGGCTGAGCGCGGCTTGTGCGCTCTCCTTCATCACGTCGCCAAGTTGGCCGGTGAGGATCAGTTTGCCGTTGCCGGGCACACGGGCGCATTCGACGAATAGGATATCGCCGCCCGTCGGCGTCCAGGCAAGCCCAGTGGCAACGCCGGGAACGCTGGTGCGCATGGCGACTTCGCCCTCGAACTTGTGCGCGCCCAGGATCTCGTGGAGGTCCTTCTCCTCAATGCGCCTG
>DGOS01000077.1 GCA_002390155.1 Hyphomicrobiaceae bacterium UBA4460 | reverse complement strand
TGCTCCATGTGTCTTGCCATGAACCCCGACAAGCTCAGCCCTGGCGAACGCTGTGCGTCCACCTCGAACCGCAACTTCGAAGGCCGCCAGGGCCGCCTTGGCCGCACGCATCTGGTGTCGCCGCAAATGGCCGCGGCCGCCGCGATTGCCGGACGCTTCGTCGACGTTCGCGAGACGTCCTAGCCGATCCCCGTCGCTGGGAGCTCACGTGACGTCCCTGGCTCAAAAAAAGTTCGGAGAGGCCGCCGCCGACTACGCAGGCTCGTCCACGCATGCGGAAGGTCCTTCGCTCGCCCGGCTCGCCGAACTCATCGCACCGGAGCCCACCTGGCGACATCTCGACGTCGGGACAGGCGCCGGCCACACCGCGCTCGCCTTCGCCGACAAAGTGGCCAAGGTCACCGCGAGCGACATCACGCCGGAAATGCTTCAGGAGGTCCGGAAGGCCGCCGAGAAACGCGGCCTCGGCAATGTGGCGACGCGGCAAGCGAACGCCCAAGACCTTCCCTTCCCCGACACCAGCTTCCACTTGGTGACCTGCCGGCTCGCCGCGCATCACTTCGCCAAGCCGAGAAGCTTCGTTGCGGAGGCCGCGCGGGTGATGATCCACGGCGGCACGTTCGCGTTTGTCGACAACATCTCGCCGAGCGACGAGGCGCTGGCCTCCGCCTACAACGCCTTTGAGAGCTTGCGCGATCCGAGCCACGGCCGCTGCCTCAGCCTCGCCGAGTGGAGCACGCTGATCGAGGATGCGGGGCTGACGCTTACCTCGGCCGAAGTGCTGGACAAGGACATCGCCTTCGATCCGTGGGTCGCGCGCATGCGCTGCACTGATGCCGTGATCGCGCGACTGACGGAGATACTGACCGGAGAGCCGTTGCGGGAGCTCTTGCACCCACGCGAGACGACGGACGGGCTGACCTTCACTTTGCGTGAAGCGATCGTGATCGCGCAGAAGCCGGCAGAGGCCCATCGATGATCGATCTGAACAAGCATCGCGCGCCGAGCCTCACCGAGTTCGAGACCATCGCCAATACCGCATTCAAGCGCCTGCCGGCGGCATTCCGCGACATGACCAAGGATGTCCTCATTCGCATCGAGGAGTTCCCCACCGACGAGGTCCTGGACTCCCTTGGCATCGACTCGCCCTTCGGGCTGCTCGGCCTCTACCAAGGCGTCGACCTTACGCGGCAGAGCATTCTCGACGTTTCGCCTTTGCCAGAGATGATTTTTCTCTATCGCCGCCCCATCCTCGACTATTGGGCATCGCACGAGGAAAAGCTGGGCGACATCATCACCCACGTGCTGGTGCACGAGATCGGCCACCATTTTGGGTTGTCGGACGACGACATGGAGCGCATCGAATCCGAGGCCACGGCCTAGCCCAAAGTCTGCCGGAATTTGCAGGCTTCCTCCGCACTGAGGCCGGAAGGCAACAGGTGACGCGCCTTGAGCAACAGATGCCGCGCGGTAATTGCGCGGATACCTTTCGGCGCATAGAGTAGGACCCATCATGTTTCACAGGCGGGCGATCTACCAGTTTTCTGCGGCTTTCGGCCTCGCGCTTGCGGTCTTTGCGAGCGGCGGCTCACCTGCGCGCGCGCAGGAGTTCGTCTACCGCGGCAACAGCGCAACCGGCCCCACCGTCGCACAATATTTGGAGCAAATCGGGCCCGCCGGAAAAGAGATTCCCCACGGCCAGCTCAAGCTCGACGGCAAGTCCGTCAATTGCGGCAAGCGGCCGACGGTGCTGAACCCCAATTTCGACTCCTGGGGCGGCGCCTTCCCGGGCTTCCTCATTCTCAACACCAAGAAGATCAAAGGGCTCTCCACCCAGGTGAAGCTCTACATCTACTCCCACGAATGCGGTCACCAGTTCATCGGCGCTGACGAGACGAAGGCCGACTTGTTCGCCATCCGGCGTGGCGTCAAATGGCGCTGGCTGAACGCGCAAGGGCTCGAGGAGATCTGCATCTTTATCTCCAAGCTCAAAGGTGACGCGGTGCACCCGCCTGGAACGCAGCGATGCGAGACGATGCGCACCTATTATCGTCAGCTGGTCGCCGGCAACGATCAGCACCGGGCCGGCACCAGTTCCAATTGGCGGCCCACGACACTGGGTCCGTCCAACTAGCGGAACGCTTCGCGGCGAAAGCCGCGCGGACGCCTAGAAGATCCAGGCGATCATCAACCAGAACACCACAAAAAAGATCAGGAAGCCGACAATGGTGAAGGGCAGCTCGCCTAAAATGGCATCGCCACCCGAGGCCACGGTCATCACCAGGATCGCCACGAAGGACACCGCGAACGAAATGACCGCGGCGTTCTTCAGCCCGAGACCTTCGGAGAAGGGATCCGCCTCGCCCATCATATTGGTGGCGTAGTAGAGCCCGGCCGCACCCATCGCCACCAAGAGGATCAGCGCCAGCGCGCCGGCGATGAAGAGCTTGGTCGCCTCTTTCCGGTCTTGCCGGTCTCCCTCGCCTGCCATGCAGCCTCCGTCCTAATTGTCCCCGGCCATGGCCTGAGCCCGGCTGATCGCCTCGCGCACCTGGTGCGGATCGGGCAAGTCGTCGACGGTGAACTCAGGCTCGTCGCCCGCCGTTTTGATCTCGATCGTGCCGACGCCGAGAATGCGGTTGATGAAACCCTGGCTCACCTGCACCGAGCGCACATGCCGCAGCGACACCGCCAGCCGCTCCTTGCTCAAAATGCCCCGCTCGTAGAGGAGCGAGTGCTCCGTCACCGAAAGCGCCGTGGCGCGGGTCGTGATGTACCAATACAGCAAAATGAGGAGGCCGATCCCGAACGCGGCAATCAGGAGCACGAACAAAATGAACCAGAAAGGATGCGCCCGGAACATCGCCGGATGCGCCTCGTAGATAACCTCTCCCGCCATTCTGTTGCCTCCCGTTGGGCTGAGGACCTTAAGCCGCACCATGGCCTGAGAAAAGCGCGGATATGTGACGGTGGAAACGCGGGCCCTGAGCCGCTATATGGCTCACATAAGAGGACACCGATGGAAAAATTCACCACGCTCACGGGCATCGCCGCCCACCTGCCGATGATCAATGTCGACACCGACATGATCATCCCCAAGCAGTACCTGAAGACGATCAAGCGCACCGGCCTTGGCGAAGGCCTGTTCGCTGAGTTGCGCTACGACGAGGCTGGCGAGAAGCTGCCCGACTTCGTGCTGCACCAGGCGCCTTACACGGACGCGAAGATCCTCATCGCCGGCGAGAATTTCGGCTGCGGCTCGTCGCGCGAGCATGCACCCTGGGCGCTGCTCGACTTCGGCTTCCGCTGCGTCATCGCCCCGTCCTTCGCCGACATCTTCTATAACAACTGCTTCAAGAACGGCATCTTGCCGATCACCCTGCCGCAAGAAGAGATCGACAAGCTGATCGACGACGCGGCCCGCGGCGACAATGCGCGGCTCACCGTCGACTTGGAGGCCCAGGAGATCCGCGGTCCCGACGGCGGCGCGATCAAATTCGACGTCGACCCGCACAGAAAGCGCTGCCTCATCGAAGGGCTCGACGATATCGGCCTCACCCTGGAGAAGTCCGAGCACATCGATAAGTTCGAGAAGGGCTCGGCCTTAAGCCGCCCCTGGGCGTAAGGGCTCAAGCCGCCCGCTACTCGAAGGGAATGCCGTCGGTCTCCTGCTCGGCGATGCTCTCGCCGCCGCGGGTGACCGTCACCTTTGCCGTATAGCTGCCTTTCGGCCAGCCGCCGGCCGGGACGCCGGTCTTGCCCGCCTGGAGCAGCAAGCCGTCCTCGTCCGCCTCAAGCTCGCGCGCATTATGCATCAGAGACTTGCCGTCCTTGTTGAGATGGACCTCGACCTTGTCGCCCTTCTTGGCATGGGCGACCAGCACATAGGCGACGCCGCCCGTGTCCAATTTCGGGGCCGCCGGCGTCGCGCCCCCTTCCAGCTCCGCCTCGGAGACCGGATGGTCCGCAAGGCCAAGCGCCACGACGGTGGTATCCTGTGCCAAAGACCCGCTACCGGCTCCCAGGATCAAAAGGGCGGCAAACAGCACTCTTGTCAGCATGTCTCACTCCCGTTACCCAAAGCCGCCGGCTGGTTCCGGCGCGATTAGCGTGATGCTTTAGCACAAGACGGATTTCAATTCATGGCGTCATACAAAGTCTTAATGTTGCCCGGCGACGGCATCGGGCCCGAGGTAATGGGCGAGGTGGAGCGCCTCGTCGATTGGGTGAACGGCTCCGGGCTCGCTTCAATCGAGACCGAGACGGACCTGGTCGGCGGCTGCGCCTTCGACTCCCATGGCGAGGCGATTTCCGACGCCGCCATGAAGACCGCGCGCGACGCCGACGCAGTGATGCTGGGCGCCGTGGGCGGCCCCAAATGGGATGGCGTTCCGTACGACAAGCGGCCCGAGGCGGGGCTCTTGCGCCTGCGCAAGGACCTGGAGCTGTTCGCGAACTTGCGTCCCGCCATCTGCTATCCGGCGCTGGCCGACGCCTCGTCCTTGAAGCGCGAATTGGTCGACGGCCTCGACATCATGATCGTGCGCGAACTAACCGGCGGCGTTTATTTCGGCGAGCCCAAGAAGATTACCGACCTCGGGAGCGGCCAGAAGCGCGCCGTCGATACGCAAGTCTACGAGACCTACGAGATCGAGCGCATCGCCGCCGTCGCCTTCGACCTGGCCCGCAAGCGCGGCAATCTCGTGCACTCAGCGGAAAAGCGCAATGTCATGAAGACGGGCGTGCTGTGGAACGAGGTGGTTACGCAGGTCCACAAGGACAATTACTCTGACGTGAGGCTGGAGCACATTCTTGCCGACAATTGTGCCATGCAATTGGTGCGTGCGCCCAAGCAGTTCGACGTGATCGTCACTGACAATCTGTTCGGTGACGTGCTGTCCGACGAAGCCGCTATGGCCACTGGCTCACTCGGCATGCTGCCCTCCGCTTCGCTCGGCGCCGAGGACGACGCTGGGCGGCGGCGCGCGCTGTACGAGCCGGTCCACGGCTCCGCGCCCGACATCGCGGGCCAAGGCGCAGCGAACCCGATTGCCACCATTGCCAGCTTCGCCATGTGCCTGCGCTACTCTTTCGATCTCGGCGAGGCGGCCGACAGAATCGAGAAGGCGATCGCAGATGTGCTAGATCAAGGCCTGCGGACCGGCGACATCCGCCAGGACGGCTGCAAGACCGTCGGCACGCGCGAAATGGGCGATGCCATCATTGGGTCGTTAAACACTGGCAGTTGAGAGCCATGACAAAGCATTTCGGTCTGGCTGTGATTGCGATTCTCCTGCTTGGCGTGAGTGCTGACACGCTCGCTGCCGAGGACCTTGGACCGCAGGTCAAGTCCAACCGCGGGCCGACGCCGCAAGAGCGGGCGCAGAAGGCGGCCCGCGAGGCGTGCAGGATAGAGATCTGCGACATCATCGAGACCCGCGAGCCGCAAGGGCCGGACATTTTGTGTGATATCGGCTGGACGTGGCGCACGGACGAAATCGTCGAGGCGCTAGCGGGCCGCCTCGATTGGGCCTGGGGCAAGATCATCTGTCGATCGGACTTGCGCCTGGAACGCGCGGCGATCGCCAAGGCCATGCGCGCGCCTCACGCCACGATTAAAGTGGCGCCACACACGGTTCGCTGCGATCTGCAGCAGGACGGCGAGCCTTACGTGGTCGAGATCGAGCTTGAGCCCACGGTGAGGTTCAAGAACGGCAAGGCGACGGACGCCAAGGTCAAATGGGGCGATGTGTCGGCACCGGCGGCGATCTACCCGGGGCTCTATGCCGCGACGGGGCTCGACAACAAGACCAATTTTCTGGGGCCGGAGTTCGTGCACCAGATCAACAAATTCATCCGCAAGGACTGTGCCGCGGTGAGAGACAAGCTGCCCGGCCGGCGCGTCAACTAGCGCAGGCGAGGCCACCTTTACTTTCCCCGCCCCTTGCCCTTTAAGACGGCCCAAGGAGTTTCGATCATGGGTTACAAAGTCGCCGTCATC
>DGOS01000042.1 GCA_002390155.1 Hyphomicrobiaceae bacterium UBA4460 | reverse complement strand
TGCCCGGCCTGAGCGCCGGCAAAGAGACAGGCCCCAAGCCAAACCAGCTGGTACTGAGTTACGACACCCGTCTCGCCGGTATCAATCTCGGTGATTTCAAGGTGATCGCGACGTTTACCGGCAGCACTTACAAGGTGCGCGCCCATGGCGAGTTCTCATTGCTCGCGGGCATCGCCTTCAAGGCGACCGGCCAGACGGCCAGCAACGGTAAGCTCGTCGCGGGCGACCCGCAGCCGGCGCGGTACACCATGAAATATGTCGGCAGCAAGAAGTCCGAGCGGCGGCGCATCGATTTCAAAGGCGGTGCAGTCAGCGCGGTCACCGTCGTGCCGCAAAAGAAGAAGAAGCCGCAATACGTCCCGCTCACACCCAAGCAGCTGCAGGGCGTGCTCGACCCGTTGACGGCGGCGTTCCTGTCCGTGCGCTCCAATGCACCCGCCGGCGACTTGAAAGTCTGCAACGGGACCGCCCGCGTGTTCGAGGGGAAGCAGCGCTTCAATATCTCGCTAAGCCCCAAGCGGCGCGAGAAGCTTGGCCGGAGAGCCCCGAAGGCGTTTTCGGGCCGCGCAGCCGTTTGCCGGGTTCGCTACGCGCCTGTCTCCGGTCACCGGCGGGGTCATGCCGGCGTGCAGTACATGACCGAGAATAAGGATATCGAGGTCTGGCTGGTGCCAGCGCCGCGGTTCGGCCTCTACGTGCCCTACAAGATCCTCATCCCCACGGCCTGGGGTACGGGCTCGATCGAGCTCACCGGGATCAAGCAGAGCGGCCAATTCCGGCGGGCGGCGGTGCCGTAGGCTAGAGCGCCTCGTCCTCGAACAGGCGGTCGATATTGCCGTCCCAAGGCCCGTGATAGGCGGCGAGCAGGCGGTCCGCGGGCGTCACGCCCTCCTCCCCCGTGTCGACGAGCGCGGCCAGCGCACCCCGCTCATCCTCGCCGTTGTCGTCTAAGCGCCCGCGCCGCTTTAGCCCGCGCCTGGCGATCTTCACCACCTTGCGGGCAACATCGCGCAAGGTGCCGCCTCGGAAGGGCGTCTTGAGCCCGTGTTTGGGCACCTCGTTGCGCATAGTCTGACGCTCTTCGGCCGTCCAGTCGGCAATCAACGCGGAGGCCTCGTCGAGTGCTTCTTTGTCGTAGAGGAGCCCGGCCCACAGTGCCGGGAGCGCCATGAGCTGCTGGAATGGTCCGGCGTCGGCGCCGCGCATCTCCAGAAACTTCTTGAGACGCACCTCTGGGAACAGCGTGGTGAGGTGATCGCTCCAATCGTCCATGGTCGGCTTTACGCCCGGCAATGCCTCGAGCTTACCGTTGAGGAAGTCGCGGAACGATGCGCCGGCGACGTCGATGTAGCAGCCGTCGCGGTAGACGAAATACATGGGCACATCGAGTGCGTAGTCCACGTAGCGCTCGAACCCCATGCCGTCCTCGAAGGCGAACGGCAGCATGCCGGTGCGGTCGGGATCGGTGTCGCCCCACATATGTGCACGATAGGATTGGTAGCCGTTGGGCTTGCCTTCAGTGAACGGCGAGTTGGCGAACAGCGCCGTGGCCACCGGCTGTAGCGCCAGCCCCACGCGCAGCTTCCGCACCATGTCGGCCTCATCGCCGAAATCCATGTTCACCTGCACCGTGGCCGTGCGGAACATCATGTCGAGGCCGTGGGACCCGCGCGTCGGCATGTACCGCATCATGATGCGGTAGCGCTCCTTCGGCATCAGCGGCAGTTCGGCAAGCGTCCACTTGGGCGTGAAGCCAAGTCCGATAAAGCCGATGCCAAGCTGCTGCGCTACGGCGCCCACTTGCGACAGATGCTGCCGGAGCTCCTTCTCCGTCTCGTGCACGGTCTTGAGCGGCGCGCCGGACAGTTCCAACTGCCCACCCGGCTCCAGGCTGATCGAACCGCCGATCGGGCAGTCGGTGCACGACAGCGCGATGATGTTGCCGTTCTCGCGCACGGGGTCCCAGCCATAGCAATTATGATGCATCTCCAGCAGCGCCTCGATGCCGTGCGCGCCGCCGTAAGGCACCGGCGAGTTGTCGGCGATGTTGAAGCCGAACTTTTCGTGCTCGGTGCCGATGCGCCAGTCTTCTTCCGGCTTCGATCCGGACTCCAGATAGGAGACAAGCTCGTCGCGCGACTCGATGACCGGACTCTCTGGCCCATTCACACGTGTCGACATGTCAGGAGAACTCCGCTTGGCGATGGGATACGAGGCTTAGTGTAACCGCGCCCGCGCCTCCCGGGTCGAAGAAACCCTTATATTGTATGGGCCAAGCAGCGCGGCAAGAGACAGTTCCGCGCAACACCCAAACATAATATAGCGCGGCCTTACACCATCATCCGGTGGTAGAGATCAAACATGATCCACAGGCTGCCGCCCACCATGATGCAGATGAGCACGGCGGCGAAGGCCAGCGCGATCAGATTCTCGCGGGGCGTGGTGCTGAAGTCGATATGCAGGAAGAAGCGCAGGTGCACGAAAATCTGGACCACTGCGAAGGTTGCGATGACCATCAGCAAGGTCTCGCGCGGCAAGGCGCCGTCATAGACGAGCCAGAAGGGGATCGCCGTCAGGATCAGCGCCAGCACGATGCCGATAAGATAAGGCCGCGCCGTGCGCTCAATTGGAATACCCGAACTGGCGTCCATCACAGCACTCCCGGCAAATAGACGACGGAAAAGATCACGACCCAGATGATGTCGAGGAAGTGCCAGAAGAGGCCAAGCCGCATCAGCCGCGAGGCGACCGGCGCCGTGAGCCCCTTGAAGAAGACCTGACCGATCATCACGCAGATCCAAAGAAGCCCGACGCTGACATGAAGCCCGTGCGTGCCGACCAGCGTGAAGAAGGCCGACAGGAAGCCGCTACGCTCCGGTCCCGCGCCCTCTTGGATCATGCCGCAGAACTCGCCGATTTCTAAAAAGATGAAGCAAGCGCCGAGCAGGACGGTGATGGCGAGCCACATCAGCACTTTGGACCTGTCGCCGGCCGACAATGCAACAGCCGCAAAGCCGAACGTCGTGCTGCTCAACAGGAGCACCAGCGTCTCCGCGGCCGCCCGCTCGAGGCTGAACAGTTCCTTGCCGGTCGGCCCGCCGGCGGTGTTGCCCACCATGACGAGATAGGTAGCGAAAAGAAGCGCGAAGATGACGGCATCGCTCATGAGATAGAGCCAGAAGCCGAACTCCTTCTCTTCGTATTTCTCCGCATCACGCGGGGAGACAGTCATGGCCTCAAGCGTCATGTCGCCTCCGGGACGGGGTCACCGGCGTAGCCGGGATCGTCAGCCATCTCATTCCTCGGCGCCTTAGCAAGCTCGGCGAAGCGCGCGTCTTCGATCTTCTTCACCTCGCTGGCGGGCATGACGTAGTCGCTGTCGTCGTCGGAGGCGCGGATCACCACAGCTGTAAAGATCACCAGCAGGCTAAGAAGCGCCAACCACCAGATCCACCAGATCATGGCAAAGCCGAAGACGAAG
>DGOS01000040.1:3915-6273 GCA_002390155.1 Hyphomicrobiaceae bacterium UBA4460 | reverse complement strand
CGCCGCGGCAGCCGCGTTCGACGGGATCTACTTCCTGAGAGCGCCCGTAATCGCGTCTTTGATGCGCTGGCTCGGCCTGCCCAGCCACGAGATCGCTGGCGCGGCGGCCAGCATGCCCCAGGCGTCCCGCCCGCCCGGCGCAAACAGCACAAAGAGCTGGTTGCCCTCGCAGGCATTGGGTTTGCAGGTAAAGCCCAACAGGTAGGTCTCGCCGAAGAGCTCCACGGGGAGGACCGGCGTTGGCGGACCATCCAGGGTCTTGGCGTATTCGTGGATCCAAAACGGCGCTGCCGCGCCCGCCATCATGGTCTTCCAGGCAGAGACATAGGCCGGCTGCTTCAGAAGATTTGCCATCGGTTTGCCCGTGTCTTGCGCACGCGCGGGCGCGGCGGCCAAGAGCAAAGATGTGAGAAGGAATAGAAATCTGACGCGCATACCGACTCCGTCATCAGCTGTGAGGTGCGAATCCTTGCACCTCTGGGAGATGATTGTGACGGGAGTTTTACAAAACACGGGAGGTGACGCCTAGTGGCGGACGAGAGGCCACCCCTGAATGCGCTTGCGCGCAGCCGGCAACGGCGCATCGTCCATTGGGGCATAGGCGGCTGACGGCTTGACCGGGCCTGGTGTACCGAGGTGACGCCCCGGCACGGGAACTGACGCGCTCCACAAAGCCTTGAAGGCATGGATCGCGCGGGTCGCGGCGTCGGTTGCGTCCATCTCGAACAGGGCAAGCGGATTGCGCTTGTCGGCATCCCGGCGCATGGCATCGCCCGCCCAGCACATATCCGTGCCGTAGGTGACTTGCTCATGGGCGTCGAGCAGGCGCGGATCGCGCGCCCAGCGGATAAGGGCCGCAGGGTCCGTCTCCGGGCTCAAGGCGCAGAGTGTGTCGTAAATCTGCTTGAGGTCGTCCTGGGGCTCCAGTCTGGCGACGATCGCCTTGGCTCCTACGCTCGCATCCGCCAGCGTGTCTTTCATCAGCGTCAGCGCCTGTGCCGGAACCGAACCGGCCGAGCGCAGGACCAGCGTGCACTCAAGGGCCGGGAGACCCTTGTGGCGCTCGACGAAACGCGCCAGGGCATCAAGATGCCCTTCGAGATCCGCCTGGCGAGACGTCAGAGACCCATCCGAACCGCCCACAACGCGCATTTTGCCCCCTAGGCTTCGTGGAAGTGGCTGCTGGGCGAGAAGTCTTACGAAATGTACCGGAGCTCCGCCCTGTCCAGACCGAGAATGGCCCGGAGCAGGTTAAAGAAGGCTTTCGCAGCGTATTTTTTTTGGAACGCCAAAGGGTATCGGCCGCAATACGGCATCGGGGCAGTCCGTCCAATCTTGGGGATAAGCCAATGATAAAGGGGCAAAATTCGCCGCATAAAACGGATGCGCCGACGCTTCTAGCGGCCCATCCATCCTCATTGAAGCGGGCAAAATGTGACGGGCCTGGGACCTCGATATGGAACCGTTTCGGGTGCTTCGCGTTGTGCTTTCGGGTCCGGCGCGGTGCGCACCCTACCCCCAAACCCCGCCCGCGCTGGCTCCCGATTCTCTCCAAAGCCCGGCCCTCGCGCCGGGCTTTTTCTTGCCGTGCTCAAGTATCAGAACAGCCAGGTGAAGCGTCCTTTGATGCCGTTGTCGGGGCCGCTCCAATGGGCCCATTCATTGGCCATTTTGCGTTGCAACAGCTTCCTCACTACATTCCCTGGCATGATGACAGAGACATTGACTAAAGACTGCATTCTCGCAGCGCTGAAAGACGTGAAAGGCCCGGATGATCTTGAGGACGATATCGTCTCCCTCGGCCTCGTTTCCGAGGTGGTGATCCATAAGGGCAAGGTCTACTTCGCCATTTCCATCGATCCAGCCCGCGCGGGCGAGCTGGAGGGCTTGCGCCAGGCGGCCGAGACGGTGGTGAAGGACCTGCCGGGCGTGGAGGGTGTCACCGTGACGCTCACCGCCGACCGGGAGCCGGGCTCGGGAAGCGTCAGCCCTGTCGCCAGCAATGGCGGCGCGCGGCAAGCACCACCGCCGCAATCATCGCCGGCCCAAGCATCGCCGCCCCAAGCACCGCAAGGCCCGGGCGCCACCGCGCCGGGTGCGGCACGCGATGCGCGCCATCGCCCTGGCGGCGTGCCGGGCGTGAAGCACATCATCGCAGTGGCGTCGGGCAAAGGCGGCGTCGGCAAATCGACCACGGCGGTCAATCTTGCGCTGGCGCTGAAAGACCGGGGGCTCGAGGTCGGCGTGCTCGACGCCGACATCTATGGCCCGTCCATGCCGCGGCTCCTTGGCATTCAAGGTCAGCCGCAGCAACTCGCCGGCAACAAGCTCGATCCCATGCGTGCCTATGGACTGAAG
>DGOS01000040.1:0-3777 GCA_002390155.1 Hyphomicrobiaceae bacterium UBA4460 | reverse complement strand
GACATGCCGCCCGGCACTGGCGATGCGCAGCTCACCATGGCGCAGCAAGTGCCGCTGGCCGGTGCGGTCATTGTCTCCACGCCCCAGGACCTGGCGCTGATCGACGCGCGCAAAGGTCTGAACATGTTCACGAAGGTCAACGTGCCGGTGCTCGGCATTGTGGAGAACATGTCGACCTTCCTCTGCCCTCATTGCGGTGAGCGCTCCGACATTTTCGGTCACGGTGGCGCGCGGGAGGAGGCGAACAAGCTCGGCGTGCCGTTCTTAGGGGAAGTGCCGCTCACCATGGCGGTGCGCGAGACGTCGGATGCGGGCAAGCCCGTGGTGGCGACTGATCCGGACGGCGAACCCGCCAAGGCCTATTGCGGCATCGCCGCGAAGGCGTGGGCCGAGCTTGAGCGCCACAAAGACGCCGATCGCCCGGCGCCGAAAATTGTCATGGAAAACTAGAGGCTTGCCGGGAGCCGGGCGACTCAGATAACTCGGATTGGAGCGGACGTTACGCGTTGCGCGGGGGAACGTGAGCGGCGGAGTCCTTCAGTGCTCCACGACGAGAAACCAAGTCTTTCGATGTGCGCCTTCGGTGCTGGCGCGGCCCATGCCGCGCTGCTGGCGCTCGCGCTACCGATCATGATCACGCTGCCCGCGCCGGCCGACAAAGCCCAAGGCACTGTCGCCGTCCAGGTCGTGGTGCGGAGCACACCACCGCCGACGTTAGAGACGGCAATGGCCGAGACGGCGGCGCTGCCGCTGCCGGAATATATCGGCGAGGGCGACATCGACGAGGACGCCCTGCCGGCCTCCGTCCTCGATGCTGTCCTCGGTGCCTCGCCGGGTTCCGACCTTGACGCTATGCCGGCCTCCGCCGTTGGGGAGATCACTGGCTCGCTGTCGCAAGCGTTTGCATCACCCGATGTGCTGCAAACGCAAGCCGCGCTTTTGGAGGTCATCGCCACCGCGCCGCCGCCTCGGACTGTCGAGCCCGCCGCGCTGCCGCTCGTGGAAAGCGTGCCCGCGCCCGATGCGGACGGCGGCATCGACGGTGAGGCGATTGCCAGCATCGAGTCCAAAGAGGTCATCTGGTCCCAAGAGGTGCCGGAAGCGTCCCCTGCGATCGTGCCGGTCCCGTTGCGCAAACCCTCGGCCGCCACGGTCGTCGCGCCCGCACCGCCCGTCGCGCGCAAGCCGGTCCGAAAGGCGCGGGCCAAGCCGCGCTCGCGCGGTAACGCACAAAAGCGCACTGCACCGGTGCAGGCGAAGTCCCCCAACAAGGGTTTTCTCGGCGGCAGACAGGCCGCCCCGATGGCGGAATATCCGTTAGCGAACCGCTGAAAATCGAGATCTAGAAAGCGACGTGAAGCTATGCCGCGCTTGGGCGCCTGCGGCGGCGGGCGCGAATGGGGGTGACCTTGCCGTCCGCACTCTGTTCCAGCTTGGCGTAAGGTTGCGCCGCCTCGGGACGGCCATACAAGAAGCCCTGGACTTCACCGCAGCCGAACTCGCTCAAGATCTTGGCCTGTTCGGGCGTTTCCACGCCTTCAGCCGTGATGGTCACATTGAGGGATTTGCCCAGAGCAATGATCGTCCGGACGATCGCGCGCATCGCCGGGTCGCGCGCCATATTGCGGATGAACTGACGGTCGATCTTGATCTTGGAGAACGGGAAGCGGGCAAGATAGCTCAGGCTCGAATAGCCGGTCCCGAAATCGTCCATGGCGATCTTCACACCGATCTTGCGCAGGCGGTTCAGCTTGCCCAGGACTTCCTCGGTGTCGTTGATCAGGAGGTTCTCTGTGATCTCCAGTTCGAGGCGCTCGGCCGGCAGCCCCGTCTCGTGCAGAATGTCGGCGACCGTCTCGGCGATGTCGCGGTCGCGGAACTGCGCCGGCGACAGGTTCACGGCGACGGTCAGATGCTCCGGCCAGCTCACAGCGTCACAGCACGCGCGGCGCAGCACCCACTCGCCGATCGGCACAATCAGTCCCGTCTCCTCGGCAACCGAAATAAAGTGCTCCGGTGCGATCTTGCCGTGCAGCGGATGGTGCCAACGGATCAAAGCCTCCGAGCCGCATTGCTCTTCCGTCGCCAGGTCGAATTGCGGCTGATAGGCCACCTCGAACTCCTCGCGGCCGAGGGCCAGGCGAAGCTCGTGTGCCACGGTGCGCCGGCGCTGGAGCGCCTTGTCCATGCTCTCCTCGAAGAAGCACATGCGCTGGCCACCGTCGCCCTTGGCGCGGGACAAGGCGATCGTCGCATGGCGTAGCAGGGCAGAAGCCGTGTCGCCGTCTGCCGGTGCAAGCGCGATGCCGACGCTGGTGGTGATGAGGATTTCCTTGTCGGCGATACGGAAAGGCAGCTGCAAGGCCGCGACCAACCGGTTCATGAAGGCCATGACGTCGCCGAGATTGGAGACGTCGACCAGCGCGATCGCGAACTCGTCGGCGCCGAGACGTGCGATGATGTCGCGGTCTCGCAAGGTCTCATTGATGCGCATGCCGATTTCGCGCAGCACCTGGTCGCCGCCGCCATGCTCGGTCGAGTCATTGATCTCTTTGAACTTGTCGATGTCCAGGCAGATGACCGCGATGTGCGTGTCATCCTGCTTCATGCGGGCCGTGGCGTCGCCAAGCCTCTCGGCGAAGGCGCGGCGATTGGCGAGGCCCGTCAGCGCGTCGTGGTTCTGGAGATAGTGCACCTGCTCTTCGGCCTGCCGCCGCTCGCGGCTGCGCATCCATGCAAAGGCCGCGGGCATGGTGACGCCGACGCCGAGCAGGGTGAGCGTCACAAGAGCAATGACGCTGAAGTAGCTTGAAAGCAGGCTCGCCTGGTCGCTTTGATCCAGATAGACGATGAGCGTGCCGCGTTCATTTGCGGCGAAGTTGATGGGCACGCGCAACACCGCGAAGTTCGAAGAATCATTGTTGCCCGCGCCCGACTGCAGGCTGACGACGCTGGCTTGCTGGGTGGCGTTGTTCGTCACGTTCAAAGGCGGACCGTCGAGACGAAGATTGGCTTGGCCGCTGGTGAAGAGAAGCCGTCCCTTCGCGTTGTAGACTTCATATCGCAGCACGCGCGGGGCGTAGCCGGAGGCGTGGAAGATCTCGCCAAGCTGCGGGGCCGCGCCCGGAACGTTCAGCGCATTGTGCACGACCTGCGGGTCTCGAAGCATTTGCGTATGGATTCGGTCCTGGGCCACGAGCGCTTCCTGCTCGAGCTCCAAGAGGCTCACGCGTCCGGGGGCGATAAAGGCCGTCGAGACGATCAGCGCCGAAAGCAGCGCCAGTCCCGCCCAGTGCCAGTACTTCTTAAAAAGGTCTTTGAACAACATGTGTGCGAACCGCGGCCAATCTCGTGTCTGAAGCCAGATCACGATGTCTGGCGCCAAATTAGAGGGCCGGAGGTTAAAAAATGCAGTAAGCGGATGGATTTGCTCGCCGCGTACCCGGCTAAGAAAGCGGGATACGTGCCAAAAGCCCGGAAAGACTGGGGAATTTGCTGGCCGGAAGGATTTCTTAACCGTAGTTGGACTTAGCCGCCCGTGGCTGACATATGCCGGGAAATGGCCGGTCTGGCGTCCCGGTCGATGATGAAATCATGGCCTTTGGGCTTGCGCGCCATCGCCTCGTCAATCGCGGCGTGGAGCGGCGCGTCGGACGTGCTGGCCCGTAATGGCGCCCTTAGGTCCGCGGCGTCGTCCTGCCCCAGGCACATATAGAGAGTGCCCGTGCAGGTCACGCGAACCCGATTGCAGGATTCGCAGAAATTATGGGTCATGGG
>DGOS01000097.1 GCA_002390155.1 Hyphomicrobiaceae bacterium UBA4460 | reverse complement strand
TGATGAAGGGCGAGGCCCTGTAGCGCGTGGCGCACGTCCCCACGATGTCCGGTTTCGTCACGCGTTTTGCCCCCTCGCCGACGGGGCTGCTGCATCTCGGTCATGGCTTTTCCGCCATGACCGCCTGGGAGGCGGCGAAGTCCGCGGGCGGGACGTGCCTCTTGCGGATCGAGGATACCGACGCGACGCGCGTGCGGCCCGAATACGAGGCGGCGATCTACGAAGACTTGGCGTGGCTGGGGCTGACATGGCCGGAGCCTGTGTGGCGGCAATCCGATCGGCTCGACGTCTATGCGGCTGCGCTCGACCGGCTTGGCCGTCTTGGGCTGACTTACCCCTGCCGCTGCACCCGCGCCGATATCCGCGCCGCGGTCGCCGCGCCGCAAGAAGGCGCTGGCCCCGGGAGCGCGGTCTATCCCGGCACGTGCCGCGGCCGCGTGCTCGCCGAGGCCGGGCAGGGCGAGGCGATCCGGCTCGATCTCAGCCGCGCGTTGGCGCTCCTTGACGGTCCGGCACTGACTTGGACTGAGACTGGCCCGGCGCATGCCGGGACACACGCGCTGGACCCGGAGGCCATGCGGCGCGAGATCGGCGACGTGGTTCTGGCGCGCAAGGACATCGGCGCGGCCGCCTATCATCTCTCGGTGGTGGTGGACGATGCCGCGCAAGGGATCACCCATGTTGTCCGCGGCGAGGATCTTTTGGACGCCACGCCCATTCACCGGCTCTTGCAGGCGCTGCTCGAACTACCGGTGCCGGTCTGGCATCACCACGCGCTCGTGCGCGATGCGGGCGGCAAGCGCCTTGCCAAGCGCGACGACGCGCGCGCAATCCGCGAATATCGTAAGGCGGGGCTCACGCCGGAGGATGTGCGGCGCCTGGCGCACACGCTGCGCGCCGACGAGCCGCGTTAGCTCTCGTCGAGCTTGCGCGCTTCTTCCGGCAACATGATCGGGATGCCGTCACGAATGGGAAAAGCGAGTCCCGCAGCGCGGCTGATTAGCTCCTGCCGCTTCGCGTCGTAGTCGAGAGACGTCTTTGTCAGCGGACAGACGAGGACTTCGAGAAGCTTCGGATCGACGGGCCGGTCGCCCGCCGGCGTTGTGTCTTTGTCTTCGCGCGTCATTGTATCGAGGTTCCCGAACCGTCATCGCGCGTGGCGAGTTCCATCTCCGCGAGTGCCACCAAAGCCTCGGCGCGGTCTTGAAGGCTCACGGCCTCCAACAGTGCCTGTTTTTCCTCGGCACCGTAGGGGCTGAGAATCGAAAGCGTGTTCACCAGCCGCTCATTGTCCGCGCTGTTGATGCGATCCCAGTCGGCATTGAGATCGTATGCTTCAAGATAGCAGCGAAGCGTCTCGAGCAGGCCGACACGGTCGACATCATCCTCGCCGAGACCAGCGATGAAGTCATCCGCATAGGATGAAAATGAGATCTCACACAGACGGAACGACATGTCCGATGAGACTTCCCCGCCAAGCTGAAAGCGCGCGACACCGGTCAACGTGACCACAAGGTGATCATCCTCGTTCTCATTGAACGCAGTGATGCGGCCGGCACAACCAATGTTGCGCAAGGGAACGTTTTTGCCCTGGGGAGACTCATCGCTGCCGGTATCGGGGGCTGGCTGCACCACGCCGATCAACCGCTCGTTGGCCAAGGCATGTTCGATCATCGCCAGATAGCGCGGCTCGAACACGTTCAAGGTCAACGTTGCCCGTGGCAGCAGAATTGCGCCCCGCAAAGGGAACACCGGCAACATGTCCGGCATGTCCGAGGCGTTGCGATAGCGATCAGGCACGACGCTCCTCGGCGTTTACGAGAATAGCAAGGACGACAGCTTTTGACGCCCCGATGTCGTGGCGGGGTCCGTCGCGCCCCACGCCTCAAAAAACTGCACAAGCTGTTTTCGGGCGGCGTCGTCATCCCACGCGCGGTTCTTCGCGACGATGGTCAGCAGCTCATCGAGCGCACCCTGACGGTCGCCGCTCGCGTTCAGTGCGAGCGCGAGATCGAACCTGGCTTGCGGGTCGCTCGGGTCCGCGGCGACCTTCGCACGAAGGCTGTCCACGTCGCCTGTGTCACCGGCCTTCTTGGCGAGTTCGAGCGCGGCTCGCGCGCTTGCGACTGGCGCGCTCTCGGCCTTCGCGGGCGGGACGAGCGCCAGTGTCTGCTCGGCGCGCGCCAGATCGCCTGTCTTGATGTAGCACTTGGCAAGGCCGGCGGCGGCTTCTGCATTCTCCGCGTCGCCTTGCAGGATCTCGGCAAACGCCTGCGCCGCGGCATTTACGTCGCCGGCTTCGAGCGCCGCTTCTGCCGCCTCGAGATCCGCGGTCTCCTCGGTGTTCTCGCCGACCAGCCGTGCAACGAAGGCATTGATTTGCGATTCCGGCAACGCGCCCATAAAGCCGTCCACCGGTTGGCCATCCTTGAAGGCGAACACGGCGGGAATCGATTGCACGCCCATCTGGCCTGGAATCTCCGGGTGCTCGTCGATGTTGAGCTTCACCAACCGGATGGTGCCCTTGGACGCCCGCACCACCTTCTCCAGGACGGGGGTCAACTGACGGCACGGTTCGCACCACGGTGCCCAGAAGTCCACCAAGACGGGCCGCTCACGTGAGGCATCGATCACGTCGGCCATAAAGTCCTTGGTCGTGGTGTTCTTGATCAGGTCGGCGCCGGGTTCGCCCGCGCCCTCGCCGAATATCGGTGTCTCTACGCTCATGCTTCACTTTCCGTGCGGTGCGGCACCGGCAAATGGTGTGCCGCTTTCACGATAGAAGATGGGCCGCATGCCGCCATTTGGCAACCGCGTCCAGCCGCTCAAGTCAAGACCAAGAGGTGGGGTGTGTGCCCGCACGCCTCGATGAAGCGGATCAGGTCCCCGGTTGCCACACGTGTCGTTGCGCTATTGATCAGCGGGTGACAGTTGACCTCGGCGAAGCGCAGCAAGGCTTCGTCCACCACTACCGCGGACAGCCGGCGTGAGGTCTCGTTGATCAGGGCAAACGCGGTGACCGAGCCCGGCTCCACGCCAAGGACATCCATTAAGAGATCCGGCTTGCCGAAACTGAAACGGCCAAGGTCGAGTTGCTTGGCCAGGGCCTTGAGGTCGACTTTGGTGTCGTCCTTGGCGATCACCAGCGCCAGGCGGCCGTCCTTGTCCTTGAGGAATAGATTTTTGGTGTGTCCGCCTGGAATCGTGGCCCGCAAATCTTGGGACTGCTCGACGGTGAACATGGGCGCATGCTCGACCGTCTTGGAGGCAATGCCCAGCTCTTCCAGCCGGGCAAACAGCGTGGCGCGATCGGATGGCATTGCTTTCGGCGTGGGCTTCGGCTAATGGGGGTGCCCTTGATGGGCCCCTGAAGGGGTCATAGTTTTGGGGAAGGCGGCTGAAGTAGACAGTTCAGGCGCGATCCACTACAAGGCAAATGACCACCCTGAAGCGTGAAATTCAAGGCTTGCCGGTGGTTTGGAGTGCGGGTGTAGCTCAGGGGTAGAGCACAACCTTGCCAAGGTTGGGGTCG
>DGOS01000121.1:12166-14213 GCA_002390155.1 Hyphomicrobiaceae bacterium UBA4460 | reverse complement strand
GCCGCCAATGCTGATGTTCGACCGCATTTCCCATGTCGAGGAGCAGGGGGGCGAGCACGGCCGTGGCCGCATCGTGGCCGAACTCGACGTGACGCCCGATCTCTGGTTTTTCGCCTGCCACTTCAAAGGCGACCCCGTGATGCCGGGCTGCCTCGGACTCGACGCCCTATGGCAGATGCTCGGTTTCTTCCTCGGCTGGGTCGGGGCTCCCGGCAAGGGCCGCGCGCTCGGGGTCGGCGAGGTCAAGTTCTCCGGCATGGTGCTGCCCACCATGAAAAAGCTCGAATATATTGTCGAACTGAGGCGCGTCATTCGGCGCAAGTTCACGCTCGGCACCGGCGATGGCTGGCTCAAGGCCGACGGCGAAACGATTTACACGGCCAAGGACCTCAAGGTCGGACTATTCCAGGCGGACGACGCTGCTTCCGCCGAAGCTTGATTTAGCGGCATAGATTTCAAGGACGCTGAAAGTATGAAACGCGTGGTCGTCACCGGCATGGGCATCGTGTCCTCCATCGGCAACAGTGCCCAGGAGGTGCTCGCTTCATTGCGGGAGGCCAAATCCGGAATCGTCAAGGCCGACACCTATGCGGAGCTTGGGTTCCGCTGTCAGGTGCACGGGGAGCCAAAAATCGACTGGGAGGGGATGATCGACCGCAAGGTCCGCCGCTTCATGGGCGCTGGCGCAGGCTGGAACTATATCGCCATGGAGCAGGCGATCCGCGATGCGGGCCTTGAGGAGAGCGATGTCTCCAACGAGCGCACCGGGCTGATCATGGGGTCCGGCGGCCCCTCGACCCGCGCCATCGTGAAGGCGGCCGATACCACCCGCGATAGGGGCCCCAAGAAGGTCGGCCCCTTCGAGGTGCCGAAATCCATGTGCTCCACCAATTCTGCGACGCTCTCCACACCGTATCACATCAAGGGCGTCAGCTATTCGATTTCGTCGGCCTGTTCCACCAGCGCCCACTGCATCGGTAATGCGGGCGAACTGATCCAGCTCGGCAAGCAGGACATTGTGTTCGCCGGCGGTGGCGAGGAATTGGACTGGACCTTGTCTGTGCTGTTCGATTCCATGAACGCGATGTCGTCGGACTTCAACGATCAGCCTGACAAGGCGAGCCGCGCCTACGACACGGCGAGGGATGGTTTCGTCATCGCGGGCGGGGCCGGCGTTCTTGTGCTTGAGGAACTGGAGCACGCCAAGGCGCGCGGCGCGAAGATCTACGGTGAGCTCGTCGGCTACGGTGCGACGTCGGACGGGTTCGATATGGTGCTGCCTTCCGGCGAGGGCGCGGTGCGCTGCATGCGCATGGCGATGCAGAACCTCAATGGCGACAAGATCGACTACATCAACCCGCACGCCACTTCGACGCCGCAGGGCGATGTGCGGGAGATCGAAGCAATCCGCGAGGTATTCGGCGACGACCGTCCGCCCATCAGTGCCACCAAGTCGCTGACCGGACATTCGCTCGGCGCCGCCGGTGTGCACGAGGCGATCTACTCGCTCCTGATGATGAACAACGGTTTCATTTGCGAGTCCGCAAATATTGAAAACTTGGATCCGGACTTGGCCGACATGCCGATCGTTCGCAAACGGAAGGACGGCGCGGCCCTCGACACCGTGATGTCGAATAGTTTTGGTTTTGGCGGTACCAATGCATCACTCGTCTTCCGCCGATTGGATAGCTAAAAGCCGGTGAACGGCAGAATTAAAGTCAACTCGAAGCAGAGTAAGTAACATGGCAACAAAGAACGACATTGCTGAGCCGGGGCCGCTGATGGCTGGGAAGCGGGGCCTCGTTATGGGTGTGGCCAACGACCGGTCAATCGCCTGGGGCATTGCCCGGGTCCTGCATGGTCAGGGCGCGGAGCTGGCATTCAGCTATCAGGCGGGTGCTTTCGGGCGCCGTGCCGCGCCTCTTGCGCAATCCATCGGCGCCAAGATCATCGAAGAGGTCGATGTTGAGGATCTGGACAGCGTCGACCGCATGCTGGACGTGATCCGCAAAGAGTGGGGTTCCCTCGATTTCGTCGTGCACGCGCT
>DGOS01000121.1:0-12069 GCA_002390155.1 Hyphomicrobiaceae bacterium UBA4460 | reverse complement strand
TCCGACATGATGAGCGATGGCGGTTCGCTGCTCACGCTCACCTATGGCGGTTCGACCCGCGTGGTGCCTTGTTACAATGTGATGGGTGTGGCCAAGGCCGCGCTGGAAACCAGCGTGAAATACCTCGCCTCGGATCTGGGTCCGCGGGGCATTCGCGTGAACGCACTTTCGGCCGGGCCCATGCGGACGCTGGCCGGCGCCGGCATTTCCGATGCGCGCACGCTGTTCCACTATCAGCAAAAGCACGCGCCCATGCGCCGCTCGCCCACGCTGGACGAGGTCGGCGGGGCCGCGCTCTATCTCTTGTCCGATATGTCGGGCGCCGTGACCGGCGAGGTGCATTTCGTGGACTGCGGCTACTCGACCACCTTCATGCCCGATCTGGAGTCGTTGAAGTCGATCGAGCAGGCCGAGGAGCTCGAAAGCGCGATGCAGAAGGCCACGCCCCGCGAGGCCGCCCAATAGAGNNCCGCCCAATAGAGCCCCGCGAGGCAGCCCTATAGAGGCCCGCGAGGCCGCCCAGCAGGCGGTCTGAAAGCGGGTAACGCTGTGTGCGTGGCCATATTGACATGGGCCCGCACGGTCACGATTTTACCGTCTAGACAGGTACATAGGGCCCGCCGCGTGCCGAGGCGAAGATGTGGTCCGCCAAGGAGGAAACATGTTCCAAGTGATTTTGATGGTGTGTCTTGCCGCTACCGGCGAGCAGTGCAAGGAGTTCAAGCTCACCAAGGAGTACACCGACGCCGTGAGCTGCATCCGCGACAGTCATGGCGTGGGCAGCGTGTGGCAGGGCGAGAACACCAAGTACACGATCATCGGCACGCGGTGCACCAAGGACACAACCAAGATCCCCAAGGCGCCGAACAGCTAGCCACAAAAGGATCGGGGCGCCGAAGCGCCCCTCTCAATATTCTGACGATTGGTAAGGTTCCGCCGGCCTAGCTGGCCTCGGCGGGTTCCTTTTCCTTGCCGGTATCCTGGTCGACGACCTTCATCGACAGGCGGACTTTGCCGCGCTCGTCGAAGCCGAGCAGCTTGACCCAGACCTGGTCGCCTTCCTTGACCACGTCGGTGACCTGCTTCGGGCGGCCCTCATCCAACTGCGAGATATGGACCAAGCCGTCGCGCGGGCCGAAGAAGTTCACGAACGCGCCGAACTCCATCACCTTCACGACCTTGCCCTGGTAGATCACGCCAACCTCCGGCTCTGCCGCGATCGACTTGATGCGGGCGATGGCGTCGCGGATCGACTCTGCGTTGGACGAGGCGATCTTAATTGTGCCGTCGTCGGAGATGTCGATCTTGGCGCCGGACTCCGCCACGATCTCGCGGATCACGGAGCCACCCGAACCGATGACTTCGCGGATCTTGTCGACCGGGATGTTGATCGTCTCGATGCGCGGTGCGTACTCGCCGAGCTCCGGACGTGCGCCGGTCAGCGCCTTGTCCATCTCACCGAGAATATGCATGCGCCCGCCCTTAGCCTGGTCGAGCGCGATCTTCATGATCTCCTCGGTGATGCCGGTGATCTTGATGTCCATCTGGAGGGACGTGACGCCCTCGGACGTGCCAGCCACCTTGAAGTCCATATCGCCGAGATGGTCCTCATCACCAAGAATGTCGGACAGAACGGCGAACTTGTCGCCTTCCTTGATGAGGCCCATGGCGATGCCTGCGACGGGGCGCTTGAGCGGCACACCGGCGTCCATCATGGCGAGCGAGGTACCGCAGACCGTTGCCATGGACGAAGAACCATTGGACTCGGTGATCTCCGATACGACGCGAAGGGTGTATGGGAACTGCTCGCGGTCCGGCAAAATCGGGTGGACGGCACGCCAAGCGAGCTTGCCATGGCCGATCTCGCGCCGCCCCGGAGAGCCCATGCGCCCAGTCTCACCGACCGAGTAGGGCGGGAAGTTGTAGTGCAGCAGGAACGTCTCTTTGTACGTACCCTGAAGGGCGTCAACGAACTGCTCGTCCTCACCGGTGCCCAAGGTCGTGACCACCAGCGCTTGCGTCTCGCCGCGGGTGAACAGCGCGCTGCCATGCGTGCGCGGCAGGATGCCGACTTCACATGAAATAGGACGCACCGTCTCTAGGTCGCGTCCGTCGATGCGCTTCTTGGTGTCAAGGATGCTGCCGCGGACCACGTCCTTCTCGGCTTCCTTGAAGGCGCCGGAGACCTTGCCAGCGAGGGTGCCGTCGTCGTCGTCCGGCACGAGCTCGGTGACGATCTTCTCCTTGATCTGGGAGATCCCGTCGCGGCGCTCCTGCTTGGAGGCGATGGCGTAGGCTTCGCGCAGACCGCTATCGGCCATCCCGCGGACCTTCTCGACCATCTCCGAGTTGTCTACGGTCTTGAGCTCCCACGGCTCCTTGGCCGCGCGTTCGGCGAGCTTGACGATGGCGTCGAGGACGGGCTGGAAGTGCTCGTGCCCGTACATCACGGCGCCGAGCATGATGTCCTCAGGAAGCTCCTTGGCCTCCGACTCAACCATGAGCACGGCGTCGGTGGTGCCGGCGACGACGAGGTCGAGCTGCGTCTCGGGCATCTCGTCCACCATCGGGTTCAGCACATACTTGCCGTCGATATAGCCGACGCGCGCGGCGCCGATGGGTCCGAGGAACGGCACGCCAGAGAGCGTGAGCGCGGCGGACGCAGCCACCAAGGCCACCATGTCCGGGTCGTTTTCCATGTCGTGCGACAGCACGGTGGTGACGACTTGCGTCTCGTGCTTGAAGCCCTTGGCGAACAGCGGACGGATCGGCCGGTCGATCAGGCGAGACGTGAGCGTCTCCTTCTCGGTCGGGCGTCCTTCACGCTTGAAGTAGCCGCCCGGGATCTTGCCCGCGGCGAAGGTCTTCTCTTGGTAATTCACGGTGAGGGGAAAGAAGTCGATCCCGACTCTTGCCTCTTTGGCCGAGACGACGGTGGCGAGAACGGATGTATCGCCATAGGTGGCGAGCACTGCGCCGTCGGCCTGGCGGGCGACGCGCCCGGTCTCAAGTTTCAGCGGGCGTCGGCCCCAATCAATTTCTACGGTGTGTTTATCGAACATGTGTGTGTCCCAGTAAGTGGGGAAAGATAAGGCTATCCCGCGCCCGGTGGCGCGGGAGCCCGGTTATATGCATGGAAGCTCGGGCCGCATTTTCAACGGAAAGCTACCGGCGGATACCGAGCCGGTTGATGAGCTTCTGGTACCTGTCCTCGTTCGTCGATTTGACGTAGTCGAGCAGCCGGCGCCGCTGGCTCACGAGTTTCAGGAGCCCGCGCCGCGAATGGTTATCCTTGCCATGTGTCTTAAAATGGCCGGTCAGATTGCTGATCCGCTCCGTGAGGATCGCGACCTGAACTTCTGGCGACCCGGTATCGTCCGTCTTGGTCGCGTATTCCTTGATAAGCTCTTGCTTGCGCTCAGCGCTAATCGACATCGGGATATCCTTGTAATTTGAGGGTTTTGACAGGGCCGAGCCGGGATGTCGTCCAGCACGGTCGGTTCTAGAATCGCGACAGGGGCCAAATCCGGCCCCCGCACGATGCGCTGCACTATAGGGATTATGGGGCTAGAGACCAGCGGAATTTGGGCGCCTAGGACGAAAGGTTAAAGATCCGCCGGGGCCTGAATTCGCCTTCCTCGACCTCCCCAAGTGCGACCAATTCGCCCTTGGAAACCGCGTAGACCGGGCCAGTGACGAGCGGCGCGTCCCGGCCCCTGAGGAGAACGGCGCGCCCCTGGCGGAGCTGGCCGGCGTCGGCCGAACTCATGGTCAGCGACGGAAGGTCTTCAAGCCCCACCTCCACCGGTAGCAGCCTTGCCATCAGCGTCTCCCGGCTCTCATCGGCGCATTCCTCCAATACCGAAAGGGGAACGGCGCGATCCTCCGTGAAGGCGCCCACCTTCGTGCGCCGAAGTGCCGACACATGGCCGAGGCACTGAAGCGCCCGGCCGAGATCGCGTGCCAGCGCGCGCACATAGGTGCCCTTGCCGCAATCCGCCTCCAGCACGCAATGATCGGCGTCCGGCTGGTCCACCACATCGAGCCGGTCGACGTTCACGATCCGCGGCTCCAGTACGAAGTCCTCGTCGTCACGGGCCAGATCGTAGGCCCGCGCGCCCTCGACCTTGATCGCCGAGTAGCGGGGCGGGATTTGCGAAATCTCGCCGGTGAAGCGTGGCAGCGCCGCCTCGATCTCCGAGAGCGTCGGCCGCCGGTCCGACGTCTCCAGCACCTTGCCTTGCGTGTCGTCGGTGTCGGTCTCGGCGCCAAAGCGCACCGTGAAGCGGTAGGTCTTGGAGCCGTCCACCACGAACGGCACGGTCTTGGTCGCCTCGCCAAGCGCGATCGGCAGGATGCCCGTGGCAAGTGGGTCGAGCGTGCCGGCATGGCCCGCCTTGGCCGCGTTGTAGAGCCACCGGACGCGGCCCACGGCCTTGGTCGAAGTCATGCCTTCCGGCTTGTCGAGGATCAGCCAACCGCTGATCGCCAGGCCCTTGCGCCGCCGCGCCATGCCGTCGCTCCCTTGCGAATCGCCTACTCGTCGAGATCGCGCGCGACTTGCGGCGAGGCGAGCAGTTCATCGATCCGCGCCGACGTCTTGAACGAGGTATCGACCTTGAAGCGCAGCTCCGGCATGAATTTGAGCGAGACGCGGCTGGCCAGCTCACCGCGCAAGAAGCGCTTGTGCTTCTCCAGATGTGCGACGACATCGTCCGCTTCCCCGCCGCCCAGCGGCATCACGAAGCAGGTCGCGAGCTTGAGATCCGGCGACATACGGACTTCGGGAACCGTGAGCGAATGACGCGCGATCACGTCGTCCATGACGTCGCCGCGCGAAAGGACCTCCGCCAGTGCGTGGCGGATCAGCTCTCCGACTTTCAATTGGCGTTGGCTCGGGCCGCGGCCCTTGTCTCGCGGGGTCATTGTCTGGCTTCTCTCGAAAGCGCCGAATGGATGACGCGGGCGCTCAGGCCTACAGCGTGCGCTGAACGTGCTCGACCTCGAAACACTCGATCACGTCGCCTTGGCGCATGTCCTGGTAGCCCTCGAACGCCATGCCGCATTCCTGGCCCGCCACCACCTCTTTCACTTCGTCCTTGAAGCGTTTGAGCGTGGACAGCTTGCCTTCGTGCACCACAACGTTGTCGCGGATCAGCCGGACATGGGCGCCACGCTCGACCTTTCCTTCGCTTACGCGGCAGCCGGCCACCTTGCCGACCTTGGAGATGTTGAACACCTCCAGGATTTCGGCGTTGCCGAGGAATGTCTCGCGCACGGTCGGGGCAAGCAGGCCGGACATGGCCGCCTTGATGTCGTCGACCAGGTCGTAAATCACCGCGTATTGACGGATTTCGACGCCGTCCCGGGCAGCGTGCTCGCGGGCCTGCGTGTTGGCGCGCACATTGAAGGCGAGGAGTACCGCGCCTGACGTCGATGCCAGAGACACGTCCGACTCCGTAATGCCGCCCACGCCCGAATGCACGACGCGAGCCCGAACTTCGTCGGTGCCCAGATTGGCGAGCGCCGCCGAGATGGCCTCGACCGAACCCTGCACGTCGCCCTTGATGACAAGCGGAAACTCCTGGACTCCGGTCTCCTGGAGTTGGGTCATCATCTGCTCGAGGCTGCCGCGCTGGCCGGCAACGGCCTGCCGCTTGCGCCGCTCGCGATCGCGGTAGTCGGTGATCTCGCGCGCCCGCGCCTCGTTCTCCACGACGGCGAACTGATCGCCCGCTTCCGGCGCGGAATCGAAACCGAGAACTTCCGCCGGGACCGACGGTCCGGCTTCCTTGACTTGGTCGCCGACATCGTTGATCAGCGCGCGCACGCGGCCCCAGGCGGAGCCTGCCACCACAATGTCGCCGAGCTTCAGTGAGCCGCGCTGGATCAGCGCGGTGCCCACGGGCCCGCGTCCGCGTTCCAGCTTCGCCTCGACGATGACGCCTTCTGCGGGCCGATCGGGATTGGCGGTGAGTTCGAGCACTTCAGCTTGGAGCACGATGGCCTCAAGCAGCTTGTCGAGATTCGTCTTTTTGAGCGCCGAGACCTCAAGCTCAAGCGTGTCTCCGCCCATGCTCTCCACCACGATCTCGTGGCTAAGCAGCTCGGTGCGGACTTTGTTTGGGTCGGCCCCCGGGGTGTCGATCTTGTTGATGGCCACGATCAGCGGCACTTCGGCGGCCTTGGCGTGGTTGATCGCCTCGATTGTCTGCGGCTTCACGCCGTCGTCGGCGGCCACAACCAGGATCACGATGTCCGTCACCTTCGCGCCGCGGGCGCGCATGGCGGTGAACGCTTCATGGCCGGGCGTGTCGATGAAGGTGATCTTCTGGCCCGACGGCACGGTGACCTGATAGGCGCCGATATGCTGGGTGATGCCGCCGGCTTCCGAGGCGACGACGTTCGCGGCGCGCAAGGAGTCGAGCAGCGAGGTCTTGCCGTGATCGACGTGGCCCATGATCGTGACGATCGGCGCGCGCGGCTGAAGATTCTCGGCATCGTCGTCGTCACCGATGAAGCCTTCTTCAACA
This sequence comes from Hyphomicrobiaceae bacterium UBA4460, assembly GCA_002390155.1. Next base: position 5,536 of record DGOS01000121.1, on the reverse strand, counting down.
TCGGCTTCGGACACGCGCCGGACGGTATGACCGAACTCCTCGGCGATGAGCTCCGCCGTATCGGCGTCGATCACATCGGTGATCTTGTGCATCTCGCCGTCCTTCATCAGGTGCTTGATGAGTTCGACGCCGCGCTCGGCCATACGGTTGGCGAGCTCTTGGATGGTGATGGCCTCGGGGATCGTGACCTCACGCGCGATCTTCTGCGTCGATTGCGGTCCGGCACCCTGTTTCTTCTGGCGCTCGCGGTGACGCTTGAGCGAGGCAAGGCTCCGCTGACGCTGCTCCTCGTCGAGCGCGTTGGTGATGGTAAGGCGGCCGCGGACCCTCCGCTCCTCGCCGCGCCGGGGGGCAGCGGGGCCCTTCTTGTGGCGGGCATCGGGGGCGCGCGAAGGCTGCTTCTCTGCTTCCGGCTTGAGATGCTTGCTGCGCTGCAGCTCCACGGTCTTCGGCTTGGCTTTTTCCTCGGCGGCGGCCTTTGCCTTTTCTTCTTCTTCTTTCCGCTTGCGTTCCTCGGCCTCGCGCGCCTCCGTGGCCTGCTGCTCGGCCAGCTGGGCCTCCTGGGCCGCGTTCTCCTTGGCGCGCTCCTTTTCCTCAGCCTGCCGGACTTTCGCATCGGCGAGTGCCTTGGCGCGGGCACCCTTTTCCTCTTCGGAAAGCTGCTTCAGCACCACGCCCGAGCGGCGCTGTTTCTCTTCCGCCGCCGGCTTGGGGGCCGGTTCGGCGGCCTTTGCCTTCGGTTTGGCTTTGGGCTCTTCAACAGTCGGTGCGGCGCTGCCCGAGCCGATCGTGCGGCGCTTTTTCTTCTCGACCACAACGGACTTTGAGCGCCCATGGCTAAAGCTCTGGCGCACATGGCCAGACTCCACGGTTCGGCGCACATTGAGCGTCATCTTGCGCCCGCTCGTCTTGCCGTCGCTCTCGTTCGCTTCGCTCATTCTAGTCCGTATCCAATCCGTATCTGTCCGCGAATGCGGAGGGACCCATGCGGTAGCGCTCAACGCGCGAGGCCGCCGCGAGAAATTTTCGAGCCGCTCCGCCCGGGATTAGGGCAGCATGTATCACATTTGGCCTGCCCGATGCCAAACTCAATTCATCAGCGCTGAAGGCGCGAACCGTTGGGAAACCGCGTCCTTCGGTGGTTGCGCGGGCTTTTCCATCAAGTTTCCGGCAGCCATCGTCGGCGGCGTCGGAGGCGTGAATCAGCGCAACAACGTGCCCCTTGCCGCTTCCCGCGCCCAACGCCTGTTCGACCTTGGTGTGGCCGAAAACCACGTTGCCCGCCTTGTTGGCGATCCCGAGTGCCTGGAGCGCGGTCTCGGTGAGAAGGGCGCCGACCTGGTCGGCAAGGCCTTCTGAGGCCTTCGCCTCGGCTTTCAGTGCCCGGCTAAAGACCTTGCGCTTGACCGCTTGCGCCACGGTCTCATGGGCTGCGGTCAGCCAGACGCCGCGGCCGGGGAGCTTTTCCTTCAGGTCGGGAACGACGGTGCCGTCAGGCCCGAGCACGAAGCGGATGAGGTCGTCCTTAGGACGCTGGACGCGCGTGACCGCGCAGCGGCGCAACGTATCCGTTGCCGGCTGCCCTTTGGTCTCGCCTATCTCCGTCGCCTCGATCCGCAACAGCTCTGTCTCCTAACCGCCTCATGACGCGGAGGCGTCGTCTTCGGCAGGCTTCTCGCCCGTTTCAGTTTTGGTCTCAGTCTCGGTCTGGCCTTCGGAAGTGGTCTCGGCCGCCTCGGCCCCGGATTCGCCCTCGACTTCGCCGTCCACCTCTTCGCCTTCCGCCTCTTCCTCGTCGGCCACGAGATCGGCCTCGTCGATCCAGCCGGCCTTCACCCGCGCCGCCAGGATCAGGTCCTCGCATTGCGTCCGCGTCAGGCCGGAGGCCTCAAGAAAGCCGTCGTAGTGCGTGGTCTCTTTTTCCTGGCGCTCGTTCCAGCCGGCCAGGTCGTCGGTAGCACAGTCGGCGAGGTCCTCGACGGTCTTTACGTCGTTCTCACCAAGTGCCACCAGCATCGCAGTATTGAGACCGGGCACCTCCATCAACTCGTCGGCGACGCCGAGTTCCTTACGTTTGGCGTTCAGCTCCGCCTCGAGCTTCTCAAGGTGCTCGCGCGCCCGGGTCTGAATCTCGGCGGCCGTTTCCTCGTCGAAGCCTTCGATGGAGGAGATCTCCGTCGGCTCGACGAAGGCCACTTCCTCCACCGAGGAGAAGCCTTCCGAAGCGAGCAACTGGGCGATCACCTCGTCCACGTCGAGCGCTTCCATAAACTTGGCCGAACGCTCGGCGAACTCCGCCTGGCGCCGCTCCGACTCCGAAGCCTCGGTCATGATGTCGATGTCCCAGCCAGTGAGCTGAGAGGCGAGCCGCACGTTCTGGCCTTTGCGGCCGATGGCAAGCGACAACTGCTCGTCCGGCACGACCACCTCGATGCGCTCGGCGTCTTCGTCGAGCACGACCTTGACCACTTCCGCAGGAGCAAGCGCGTTCACGATGAACGTGGCGGCGTCGGGCGACCACTGGATGATGTCGATCTTCTCGCCCTGAAGCTCGTTCACCACCGCCTGCACGCGGCTGCCGCGCATGCCCACGCACGCGCCAACCGGATCGATGGAGGCGTCGCGGGAGACGACCGCGATCTTGGCGCGGCTGCCCGGATCGCGCGCCACCGACTTGATGGTGACGATGCCTTCGTAGACTTCCGGAACTTCCTGCGCGAACAGCTTCGCCATGAATTCGGGATGCGTGCGCGACAGGAAGATCTGCGGGCCGCGCTGCTCGCGCCGCACGTCGTAGACGAAAGCGCGGATGCGGTCGCCATAGCGGAAATTCTCGCGCGGCAGAGTTTCGTCACGGCGCACGATGGCCTCGGCCCGGCCGAGATCGACGATCACATTGCCGTACTCGACGCGCTTGACGATGCCGTTCACGATCTCGCTGACGCGATCCTTATATTCTTCGAATTGGCGCTCGCGCTCGGCCTCGCGCACTTTCTGCACGATGACTTGCTTGGCGTTCTGCGCCGCCACGCGCCCGAAGTCGAGCGGGGGCAGGGGCTCGGCGATGAAGTCGCCCACCTGTGCGGCCGGGTTCTTGCGGCGCGCCTCGGCGAGCGCGATCTGCGTCGCTTCCAAGGTCACGTCCTCGACCACTTCGAGAAGTCGCGCCAACGAGATTTCGCCGGTCTTGGGGTCGACCTCCGCCTTGATCTCGTTCTCGCTGCCATAGCGGGACTTCGCCGCCTTCTGGATGGCGTCCTCCATGGCGGTGATCACGACGTCGCGGTCGATCGCCTTCTCGCGCGCGACCGCATCGGCGATCTGCAAGAGCTCCAGCCTATTGGCGCTCACGCCTGCCTGAGACATTTTCTAGCCTCCAACTCCGTTGTGTTCGTTCGCGCCGCCTCGTGGGCCCGCGAAAGTTCAATGAACGGGCTTGTCGCCCGAAAGATCTGTCCTGAAGCCATCGAGGTTGACGACGAGCTTCGCCTCGCTGATGAGCGGGAAGGGAAGGCCGATGATCACGGGCTCGGCCTTGCCTTCCAGCTCGATCTTCAAAAGCACCTCTTCATCGGTCACGTCCTCGATCGTGCCTTTGAAGCGCTTGCGTCCGTCGACGAGCTCCTTCAGTTCGACTTTTGCCTCGTGACCGGCGCAATTGGCGAAGTCACTCGGCCGTACCAGTGGCCGGTCGATGCCCGGCGAGGAGACTTCCAGACGATAGGTCCCCGGCATCGGGTCGTACGCCTCGAGCACTGGAGACAATCTCCGGCTGATGGTCGCGCAATCGTCCACCGACATCTCACCGCTGGGCCGTTCGGCCATGATCTGCACCGTGCCGCCGTCGCGGCCTGAAATCTTCACCCGCACCAGCCGGAACCCGAGCTCGTTGAGCACGGGCTCGGCGAGGTCGGCAACCGCTCGCTCCGGCCCTGTCTCTCTGACGAAAAGGCGTTCTTCACTCAACGCAAGGCTCGGTATTGATGGCGGGGTTCAGGCTCCTCGGAAAAAAGCCGGGGGCCCTAATAAAAAGGAGCGGGCCGCGGCCCACTCCTGATCAAATCAACCATGAGTTTCTGCCCGTAATATACGGGCTTTTTCTTGGGGTTCAAGCCGCTTGGGCCCTAAAGGCGCCGCCACTCAAGGTAAACGGGCTTACGCCCACTCAAGGCCTTGCCCTCATAACGGGTCTGCGGCCAGTCGTCCGGCCGCTCCCGCCAATGGTCCGCCTTTTCCGCGCACCAGGCGAAGGCGCCGTTCTGGTTGACCGCATATAGGACCTGGCCCGCATAGTCGGTGTCGTCGCTGGCAAAGCGCAAGGTCCCGCCGGGCCTCACGACGCGGGCGAGGGCCTGCACCATCTCCGGCGTGACCAAACGCCGCTTCTGTTGACGCTTCTTGGGCCAGGGGTCGGGAAACAGGATGAAGGCGCGGGCGATCGAGCTCTGCGGCAACCACGCCAGGACATCCCGCGCGTCGTCATCGTGGAGCAGCACCCGTTGCAGGCCTCGATCCTCGATCCCGCCGAGTGCTGCGGCGACGCCGTTGATATAGGGCTCGCAGCCGATGATGCCGGCGCCCGGGTGGTGCTCGGCTTGCCAGAGGAGGTGCTCGCCGGAGCCGAAGCCGATCTCGAGCCACACCTCCCGCACCGGCACGGGGAAGAGCGCGGTAGGATCGGACGGGGGAGGCTGAGTGAGGTCGGGACGCAGGCGCGGCAGCAACTCCGCCACCAAATGCTCCTTCCGCGGGCTCAAGCGCTTGCCCTTGCGCCGGCCGTAGGAGCGCAAGCGTGTGGCCTCAAGCCGGTCGGGATCGTCCGTCATCATGCCGGCGTTTTACGCCCCTAGCCCGGGCGAGCCTAGCCGCACGGATTGATTTGGCGAAGGGAACCGGCGCGCTAGCTAAGTTCGCCGCGGATCGGCTCGACGAGATCGAGGCGCTCCCACGAGAAACCGCCGTCATTGTCGGGCTGGCGGCCGAAATGGCCGTAGGCCGCTGTGCGCTCGTAGATCGGCCGGCTCAGGCCCAGATGCTCGCGAATGCCGCGCGGGCTCAAGTCCATCACCTCGCGCAACGCGTTCTCCAGCTTGTCCTCGGAGATCTTGCCGGTGCCGTGCAGGTCGGCGTAGAGCGACAGAGGCTGCGACACGCCGATGGCGTAGGCGACTTGAAGCGTGCATTTGTCGGCAAGGCCGGCGGCGACGACGTTCTTGGCGAGATACCGCGCGGCGTAGGCTGCCGAGCGGTCCACCTTGGTCGGGTCCTTGCCGGAGAAGGCGCCACCGCCATGCGGCGCCGCGCCACCATATGTATCGACGATGATCTTGCGGCCGGTGAGACCGGCGTCCCCGTCAGGTCCGCCGATGACGAAGCGGCCGGTCGGGTTGACGTAGAGCTTGGTCGAACCGTTCATCCAGCCTTTGGGCAGGACGTCTTCGACGAAACCCCGCACGATCTCCTCGATGCGCTCTGAACTTGCAGCCTCGCCGTGCTGGGTCGAGACCACGACGGAGTCGGCGCGCACCGGCTTGCC
>DGOS01000045.1 GCA_002390155.1 Hyphomicrobiaceae bacterium UBA4460 | reverse complement strand
GCCTATTTCGGCAAGGAGCCGCGCCGGCTGACCCTTGGCGAGACCGCGCTGCTGGTCGCCCTACCGCAATCGCCGGAGTACCGGCGCCCCGACCGGCACCCGGAGCGGGCGCACGCTGCACGGAACCGCGTGCTCGACCGCATCGCCGGCAGCGGCCTGTTCAGTCCGGCGGAGATCGCACGCGCCAAGTTGGAGCCCGTCCCCACCACGCGCAGGCCCATGCCGCTCTCCGCGCCCCATGCCGCGGACGAAGCGAGAGCGGTGGCGCAGTCGGGTTCGATCATTCGTCTCACCATCGACGGACACTTGCAGCGCCGGCTCGAACGCCTTGCCCGGGAGCGCGCAGGCGAACTCGGCGAGGCTATGTCGGCGGCCATCGTGGTGGTGGAGCACGAGACCGGCGATATCCTGGCGCGCGTCGCCTCGCCCGATTATTTCGACGAAGCCCGCGCCGGTCAGGTAGATCTGACGCGCGCGCTGCGCTCGCCGGGCTCGGCGCTCAAGCCATTTATATATGGGCTTGGGTTCGAGGACGGGCTGGTTCACCCGGAAACGCTGATCGAGGACCGGCCAGTTCGTTACGGGGATTATGCGCCGGAGAATTTCGACCTCACCTTCCAAGGCACCGTCACGGTGCGCAAAGCGCTGCAATTGTCGCTCAACGTGCCGGCCGTCGCGGTACTGGATCAGGTGGGCCCGAGCCGGCTGCTGGCGCGTCTCGGCGAGGCGGGCGCGTCACTCCAGCTGCCGAAGCACGAGACGGCCGGCCTGGCGCTCGGGCTTGGCGGCATCGGCGTCAGGCTGATCGACCTCACGGCTCTTTATTCGGGTCTTGCCCGGCACGGCACGGTTCGCCCCCTCCAAGAGCGGCTGGCGGAGCCGGCACGCCCGGCAATGCGCCTGATGGAGCCCGCCGCGGCCTGGCATGTGGGCGACGTGCTGCGGGGAGCGCCGCCGCCACCCAACGCGGCCGGCGGGCGCATCGCCTTCAAGACGGGCACGTCTTATGGATACCGCGACGCCTGGGCCGTGGGCTTCGACGGCAAATTCACGATCGGTGTGTGGGTGGGACGGCCCGACGGGGCGCCGGTCACCGGCCTTTTGGGCCGCACCGCCGCTGCGCCGATCCTGTTCGACGCCTTCGCGCGGGCAACGCAAACACCGAAGGCGCTGCCGCCGGCACCGGACGGCGTCCTTGCCGCCCGCACCTCGCAACTGCCGCCGCCTTTGCGGCGTTTCGCATCGCGCGGTATCCAAGGCGAAGCGATGACGCAAGCCGTCCGAATTGTGTTTCCGCCGCACGGCGCGAGCTTGGCACTTGATGGCGATGGCGAGACGCTCAATCCCATCGCGGTCAAGATCGCAGGCGGCACGCCACCGCTCAACGTCATGGTGAACGGCCTACCATTCGAGACCACCAACGCACCGCGCACCGTGTTTTTCGCCCCCGATGGGCCCGGCTTCGTGCGGCTCAGCGTGACGGACGCGACCGGCGCGGCGGACAGCGTGACCGTGCGCCTCCAGCAATAGCGGGAACCCCTTGACGAATGCGCTCGCGAGCCCAACAAACAGCCCATGACGACAAGCGCTAAGAAGCTCCATATCAAGACCTTCGGCTGCCAGATGAATGCGTACGATTCCGAACGCATGGCCGAGGCGCTTCAGCCTGCCGGTTACGCACTGACCGACGAGATGAGCGATGCGGATCTGGTGATCTTGAACACCTGCCACATCCGCGAGAAGGCGGCCGAGAAGGTTTATTCCGCGCTTGGCCGGATACGGAAGAGCAAGAACGCGCGCAAGTCACAAGGCCGCAACACGGTGGTGGCAGTCGCCGGGTGCGTTGCCCAAGCCGAAGGCGAGGAGATCATTGCGCGCGCGCCCGTGGTCGACATCGTTGTCGGACCGCAAAGCCTCCACCGCCTCGCCGATCTCGTGGCCGATGCTTCGTCTTCGGGAAAGCGCGCCGTCGAGACCGAGTTCCCCGCGGAGGACAAGTTCGCGGCGCTACCGCCGCGCACCACAGCAAGGCGGCAAGTGTCCGCGTTCGTGACCGTACAGGAGGGCTGCGACAAGTTCTGCACGTTCTGCGTGGTGCCGTATACGCGCGGCTCGGAATATTCGCGCACACCGGATGAGATCGTCGCCGAAGTGAAACGGCTTGCCGCGCGCGGCGTGCGTGAAGTGACGCTGCTCGGGCAGAACGTCAACGCCTATCACGGCGAAGCGGCGGACGGCGCGACGTGGTCGCTGGCGCGGCTGCTGAAACGGCTGGCAGAAGTCCCGGCCGTCGAGCGCTTGCGTTTTACCACCAGCCATCCGCACGACATGGATGACGATCTTATCGCCCTGTACGGCGATGAACCGGCGCTCATGCCCTATCTCCATTTGCCCTATCAATCAGGCTCGGACCGAATCCTCGCCGCGATGAACCGCAAGCACACGGCCGAGGAGTACGAGGCGCTGATCGCGCGCATTCGCGCCGCGCGGCCCGACCTCGCGCTGTCCACAGACGTTATTGTCGGCTTCCCCGGCGAGACGGATCAGGACTTCGAGGACACGCTGGCATTGGCGCGGCGCGTGGGCTTCGCGCAGGCCTTTTCATTTAAGTATAGCGCGCGGCCCGGCACGCCCGCAGCGAGCCTTGAGGGTCAAGTGCCCGAGGCCGTCAAGAAAGAGCGCCTTGCTGTGCTTCAAGCCCTGATCGAGGACAGCCGCCGCGACTTCGACCGGGCCATTGTGGGCCGCACACTGCCCGTCCTTTTTGAAGGAAAAGGGCGGAAACCGGGGCAGATCGCCGGGCGTTCACCCTATCTCCAAGCCGTGCATGTGGACGGCCCGGAATCGTTGATAGGTCACATTGCCGAGGTTGACATCTCGGCGGCTGGGCCGAACAGTCTTAGCGGTGTCATGAAATCGAGATTTGAATGGCGCGAGCCAGCTCAGGCAGCCGTTTGACCAACAAGGCGAGTGTTCGGAAGACATCATTGACGCGCGGGCGTGGATCAGCGGTAAGGCGCTTCGAAGCGCAGACCAATGGAGGCGCAGAGCCCCTGGTCGTCTACTTCGACGATATCCAGCTCGTGCGCGACCTCCTTGGAGACTATGACGCGAACCTCGCCGTGTTGGAGGATCGCCTTGGCGTCGAAGCGACGGTCAACGGCAACGCCGTGGCGTTACGCGGCCCGGACGCGGCGTGCGCGGCAGCAAAATCGGTGCTCGAGCAGCTCTACGCCCGGTTGGCTGAAGGAGAGATGATCAGCGCCGGAGACGTGGCCGGCGCCATACGACATGCGATCCAAACCGACAACGAGGCGAACGTGAAGGCTCCCGCCGCGCAGATCCGTACGCGCAAGCGGCTCATCACCGCGCGCACGCCGGCACAGAGCGCCTACCTCGAATCGCTCCAGCGCAACGACCTGGTGTTCGCCACCGGCCCTGCCGGTACCGGCAAGACATATCTTGCGGTGGCGTTTGCGGCCGCGTGCCTGGAAGCGGGGCGCTGCGATAGGTTGATCCTGTCGCGGCCCGCGGTCGAGGCCGGCGAGCGGCTCGGGTTCCTGCCCGGCGACATGCGCGAGAAGGTCGATCCTTATTTGCGTCCGCTTTACGATGCGCTCTATGACGTGCTCGCGCCGGAGCGGGTCGAGCGCGGGCTCGAGACCGGCGTTATTGAAATTGCGCCGCTTGCCTTCATGCGCGGACGCACTCTCTCCCATGCCATGGTCATTCTCGATGAGGCGCAGAACTGCACGCCCATGCAACTCAAGATGTTCCTCACGCGCCTCGGCGAAGAGAGCAAGATGATCGTGACGGGCGATCCGACGCAAGTCGACCTGCCGCCCGGCCAGGATTCCGGCTTGAACGCCGCCATCGAGATTTTGCACGGCGTCGATGAGATCGACGACATCGCCTTCTCGAGAGCAGACGTGGTGCGCCGCGAACTCGTCGGACGCATTGTCGAGGCCTACGAGGCCGCCCCCAAGGACCAGAGTTCAAAACGGTCCAAGCCGCGTAAGGGCGGGGGAAAGCGATGAGCGAGGACGGCCCTAGTCGCAACAGCGAAGACTCTCCGCAAGCGGCGACGCTGGCGGTCGAAGTCGTGCGCCATGGCGATGCCTGGGAACACAGCACGATCAGCGATCCCAGCGTGACGCTCGCCGCGCATGCCGCATTCACTGCGGCACCGCCGGCGCGGCTTGAGCCTTGCGAACTGGCCATCACGCTCACCGACGATGCGGAAATGCATGACCTCAATCGCAACTGGCGTGACAAGGACCAGCCGACAAACGTGCTATCGTTTCCCGCAGGTGACGCGCCCGGCGAACACGGATCGCTTGGCGATGTGGTAATCGCTTTTGAGACCACGCAGCGCGAGGCGGAGGAGACCGGCATCGCGCTTGCCGACCACGTTTCCCACCTCGTCGTGCACGGGGTCCTTCACCTGCTCGGCTTCGACCACCGCAACGATGCTGAAGCCGAGCAGATGGAAGACCTGGAGAGACAGGCGCTAGCCTCGCTTGGGATCGCCGATCCTTACGCAAGCGTGGCCGCCGCGGAGGTGACACGATGAGCAACCCCTCGCCCGAGCGGGTGCTTGAGAACGCGCGAGCACAAACCGACGACGAGGAGTCGACGTGGTTCGCCCGCTTGTTGCAGACCTTCGGCCTTAACGAAGAGCCGGACTTGCGCGAGCTGATCGAGAGCGCGCTGGCGCGCAGCAAGAGTGACACGCTGAGCCCGCAAGAGCGCAGTATGTTGCGGAGGATCTTGCACTTCGGCGCACTGACGGTCGAGGACGTCATGGTGCCCCGCGCCGACATCGTCGCGGTGGACGACAGCGTCAACATCGAGGAGCTGATGCGCGTGTTCCGCGATGCTGAGCATTCGCGCTTGCCCGTGTACCGCGAAACGCTCGACGACCCGCGCGGCATGATTCATATCCGCGACTTGATGTCGTGGATCACCGAGCAGGCCAACGGAGACGACAAACTCGGCCTCGGCCGAGTCGATCTCAAGCGAAGCGTTGGTGCGATCAGAATCGCCCGTGAGCTGATCTACGTCCCCGCTTCCATGTCGGTGCTCGATCTTCTTTTGAAGATGCAATCGTCGCAACTCCACCTCGCACTCGTGGTCGACGAGTATGGCGGCACCGACGGGCTGGTCTCGATCGAGGACCTGGTGGAGGAGATCGTCGGCGAGATTGCCGATGAACACGACGTCGAGGACGAGCCGCTGATCCATCTCGACCCGCGCCTCGGGCTCATCTGCGATGCGCGCACGCCTGTCGAAGATCTCGAGAAGCATCTCAAGATCGATCTGGTTTCCGACGAGCAAGAAGAGGACATCGATACGCTGGGCGGCGTGGTGTTCTCGATCGCCGGACGCATTCCGGCACGCGGCGAGCTCGTGGCACACCCCTCGGGAATCGAGTTCGAAGTGCTGGACGCCGATCCGCGGCGCATCAAGAAGCTGCGCGTTCATGTTCCGAAAGACAAAGACCCGGCAAACGCCGGTACCGGGACCGACGCCGAGCCGGAACAGAGCGCGCCTTAAGTGTCCGTTCTAACCGTCATGTCCGGTGCCGCGGCCTGGGTCGGCGGATTGGCGGGCGTGCGGCGCGCGTGCTTCGCGTTTTTGCTCGGCGCGCTTGCCGTGCTTGCCTTTGCCCCTGTTCACGCCTGGCCGGTGATGTTCCTGAGCTTCGGCGGTTTGGTGTGGCTGCTCGACGACTGCGCCGCCAATGATGCGCGCGGCGCGCGTCTGAAGTGCGGAGGCGCAACGGGGTTCTGGTTCGGCTGCGGATTTTTTCTTGCCGGGCTGTATTGGCTCGCCGAGGCCTTTCTCGTGGAGCCGACGCGGCATGCCTGGCTGATCCCCTTTGTGATGACGGCATTGTCCGCCGGCATGGCGTTGTTCTATGCGGCGGCCGGCGTGCTTGCCATGGCGCTGTGGCAGCCGGGACCGGGCCGCATCTTCGCGCTTGCCATTGCCTTTGGGCTCGCGGAATACGCGCGCGGCCATGTCCTCACCGGACTCCCTTGGAATCTGATCGGCTATGCGCTGTTGCCCGAAGGTCCGCTGATGCAAATGGCCGCCCTGCTCGGCGTGTACACGTTGTGTGTTCTTGCGGTCGCGCTCTTTGCGGCACCGGCTGCAACCTGGAGTGGGCAAAATACGTGCAGCAAGTGTGCTGCGGGCGTTGCCGCGACACTCCTTGTGCTGCTCGGGCTTGGCTATGTCTGGGGCGACCGACGCCTTGCGGCGACCACGGACGGCGACACGGACTTACGCCTTCGCATCGTCCAAGCGAATATTGACCAAGCCGACAAGTGGCGCCCCGAGAATGCCGCGAAGATTTTCGGCGACTATGTCGAGCTTACGCGCGCTCCGGGTCTTGAGGACACCGACCTCGTCATTTGGCCGGAGACGGCGCTACCGTTCTTTCTTGCCGATACGTCCGAAGCACTCACCGCCATCGGCGACGCACTGCCGCAAGGGACACATCTGCTGGTTGGCGCTGCGCGCGCCGTGCAGGAGCGAGACGCGGACGCAATCCTGTCAGAGGAGCGCGTCTACAATAGTCTTCTCCTATTGGACGAGAACGGACGCGTGCGTGAAGCTTACGACAAGGTCCATCTCGTGCCATTTGGCGAGTATTTGCCGTTCCAGGATTTTCTCGAAAGCCTAGGCGTCATGCAGATGACCGGCGTGCGCGGCGGCTTCAGCGAGGGGACCGGCTCGCGCTTGCTGGAGGTTCCCGGCGCACCATTGATGCGTCCGCTTATCTGTTACGAGATCATCTTTCCCGGCGAAGTCGGCGATACGCGGGTGCGTCCAGGTTGGCTTCTCAACGTCACCAACGATGCGTGGTTTGGCACGAGCGCCGGGCCTTATCAGCACTTTCACCAAGCGCAAGTTCGCGCTGTCGAACAAGGCTTGCCGTTGGTCCGCGCGGCGAACACTGGAATCTCGGCGGTGATTGATGCGCAAGGACGCGTTCTCGCCGAGATCGGTCTCGGCGAGCGCGGACTGATCGACGCAGTTTTACCCAATGCGGGCCCGCATCTCGGCGAGAAACATTATACCTTAGTACTATGTTTCGTTCTGTTCGCTTTGCTCTGCATCGTCTTGTACTTTCGTCGCACGCTGCAACCTTGACGGACTCAAGAGCCGCCCCTATGAACCAGAGTGGGAAGGGGAAGGTCCCAAAAAGTCTTTGATGAAGTTTCCTTTTTTGAGATGAGGATTCTAAAAAACGAATGGCAGGCAAAAAGCCCAACCCCGTTGACACGCACGTCGGTAGCCGCGTGCGGTTACGCCGAATGCTACTCGGCATGAGCCAAGAGCGTCTCGGCGAAAGCATGGGACTCACTTTTCAGCAGGTTCAGAAATACGAGAAGGGCGTGAATCGCGTCGGAGCGAGCCGCCTGTTTCAAATCTCCAAGATCCTCGATGTTCCGGTGCAATTCTTCTTCGAGGATGCACCTCATGTGGACGGAGCAGGACAACCGGCGGGCTCCTCTGAGCCTGACTCGGAGACCTTTATCCTGGAGTTCCTGAATAGCCGTGAGGGGCTGGAGCTGAACCGCGCATTCGTCAAGATATCGGACGCCAAAGTCCGCAAGAGCGTTGTCGATCTTGTCCGCGCTTTGGGTTCGGGCGGAAGCGCGAGCTAACTCTCGAGTTTTCTGGGCTTGACCTTCGGCTTCGCCGTTGCCAGAACCGGAGCCAATCTTGGCCGCCGGGCCTATCGTCTTGTCCAATTGGGAGTTTGCAGTGTCCCGAGGAAGCTATCTCTTCACCAGTGAATCCGTGTCGGAGGGCCATCCCGACAAGGTGTGCGACCGTATTTCCGATGCGGTCGTAGATCTTTATTTGGACGCCGATCCGCACTCCCGGGTCGCGTGCGAGACGCTTGTCACCACAAACCGGATCGTGCTCGCCGGCGAGGTCCGCGGGCCGGAAAGCGTGACCAAGGCCAAGATCGAAGCGGCGGCGCGCAACGCCGTACGCGAGATCGGCTACGAGCAGGACGGCTTCCACTGGCAGAACGCCGCCTTCGATAACTATCTGCACGAGCAGTCGGCCGACATCGCCATGGGCGTGGATGCCGATGCCGAGAGCGAGAAGGACGAAGGCGCGGGCGACCAGGGCATTATGTTCGGTTATGCCTGCCGCGAGACCGAGCAGCTCATGCCGGCGCCGATTTTCTATTCGCATCGCATTCTCGACGAGATGGCAAAGGCACGTCATGCCGGCCGCACGCCCGAACTCGGACCCGATTCCAAGAGCCAGGTGACGCTGGTCTATGAGGACGGCAAGCCGGTGCGCGCCGACTCCGTCGTGGTCTCGACCCAGCACGGCGAGGCTGCAAGTTCAGAGCGCATCGAGGAGATCGTGCGGGGTTTCGTCGAAGACGTCCTGCCCAAAGGCTGGATGAACGGTTCGACCAAGCTCTACGTCAACCCGACTGGCCGCTTCGTCATCGGCGGACCTGACGGGGACGC
>DGOS01000066.1:4673-4894 GCA_002390155.1 Hyphomicrobiaceae bacterium UBA4460 | reverse complement strand
ACCAAGATGATCCATCTCGGCAAGGACACGTCGAGCCGCATCATCTCCAAGGGCATCGCCGCCGGTTTCTCCAACAACACCTATCGCGGGCTCGTCTCGGCGCACCGCAGGGCGACCAACGCGCGGAACTTCACCTGCTGCGACTCGCTCCTCATCGGCGACAAATGCGGTGCGCATACCGTGCCGTATATCGAGGCCAAGAACGCGAGCGCGACCTTCGA
>DGOS01000066.1:0-4616 GCA_002390155.1 Hyphomicrobiaceae bacterium UBA4460 | reverse complement strand
CTCTCCGAAGAGGAGGCGGTGGCGCTCATCGTCAACGGCTTCGTGCGCGACGTGCTCCAGCACCTGCCCATGGAGTTCATGGCCGAGACCCAGAAGCTCATCGGCATCAGCCTCGAAGGCTCGGTGGGCTAGGCCAAATCGAATCTCATACCAAGGACTTGGAAAGACGCATTCATGCTTGAGATCAAAAACCTCCACGCCAATGTCGACGGCCGCGAGATCCTGAAGGGCCTCGACCTCACTTTGCCCACGGGCGAGGTGCACGCCATCATGGGCCCGAACGGTTCCGGCAAATCCACGCTCGCTTATGTGCTCGCCGGCAACGAGGACTACGAGGTCACCGAAGGCTCCATTGCCTGGGACGGCAAGGACCTCACGGAGATGGACCCGACCGAGCGCGCCGTCGCAGGCGTGTTTCTCGCCTTCCAGTACCCGATGGAAATTCCCGGCGTTGCCACCATGACTTTCCTGCGCAGCGCCGTGAACGCGTTGCGGAAAGCGCGCGGGGAGGAGGAGCTCTCCACGCCGGACTTCTTGCGCTTGGTGAAGGAGAAGGCCAAGGGCCTCAAGATCGACATCGAGATGCTGCGCCGGCCGCTCAATGTCGGCTTCTCGGGCGGTGAGAAGAAGCGCAACGAGATCTTGCAGATGACGCTGTTGGAGCCGGAAATCTGCGTCCTGGACGAGACCGATTCCGGCCTCGATATTGACGCGCTGCGCATCGTCGCCGACGGCGTGAATGCCTTGCGCACCAAGAAGCGCTCCATGCTCGTCATCACCCACTATCAGCGGCTGCTCAACTATATCGTGCCCGACAAGGTACATGTCATGGCCGATGGGCGGATCGCGCGCTCCGGCGGGCCTGAGCTGGCGCTCGAGCTCGAAAAGTCGGGCTACGCCGAGTTCGGCGGCAAGGCCACGGCGGCGTAAGGGGTCAGCATGGAATTGTCCGTCCACCAGTTCCGCAGCAAGGCCGAGCAGCAGCTGTTCGACCTCTTTGCCCAGTCGGCCGCAGCGCTGCCGGGCGCGGCCAACCCGTTCGTTTCGGGCCTGCGCGAGCAGGCGATCAAGACCTATGGCAGCCTCGGGCTGCCCCATCGCCGCGTCGAGGCCTGGAAATATACGGATCTGCGCGAGCGCATTGGCGATATCGGCCCGCTAATCGGATCAGGCGGCGCGCGCGCCGGCGAGGCGGAGCTGGAAGCGGCGTTCGGCGAGGGTCTCGCGCATCTCCCCGCTTATCGCCTTGTCCTGGTGGAAGGCGCATTGCGCGTGGAGCTGTCGGACATGTCGGACTTGCGCGCCGCCGGCGTCGAGGTCGGCGCTCTGGCGCATATGCTCGAAATGCCGCCCGCATGGCTGAAGGAGACGCTTGGCCAGGTCAATCCGCGTGAGGACGATGCGGTGCTCGCGCTCAACACGGCTCTCATGACCGGCGGCGTGGCCTTACGTCTCGCCGAAGGCGTGACGCTCGATAAACCCATCCATATCGTCCATCTCGACGGGACGGGCGCGGCGGCCTCGGCTTTCACCCGCAACGTGATCGTGGCGGAGACGGGCGCCTCGGCCACCGTGCTGGAAAGTTTTGGCTCGCTGGGGCTGAAGGGGCTGCTGCGCAACGCCGTGACCGAGGTCAAGCTCGGCGACAAATCGGCGATTCAGCACGTGAAGCTTCAGCGTGAAGCCCTTGAAACGATTCACCTGAATACTTGGCTGGCGAACATCGCCACGGACGCGCGCTACAACGCCTTCCAGCTCTCCGTTGGCGCGGAACTCGCGCGCAATCAGCTCTATGTGGGCTTTGACGGCGAAGGCTCGGCGACGGATGTCTCCGGTGCCACGCTCGCGCGCGGCAAGCAGCATTGCGACACGACGCTCATTGTCGAGCATCGCGTGCCTCGATGCGAAAGCCGCGAGCTCTACAAGCTGGTGCTGGACGACGACGCCCGCGGCATCTTCCAAGGCAAGGTCATCGTCTTGCCGGACGCGCAGAAGACAGACGGCAAGCAGATGGCGCAAGCGCTGCTGCTGTCGGAGACGGCCGAGTTCGACTCCAAGCCGGAGCTGGAGATCTTTGCCGACGACGTGGTTTGCGGCCACGGCGCCACGTCCGGCCAGATCGACGAGGACTTGCTGTTCTATCTGGAGTCTCGCGGCTTACCCGAGGAGCAAGCCCGCGCGCTGCTGATTCAGGCCTTTGTCGGCGAGGCCTTCGAGGTCCTGGACGACGAAACCTTGCGCGATGCCTTCGCCGCCACGGCGGCCGACTGGCTCGGCGCACCGGCGGAGTAGGGTGGAGGGCCAATGACCGTCATCACCCCGTCGGCCAAAGCGGTTTGCGCAACGGACGGCTTCGATATCGACGCCATCCGCGCCGACTTTCCCATCCTGGCTGAAAAGGTCCACGGTAAGCCGCTAACATATTTGGACAACGGCGCCTCGGCCCAGAAGCCGCGCCAGGTCATCGAGGCCGTCTCCAACGCCTACACCCACGAATACGCCAACGTGCATCGCGGACTGCATCACCTGTCGAATGTCGCCACCGCGAATTTCGAGAAGGCGCGCGAGACGGTGCGGGCGTTCCTCAACGCGGCCTCGGACGAGGAGATCATCTTCACCCGCAACGCCACCGAGGCGATCAACCTGGTGGCGTCTTCGTTCGGGCGTCCGCGCATCGGCGAAGGCGACGAGATCCTGCTCACCATCATGGAGCACCACTCCAACATCGTCCCTTGGCACTTCATTCGCGAGCGCCAAGGCGCTGTGCTGAAATGGGCGCCGGTATCCGACGACGGCGAATTCCTGCTGGACGAGTTCGAGAAGCTCATCACACCGCGCACCAAGATGATCGCCGTGACGCACATGTCCAACGTGCTCGGCACCATCGTGCCGGTGAAGGAGGTGGTGCGGATCGCGCACGAGCGTGGCATTCCGGTCTTGGTCGATGGCGCGCAAGGGGCGGTGCATCTGCCTGTGGACGTGCAGGACCTCGATTGCGACTTCTACACCTTCACCGGACACAAGCTGTACGGGCCGACGGGCATTGGCGTGCTCTACGGCAAGAAAGAGCTGCTGGAGGCGATGCCGCCTTACCAAGGCGGCGGTGAGATGATCGGCTACGTCACCACCGACGAGGTGACTTACGGCAAGCCGCCGCACCGTTTTGAGGCGGGCACCCCAGCCATTGTCCAGGCCATCGGTCTGGGGGCGGCGATCGACTATGTGGAGTCCATCGGACGCGAGCACATCAAGGACTACGAAGGCCGGCTCCTGGACTACGCCATGGAACGGCTTGGCTCGCTCGACTGGCTCAAGATTTATGGCCGCGCGGAGGGCAAGGGCAGCATCATTTCCTTCGACGTTGAGGGCGCCCATGCCCACGATGTGAGCACGATCCTCGACCACCATGGCGTGGCCGTGCGGGCCGGCACCCATTGCTGCGAGCCGCTCCTGGCGCGCTTCGGCGTAAGCTCCACGTGCCGGGCCTCGATGGCCATGTATAATACGCCTCAAGAGATCGACCGGCTGGTGGAGGCGCTCCACAAGACCCGTGAGATGTTCGCTTAAGAGTGACCGCGAAGATGATTGAAAAGACTCAACGAAACGATCCTGCCGAAACGCCTGACGAGACATCGCCAGGCACGCCGCAGTCCGTGCCGGGACACGTTCAGACGCCGGCCGAGGCTCCCGCGCAAGGCCAGCCGGGCGCCGAGCCCGAGCCTGCCGCGATCGTGGACGCGTCGTCGTCGTCCATTCCTCCTGACGAGCTCGAGCGGCTCCATGGCGACCTGGTTGCCGCGCTCAAGACCGTGTTCGATCCGGAGATCCCCGTCGACATCTACGAACTGGGTCTGATCTATAAGGTCGAGATAGACGACGACCGCAATGTCGAGGTCGAGATGACGCTCACGGCGCCGGGCTGCCCTGTGGCCGGCGAGATGCCGGTCTGGGTGGAGAATGCGGTTTCATCCGTCCCGGGTGCCGGGCAGGTGAAGGTCAATCTGACCTTCGATCCGCCCTGGGACATGGCGCGCATGTCCGACGAGGCGCGGCTTGCCCTGAACATGTTCTAACGCTGTGCTTTCAAGGACTTGAACGCACAGGCAAATCATCCCAGGTTTCTACTATGACCGACCGTTCCCAAGTTTCCAGTCCCCAAGTGATGCGCCTGACCGAGGCCGCCGCCGACCGCATCCGCCAACTCGCTGCCGACACCGGCAAGGAGATCGAAGGCGTGCGCATTGGCGTGAAGAATGGCGGCTGCGCGGGGATGGAATACACGTTGGAATACGCGGAAACGCGCGGGCCACATGACGAGGTGGTGGAAGACAAGGGCGTCAAGCTTCTGATCGATCCGAGCGCGGTGATGTTCCTGCTCGGCACCGAGATGGATTATCAGGTGGATCAGATGCGTTCGGGATTCGTGTTCAACAACCCGAACCAGACGAGCGCTTGCGGCTGCGGTGAATCGGTGATGCTGCGCCCCGCTGGCGAGGCGGCGCCCGAAACCGTCGACTAGGTCTTCAGAAGTTTTACGGGACGCGAACCGGCCGCATCATGAAGGCCGGAACGTGATCGCCCATGCCTTGGGTTCTGCCTTGGGTCTTGCCCTGAGA
>DGOS01000034.1:2434-4703 GCA_002390155.1 Hyphomicrobiaceae bacterium UBA4460 | reverse complement strand
GAGACGCGGAGCGGGATGGCCTAGGCGGCGAGGTCCGTCTTCTTCACGCTGCCGTCGACGGTGAGGCGGTAGATCACGGGCGTCGCCGTGGCGAGGGAGCAGTCCTTGACCTCTTCGGGTGTCAAATGGTCAAGCTCCATGATCAGCGAGCGGAGCGAGTTTCCGTGCGCGACGACGATAACGTTCTTGCCGTCTTGCAGCTCCGGCACGATCCACCGTTCGAAAAACGGACAGACGCGGGCGGCGGTGTCCTTCAGCGATTCTCCACCCGGCGGCGCGATGTCGTAGGAGCGCTGCCAGATTTGCACCTGTTCGGCGCCGAACCGCTTGCGGGCCTCTTCCTTGTCGATCCCGACGAGCTGGCCGTAATCGCGCTCGTTGAGGGCGGCGGCTTTGACGGTGGGGAGCTTTCCTTGGCCGAGCTCGCCGAGGATGATGTCGAGGGTATGGTGGGCCCGCCGCAACGTTGAGGCGAAGGCGCTGTCGAAATGCAGACCCTCTTCCTTTAGCCGCTGGCCGGCACGATGGGCTTCGGAGACGCCCTCTTCGCTGAGGCCGACGTCCTTCCACCCGGTGAACATGTTGAGACGGTTCCACTCGCTCTGACCATGACGGACCAGCACGAGAACGTTCTCGGACTTTCGGGGTACTTCGCAGGCCTTTTGGAGCATATCCCTAGGAAGGCAATCTCGTTACGGCGTTTCAGCGTCCTCGAAGCTCGGTGCGAGCCTCTGACCGCGGCCACTATAGGCGAGGAAAGTTAAAGCGGTCGCCACCATCGCCTTTCTTTTAGGCCACTTTCCGGCACTGACCGAGTTTTTAGGCGCTTGCTTGTGGTGTGCCAACGGTCACGCCGAAAATATCAACGAGTCCTCACAATCCGAGCACGTCGGCCATGGAATAGAGGCCAGGCGGTTTGCCTCGGCCCCAAAGCGCGGCCTTGACGGCGCCCCGGGCGAAAATGCCGCGGTCCGACGCGATGTGTGCGATCTCGATGCGCTCTCCGGGGCCGGCGAAGATCACCTTGTGCTCGCCCACGACGTCGCCGCCGCGTAGTGCGGCAAAGCCGATATCGCCCTCGCGGCGCGGTCCGGTGTCGCCGTCGCGGGTGCGGACGCTTTTGTCACCGAGGGCCACATTGCGTCCCTTGGCCGCGGCATCGCCCAGCATGAGCGAGGTGCCGGAGGGCGCATCGCGCTTGTGGCGGTGATGCATCTCCAGGATCTCGATATCGAATTCCGGGCCGAGCGTACGGGCGACCTGCTCCGTGAGGGCGGCCATCAGGTTCACCCCCATGCTCATATTGCCGGCCTTGACGATAGTGGCGTGGCGCGCGGCGGCCTCGAGCTTGGCGAGGTCGCCGTCGGAAAATCCAGTGGTGCCGATGACGTGGACGATGCGCGCTTGTGCCGCCAGCGCGGCATACTCGATCGTGGGCTTGGGCAGCGTGAAGTCGAGCACGCCGTCGATATGGGCGAAGAGCGGCAGCGGATCGTCGGTGATCGCGTGCCCAAGCGGCTCGAGCCCGGCGACCGCACCGATATCCTGACCGATGGCGGCCGAGCCCTTGACCTCGACACCGCCAGCCACCGTGCAGCCCGGTGTCTCGGCCAGCGCGCGCGTCAACGCCTGACCCATGCGCCCGGCGGCGCCCAAAACGGCGATCCTCATGTCACTCATGCTGCCCGGCCATGTTTCTTGTTGTCGCTATTGTTGCCCCGGCGACCACGGAGGGTGCTCGGGACTGTTCCCGCGTGGTTCTAGGACGGCGGAAAGCCGGTCACAAGCCTCGCGAAAGGATCGCAACGCGTCGCGATAACTGCCGTGCGTGTTCGTTAGGCGACAAGGGGCCGGTCGAGGGGCCGGGACTCCATGTCCAGCGGTGTGTCGTCCGCCTTGTCGTCGGGGATCTCCGTCTCCGGGCCGCCGTAATAGTAGCCCTGCACTTGATCGCAGCCCCACTCCTTGAGCATAGTGGCCTGGCTTTCGGTCTCCACGCCCTCGGCGGCCAGCGCCTTGCCGGTTGGCGCAAGAATGGCAAACCCCTCACGCTGGCTTACGAACTCGCTGCTGTCGGTGTTGACGGTCCCAAGGAGCCAGCCCTGGGTCAGTCGGTTGAAGCCGTCGATAAGCTTGAAGCCGTCGTCTGCGAACGTCGCACCCGTGGGCAGGGTAAGGCCGGTGCTGGATCCATCGTTCACAATGCTGTGAAATGCGGCGGTGTCGAGGACCTTGAGGTCGGAGTGATCAGCTGTGCGCAAGCGATCGT
>DGOS01000034.1:0-2412 GCA_002390155.1 Hyphomicrobiaceae bacterium UBA4460 | reverse complement strand
GGCATCGCGGCCCAGCACGTAGTTGATTGTCGATCGACCCGATAAGACACCGGCAAGTACAGTAAAGAGCCCCAACATCACCAGGCCGGCCATGATCCACCGGTCGCGTGCGCCAACGTCTGTCATTATCGATGCTTCCTATGCCGCAGTAGAAGTTTGCAACCATAGGGCAGGGTCGTTAAGGCGCGTCGAACGCTTGCGGTTAACGAACGGTAAAGCGCCTAGCCCCAGGCGAAGGCGACTTTGCGCAACGCCGTGTCGCCAAAGCTCTCCGAGCCCTCGGCGACCGGCTTTCCACCCAAGCTGAAATAGAAGCCGCAAGCGGCCTCGTTGTCTGCAAGGGCCCAAACCAGAAGGCCTTTTAGCCGGAGTTCGCCGAGCCTGTGACGGGCGCCGGCGAACAATTTCTGGCCAAGGCCGAGGCCTTGATAGGTGGGATGGAGATAGAGTTCGAAGATCTCGCCCCGGTGCGGCAAGCTTCCGAGCCGGCAGCGGCCGAAGGTCGTATATCCGGCCGCTTCGCCTTGGAAATCGAGCACGAGAATCGGCGCACGCTTGCCGATCGCGTTGTTCCACCAGCGCAAGCTACGCCGCGCGATCATGCGCTCCAGAGACAGGTGCGGGATGATGCCCTGATAGGCGCCGCGCCAAGCCTCCTCGTAGGCGGCGACGAGCGCGGTCGCGTCCTTTGGGCGTGCCGGCCTGATGTGAGCGACATCGACGGACATGATCTAGAGCCTAACGCAGGACTGTTGCGCCGGGCAAAGGCAGCTTCGGCGTTATCCGAGTTCTTCGCTGTCAGGCCAGTTGTGGCTAAGCCACTTCTTCGGCGCGTTGGCGCTCGGCCTTCTTGCGTTCGTTCGGATCGAGGTGGCGCTTGCGCAGGCGAATCGACTTCGGCGTGACCTCGACCAACTCGTCGTTCTCGATGTAAGCCAGCGCGCGTTCCAACGCCATGCGCAGCGGCGTCGTCAGGCGCACCGCTTCGTCTTTCGACGTAGTGCGGATGTTGGTGAGCTTCTTGCCCTTGAGCACGTTCACTTCGAGGTCGTTGCCGCGGGTGTGCTCGCCGACGATCATGCCGCGATAAACGCGTGCGCCGGGGTCGATCATCATCGGCCCGCGATCTTCCAGGTTCCACAGCGCATAGGCGACGGCTTCGCCCTGGTCCGTGGAGATCAGCACGCCGTTGCGGCGTCCTTGAATGACCCCCTTGTGCGGGGCGTAGCCGTGGAACAGACGGTTCATGATCGCCGTGCCGCGCGTATCGGTGAGCAGCTCACCCTGATAGCCGATAAGCCCGCGGGTTGGTGCATGAAACACGAGACGCTGGCGTCCGCCGCCCGAAGGCTTCATCTCGATGAGATCCGCTTTGCGCTCGGCGAGCTTCTGCACCACGGCGCCCGAATGCTCCTCGTCGAGGTCGATGACCACCTCTTCGATGGGCTCCATCAGGGTGCCACCTTCGCCGCTCGTCAGCAGTACTTTGGGCCGCGATACCGAAATTTCGAAACCTTCGCGGCGCATGGTCTCGATAAGGATGCCGAGCTGCAACTCGCCGCGTCCGGCGACCTCCATGGAGTCGCGCTCTTCGGATTCGGTGACCCGCAGCGCGACATTGCCTTCCGCCTCGCGCAAGAGCCGGTCACGGATCATGCGCCCCGTCACTTTCGAGCCCTCGGTTCCGGCCAGCGGCGAGTCGTTGACCCGGAAGGTCATGGACAGCGTCGGCGGATCGATCGGCTGCGCCGGCAGCGGCGTATCCACCGTGGGCGCGCACATCGTATGCGCCACCGTGGCGTTGGGCAGCCCGGCGATCGAGACAATGTCGCCGGCGCTGGCCTCATCGAGCGGCGTGCGCTCCAGTCCCCGGAATGCGAGGACCTTGGACACGCGGCCCTGTTCGACAACGCCGCCCTCATGGTCGAGCACCTTCACCATCTCATTCGGCTTGATGGTGCCGGAGGTGATGCGGCCGGTGACGATGCGGCCAAGATAGGGGTTGGCTTCCAAAATGGTGCCGAGCATCCGGAAGGGACCGTCCTCGATCGAGGGCGGCGCGACGTGTCGCAGCACAAGCTCAAACAACGGCAGCATGCCCTGGTCTTTGGGCCCCTCCGGGCTGTCGGCGATCCAGCCTTCCTTGGCCGAACCGTAGAGGATCGGAAAGTCGAGCTGCTCGTCGCTGGCGTTGAGGGCGGCGAAGAGGTCGAACACCTCGTCGAGCACTTCGTCCGGGCGGGCGTCCGCACGGTCGACCTTGTTGATCAGGACGATGGGCTTCAGGCCCATCTTCAGCGCCTTCGACACGACGAACTTTGTCTGCGGCAGCGGGCCCTCGGCGGCATCCACCAGCACCAGCGCGCCGTCCACCATGTTGAGGATGCGCTCCACCTCGCCGCCGAAGTCGGC
>DGOS01000105.1:11167-24142 GCA_002390155.1 Hyphomicrobiaceae bacterium UBA4460 | reverse complement strand
GTCGCCGTCCTTCGGCTACGACGCCCAGAAGGACACTTATGTCGACCTGATCTCGAAGGGCATCATCGACCCGGCCAAGGTCGTGCGCACGGCGCTGCAGGATGCAGCATCCGTTGCCGGCCTCCTTGTGACCACCGAGGCGGGCGTCGCCGAGTCGCCGAAGAAGGACGAGCCGGCCATGCCTGGCATGCCTCCGGGCGGCATGGGCGGCATGGACATGATGTAAGCCGGCAACGGCGAGCATCCTGAGAATGCGAAGGGGCGGCTTTAAGGGCCGCCCCTTTTTTGTTGAGGTTAGGCTACGGCGCGCAGCCGCTGTCGGGGCCCAGTCCGCTGGGCTCGCCCCAATCGTTTGCCGGGACTTTGGGGAAGGACTTGCCGAATTCCTGCTTCACCATCTCGAACTTCACCGGCACGTTTGAGTTCTCGGGGAAGTCGAGAATCCAGAAATAATCGTGATTGTCCTCCGGCCACTCGCGCGGCACGCCGGGCAGGATGTCGAGATGGAACAGCTGGCGCAGTGTCACCGAGGCCTCGCGCTCATATTTGGCATCGAGCGCCTTGTCGGCGATATGCGTGCGCTCCCACACCATCACCACGGTCTTTCCCTTCAGCGCGGGATTGTTGAGGATGTTGCCCGCCGCCTCGCGCGTACGCTCGTTCAGCGCCTCGACCGTCTTTTTGTTGTTGGCTTGCGGCAGTACCGAATAGAAGATGACGGGCTTACCCCAGCTCTTCGTCGCAGGCGTGGCCAGAGCCGCCGTGGACGGCGTGATAGCAAAGACGAAAGCGGGCGGCTCGTCCTCGGTGAACAAGGGCTTGGCCGCCTTCTCGCCGAGATAATTGAACTGAAGCGCCTGCGCCCGCTGCTTGCCGATCTCGCACAACGTCCCGTCGGCGGCCGTCTCGCCGCCACGCAAAATGACAACGCGCGCGGGCGCAGCGGCGGCGGCGGATATGGAGGCGGCGAGCAAAGCCCCTGCAAGTGCAAGACGAGCGAACATGGCTGCGGAGACTAGCCTCTACCGGACCCGACCGCCATTCACCTAAGGGTGAAGTGGGACCTACTCTGGTCATGCCCGGCCTTGGGCCGGGGATCCACGATTTACCGGAGTGCAGAGAGCCAGGTCATGGATGGCCGGGACAAGCCCGGCCATGACCAATTACTTGGAGAGCGCACCAAGAACGGCCTCGCGCAATTCGCGCGCACGCGCATCCCACACGCCGGTCTTCGCCGCCAGCAGGTGCGCTTGCGATTGCAGGATCAGTCCGTCCTCCAGCACCTTCAGGTGGTTCGCCTTCAGCGTCGTGCCCGTCGAGGTGATGTCGACGATCAGCTCGGACGTGCCCGTGGCGGGCGTCGCTTCGGTCGCTCCGACGCTCTCGACAATGCGATAGCCGGTGACGCCCTTCTTCGCGAAGAAGCGCCGCGTCAGGTTCATGTACTTGGTCGCAACGCGCAGGCGGCGGCCGTGGGACCGCGCGAATTGCTCGGCCACGTCTTCCAGGTCCGCCATGGAAGCCACGTCGATCCAGCATTCCGGTACGGCGACGATCACATCGGCATGGCCGAACCCGAGCGGTTTCAGGAACTCCACCGTGCCGTCCACGTCGGTGAGGGTCTCACGCACCAGATCCTCGCCGGTGATACCGAGGTGCACGCGGCCCGCCCGCAGCTGATGCACGATCTCCGCCGCGGAGGTGTACTCCACCTCAACGTCGGGAAGCCCTTCGAGCTGGCCGCGATAGCCGCGCTCATGGCCCTTTACGCGCAAGGGCATGCCGCCCTGCTCGAACAGCGCGGCGGCCTTTTCTTTCAGGCGCCCCTTGGACGGGACGGCGATGACAAGCGCCGGAGAAGACATCACGCGCCTCCTTCCACGGCGGCGAGCAAACGCTCGGTGTGAATGGCCGAACCCACGGCGGGCACGGGACGCGGTGCGCCAAGCGCCGTCAGAAGATTGTCGTAACGGCCGCCGCCGGCGACCGGCTCAGTCTCGTCGAGCCCCTTCGCCTCGATCTGGAAGACCAGCCCCGAATAATATTCGAGCTTGCGGCCGAACTCGGCGGTGAAGGTCGCACGCGAAAGATCAACCCCCTCACCTTCGAGACGGTCGAAGCGGCGCGAGATCGCGCCGAGGCCTGCGTCGATGTCGAGCCCGGCACCCTTGGCGATCATCGCGAGCTTGTCGCACGCCTCGCGCGGCGGAGCCGATACGGTCAGGACATAGTCGATGACCGTACCCACTTCCTGCGGCAGCGGATCGGCGCGCAAGTCCGCCGCATGATCGAGCAGGCGTTCTGCGATCTCGCGCAAGGACCGGTTGCCGGCAAGCGGGATGCCTTGCGCATCGAGATACGCCGCCACGATCTCCTCGGCGCGCGCCTGGTCGGCGCTGGCGATCTTGTCGGCCAGCGCCGTGGCCAGCGTGTCCGGCTCCGGGCGCGTGCCTTGCGCGATCCTGTCGAGCAGCGCGTGGAACACGGGCGGACGCCAGAAATAGTGGCGTAGCTTGTTGCGCCAGCGTTTGGGTAGCTGAAGTGCATCGACCAACGCGTAAAACAGCGCGATGTCGCCGAAGCGCAAGGAGAAGTCGCGAAGCCCAGCGCTCTTCACCGCCTCGACGGCGAGCCGGATCATCTCGATATCGGCGTTCTCTTTGTCGGGCACACCGAAACATTCGATGCCCGCCTGACGGAACTCGCGCGGATGCGTGGCGCTCGGCCCCAGCGGCTGAAAGCGGAAGGCGGGGCCGTTATAGCTATAGCGGGCTTGCTCATCTGCTTGCGGGTGCCGCTCCAGGTAGAGCCGCGACACCGGCACGGTAAGGTCGGGCCGGAGGCACAGCTCCTCCCCGGCAAGATCGGTGAACACATAGGTGCGTCCGCGCACCTGCTCACCGATCTGGTCGAGGAACACCCCGGCCGGCTGGATGATGGCCGGAGCCACGGGCTCGTAGCCGGCGCGCGCGAACAGGTCGAGCAGCGCCCGTGCCTGGCCTTCGAGGGCCTCGAATGCTTTGGCCGATTCCGCGGTCATAAACTCACGCCTTGTGACGGTCGAGGACTTTGCGGACGCCAGCGACGAGATCGGCTTCGGGCACGGCGAACTGCGCCTCGGCCTGCTTCTTCTTGTATTCGTCGCGGTCTTCAATCTTGGAGAGCCCGGCGCCGAGCACGAGATCCTTGATCTGCACCTCGCCGCGCTCTTTCTCATCGCCGCCCTGAATGATGACGCACGGGGCGCCGCGCTTGTCGGCATATTTCATCTGCGCCTTCATGCCGGAGGAGCCGAGATAAAGCTCGGCGCGAATACCGGCACCGCGAAGCTCCTGCACCATCTTCTGATAGTCGGCCAGGCGATCCTTATCGAAGACGAGCACGACGACGGGACCGCAGGTCTCGTCGCCCGTGCACTTGCCGAGAAGCTGCAATCCGAACAGGAGCCGCGACACGCCGACCGAGACACCGGTCGCCGGCACGTGCTCGCCGGTGAAGCGCTCCACCAAGCCATCGTAGCGGCCGCCGCTCACCACCGAGCCGAGACGTATGGTCTGTCCGCGCTTGTCCTTGATCGAGGCCGTCAGCTCCGCTTCGAACACCGGGCCCGTGTAGTACTCCAGCCCGCGCACGACGGATGGATCGATGACGACGCGGTTCGAGCCAAAATCTGCCGCGGTCAGGAGGTCGTGCATCGCCGTCACCTCGGCGACACCTTCTTCACCGATGGCGGACCCAGCGACGAGCGTCTTTAGGGCGGCGAGTGTCTGGTCGCGATCACCGCCCGACGCCTCGACGAATTCGATGATGGCGTCGATTTGTTTCTGATCGAGATCGGCGCCTTTTGTGAAGTCGCCGGACTCGTCCTTGCGGCCCTTGCCTAAAAGCAAACGCACGCCCTCGACACCAAGTCGGTCGAGCTTGTCGATGGCACGCAGCACTGTGAGGTGTTGGCCTTTGTCCTTTGCACTCACGCCGGCCCGTTCCAGCACGCCATCGAGAATCTTGCGGCTGCCGATCTTCACCACGTAGTCGCCACGCTTGATGCCGAGCGCCTCCAGCGTATCGGCGGCGAGCATGCACATCTCCGCGTCCGCCGCGATGGACCCTGCACCCACCGTATCGGCATCGAACTGCATGAACTGACGGAAGCGGCCGGGGCCCGGCTTCTCGTTGCGCCAAACGGGTCCCACCTGATAGCGGCGCAAGGGCTTGGGCAGACCTTGATAGTTCTCCGCCACGTAGCGGGCGAGCGGCGCCGTCAGGTCGTAGCGCAGCGACAGCCATTGCTCGTCTTCATCCTGGAAGGAGAACACGCCCTCATTGGGCCGATCCTGATCGGGCAGGAACTTGCCGAGCGCGTCGGTATATTCGATGGCGGGCGTATCGAGCGGCTCGAAGCCGTAGGCCTCGAATACGCCCTTGATCGTGCCGAGCATCGCCTCGGTGGTGCGGATTTCAGGCGCAGGCGTATCCTGCAGCCCCTTCGGCAGGCGTGCCTCTGTACGAGGACTTTTTGCCTCTGGGCGAGAGTCGGCGGCCTCGGCGCCGGGCTTTTTGTCGTTCTTGCTCATGGGAAAATGCGGCTGATTCTAAAGGGCTCCAGCCGCCGCGTTCTAGCCCATCGCACCTTGGGCAGCAAGCAAGGCCGCGTCAGCTGGCCAGCTCGCGCTCCTTGGCCGCCGCCTTGGCCATCTCGACCAGCGCCTCGATGGGATTGGCGCGGCCGCGCAGCTTGGAAAGCGCCGGCGGGCATGGGCCGCCCGTGGCCCAGTCCAGCAGCTCCACGGTGTGGACAAAAGGCACGTTCACGCCCTCCTTGAGCTGGGTCATGCAGCCAATATTGCCGGTTACGACGACCTCGGGGGCGATGGACTCGATATTCTTGAGCTTGCGGTCGCGCAGCTGGCCGGCCAGCTCCGGCTCCAGAATGTTGTAGGTGCCGGCGGAGCCGCAGCACAGATGCCCCTCGGGAATATCGGTCAGCGTGTAGCCGGCCTGCTCCAGCAGCTCCCGCGGCAGCCGATCCAGCTTCTGGCCATGGCCGAGCGAGCAGGCGGAGTGGTAGGCCACTTTGAGACCGGTCCACATCACGGGCGGATTGAGGCCGATCTCGTCAAGGAACTCGGTGATGTCGCGGGCGAGCCCTGAGACATATTCGGCGCGTTCGGCGTAGCCCCGGTCGCGCGAGAGCAGATTGCCGTAATCCTTGAGCATGGTGCCGCAGCCGCCGGCCGTGACGATGATGCCGTCCAGCAGGCGCTCGCGCATGACCGCGGTCCAGGCGTCGATATTGTGGCGCGCATAGGCGCGCGCTTCTTCCTCGCGGCCAAGGCCATGGGTCAGCGCACCGCAGCAGCCCTCGTCCTTCACCACCACGACATCGATCCCGTGACGCCGCAGAAGCCGGATCGTCGCTTGATTGATCTGTGGCGCCAAAACCTCCTGCACGCAGCCCAGCATCAGGGCCACGCGCTTCGGCTGGGGCGCCTTGGGATTGAAGGCGGATTTCGGCTTGAGGATCTTCAGCTTCAACGCGCCCTTGGGCACGAGCGCCAGCGCCGCTGCCGTACGGCGGAAACCGAGTTTGGCGAACACGTTACGGAACGGCTTGGCGAACCAGCCGAGCACGAGCATGGCCTTGAACCGGTTCGGGTTCGGCAGGGTCCGGCTGAGGAACCAACGCATCATGCGCCGGTTGGGGCTCCGATGCCCACGTTGCTCGATGCGCACCCGGGCGAGATCGACGAGATGCATATAGTCGACACCGCTCGGGCAGGTCGTCATGCAGCCCAAGCACGAAAGGCAGCGGTCGACGTGACGCACGGTCGACGGGGTCACATCGCGACCCTCGAACATCTGCTTCATGAAGTAGATGCGCCCGCGCGGGCTGTCGCGCTCGTCGCCGGTCAGCACGTAGGTCGGACACGTCGCGGTGCACAGCCCGCAATGGACGCAGCGGCGCAAGATCTCGTCCGCGCGCGCGATCGTCGGGTCCCCAAGCTGAAGTGCGTTGAAATTGGTTTGCATGACGCGCCGCTACATATCCCGGTACATCCGGCCCGGATTGAAAATTCCGAGCGGATCGAAAGCGTGTTTGAGTTTCGCCGAAAACACCGCCGTTTGCGGATCCAGCGGCTGAAAGACATCGATCCCGGCGCGTATGGTGTCGTCCGCGCGGATCAGTGTGGCATGCCCGCCCAATTCGGCAAGTGTGCGGCGAATATCGACCGCCCCGCCATCCGTCAAAGGTGGCGTCTCGACCCAGATCAAACCACCGGACCAATCGTAAGCCACACGCACATCGATAGTGCGCAACAAATTGCCGATCAGCTTCGCCGCGGAGGTCGGCTTGGTTGAGATGCGCCAAAGCGGGTTGGCGCGTCCTTGAAACATCTTCAGTGCCCGCACGTCGTCCCAGAACGCCTTGCTTCGCTCCGCATCGAGCTCCAGCGCCGGGCTATAGGCGAGGAGCGATTGACGCACGCGGCTCGCACGGTATCGCGCTGAGGCCGGAAAGTTTTCCACCCGGATGGCCGTGACCGCCCCTTCTGCGCCCGCGATCTCCGCATCGGACATGCGTGCGGCGATGTCCGCATGCAGATGGAGTGCGCCGGACACCTCGTAGGGAAGCCCCGTGGCAATGCACAGCGCCTCGACGGCGGTCTGGTCGGTGAGACCGAAACAGATAATGGTTCGCGATTCGCGTTGGGCCGGGAGCACTTTCAACGCGATCTCCGTCATGACGGCGAGCGTGCCCCACGATCCGGCAAGCGTGCGGCTGAGATCATAGCCGGTGACGTTCTTCATCACGCGGCCGCCGGCCTTGATCAGCTCGCCGCGCCCATTGACGGCACGGACACCGAGAACGTGGTCGCGGGCGGCGCCTTTGAGGAGGCGCCGGCTGCCGGAAATATTGGTGCCGATCATGCCGCCAAGCGTGCCGTCCCCCGGTCCGTAGCCCAGCACAGGACCGAAATCGACCGGCTCAAATGGAAGTTCCTGGTCGTTCTCGGCCAGCGCGGCGTCGATCTCCGTCAACGGCGTGCCCGCCTTCGCCACGAGGACGAGCTCCGTCGGCTCGTAGAGCGTGACGCCGGTCATGGCCTCCGTCGAGACCACGGCGCCGGCGCCGATCGGATGTCCCAGCTCGCGCTTGGTCCCCGTGCCCATGACTTCGAGCGGCGTACGGGTTTCTGCAGCTTCGGCAACGAGATGCTGAAGCTCTTCCTCCGTCTCAGGAGCGTGAAAGCCGAGGCGCATGTGACCGGTCACGGGGCGTCGTGTCCTTCCACCAGCTCTTCCTCGACCGCGACCGTCTCAGTCACGACGTCGACCTCGAGCCCTTGCAGCTCGACACTGCGCAAGCGCAACGCGTCGCGGCCCTCGATGGGGAACACCTTGCCGGGATTGAGCAGCCATGACGGGTCGAACTCTTCCTTGACGCGGACTTGCTGGTCGATGTCCTCGTCGGTGTATTGCTCGTACATCAGTTCGCGTTTCTCGATGCCGACGCCGTGCTCTCCGGTGAGGCAACCGCCGAGTTCGACGCAGAGCTTCAAGATCTCCGCACCGCACAGCTCCACGCGCTCCAACTGAACGGAGTCGTTGGCGTTGTAGAGGATCAGCGGATGCAGGTTCCCGTCGCCGGCATGGAAGATGTTGGCAACGTCGAAGCGATATTTGCGGCAAATCCAGCCGATCTCATCGAGTGCCTTCGGAAGCTGGGACAGCGGGATGACGCCATCCATGCAGTAATAGTCGGAAATTTGGCCGATGGCGCCGAACGCGGCCTTGCGCCCCTTCCAAATCATCGCGGTCTCGTCGGGACTCTGGCTGCGGCGCAGACTGGTCGGCAGGAAATCGCGCGCGATGTCCTCGATCTTCTCCAGGAGATACTCGATCTCGTCCTCGGAGCCTTCGACTTCGATGATGAGCGCGGCTTCGGCGTCGAGCGGATACCCCGCCGGCACGAAATGCTCGCAGACATGGATGGCCGGCCGGTCCATGAACTCAATAGCGACCGGCACGATCCCTGCAGCAATGATGGCGGCGACGCAGGATGCGGCTGCCTCGGAGGAATCGAAGCCAATCAGGACGGGGCGCGTGCCTTCCGGCGCCGGGAGCAGACGCACGGTCGCTTCGGTCACGACCCCGAGCTGACCTTCCGAACCGGTGATCAACGGCAAGAAGTCGTAACCGGGGGCGTCGAAATGCACACCGCCGATATCGATGATTTCACCGTCCATTGTCACCATGCGGACACCGAGCAGATTGTTCACGGTGACCCCGTATTTGAGGCAATGCGCGCCGCCGGAATTGGTGGCGATGTTGCCGCCCACGGTGCAGGCGACCTGGCTCGACGGATCGGGCGCATAGAAGAAACCGTGTTTGGACGCCGCCTCGGTGATGGCGATGTTGGTGATCCCAGCCTCCACGCGCGCGATACGGTTCTTGGGATCGACCTCCAGCACCTTGTTCATGCGCGACAAGCAGAGCACGACCGCGTCCTCGAGCGGCAGCGCGCCACCGCATAGCGAGGTGCCCGCGCCGCGCGGCACAACCTTGATGTGGTTGTCCTGACAGAACCGCAGGATCGCCGCGACCTCCTCGGTGGTTCCGGGAAGCAGGACGGCAAGGGGCAGACAACGGTAGGCCGTCAGCGCGTCGGACTCGAAGGTGCGGCACCCCTCCTCATCGGCGATCAGCACAGCGTCGGGCACGAGCCGTCTCAGCTGCTTCACGATGTCGTTCCGGCGCGCAAGCACGGCCCGATCCGGATCTGGAAGGTTCAATGTCGACATGGGCTCCAAGCCGTCGAGAGTGGCCATTACGGTTAGAAGCGTCGGCTAGTCTTTCGCACGCGGCGCTGGCCTGGGCAATATGCGCCCCCACCATGGGCTATATGTAGCGTCCCAAAATGGCTCAAACGTGGGGAATTGGCGTCAGCGCGCCGGATCGGGCTTGTCCTTCGGCGCGCCCTCGGACGCAGGCGGGAGCGCTTCGGGGGCCGGGGCTTGCGGGGCAGCCTCCGCCGCCTCGAACTTCGCAATATCCTCGAGAACCTGCTTGAAGAAGTAGTCGCGCGCGCCCTCCTCCTTGGCGACCTCGCCCCAAGCCTCGCGCAGCGCCTTGAGCACGCCGTCCGGCAGGCGCGCGATCTGCACATTGTCCTCGGTCCTCAGGCTTGCGAGGGCCGCGGCCTGCAGGCCTGCGCTTTCGGCGCGGCTGGACCGCAGCATGACCTGGCAGGTGGATTCGATGAGATCTTGCTGGCCCTTCCCCAGCGCATCCCAGCGATCCTTGTTGATGAGAAGCTCCAGTAGCGTGGCGGGCTGATGCCAGCCGGGCCCGTAGATAAGCTTGACCGCATCTTGCAAGCCTTTGGCGCGATCGACGGCCGGCGTGTAGAGCTCCGCGGCGGCGATCTTGTCCTCTTTGAAGGCTTGGGGGAGTTGTCCGCCAGGCACAAGCACGGGCACCGCCCCCAGCCGCGACAGGACGCGGGCGCCGAGCCCGAATATGCGTACACGCAGGCCGTCTAAGTCCTTTGTGTCCGCAATCTCCTGCTTGGACCAGATGCCGGCCTCCGCCCCGCCGAAGCCGCAAGGGATGACATGGACCTTGAGCTTCGCCTGGTCGTACATCTCCTGATAGAGCGCGCGGCCGTTTCCGTGTTCGAACCAAGCAACGTAGCCGCTGGCATCCGGGCCGAAGGGAAACCCGCCGAACAGGGGCGTTGCGGGAACCTTCGCGGCCCAGAAGCTCGCGGTCGCAAAGCCTGCATCGACTTTGCCGTCGGAGACCTTGTCGAGAATCTCGTGGGGCAGCGTGCCGTCGCCCGGCTCCTTCAGGTCCAGCACGATCTGACCGTCCGAACGCTTTTTGAGCGATCTGGCCAGCGTCAAGGCTTGCGTCCCGAGGCCCGGTAAATGCGTGCCGTAGGCGATGGGGGTGGCGAACGTGGCCGTCTCGCTCACCGCCGGGGCACTGCCAAGCAGCACCATGGCGAGCCCCAAGACGCCACTGACGGCCCCCTTGGAGACGCCTTTGCTGATTGCGGACCTTCTGCCCATTCCCTCGCTGCCGAAACTGTCCCTACCCCGCGGCGGAGCTTGACCCGGAAGGCCTGACGACCTCAAGCCCAAGAACCCATAACGCGAGGGAACGGGCAAAAGTTCTTAAGAAACGCCAGCAACCCCTTACTTCCGTTCGTGGGACGCTTCGGGTATGGTGCGGCACACTTTCCCTATGTGGATGATATTCTTAAGCTGATCTTAGGTCCGGAACGGGGTCGGCCGACATGAGTCTTGCCGTTTGGCTGATCGAGCGCCCTCGCTGGTTCAAGCGATCGCTGCTGATCATGAACGACTTCGCGATGCTCAGCATCGCGTTGTGGGCCGCCTATACCCTGCGCCTCAGCCGGCTCTACGTGCCGGAGACCTGGCAGATCTTTCTGCTGATGCTGGCGGCGCCCGTTGTCGGCGTGATCGTCTTCTACTGGCGCGGGCTGTACAAGCTCGTCACGCGCTTCATCGGCCCAGAGGGCACGACCCGCATCTACACCGCCGTGATCCTCGCCGCCCTGACCTGGGCGCTGGTGGTCCTGATGAGCGGCATCCAGGGACACCCGCGTTCGGTGGTGGTGATCTACGCCCTGATCGCCGCGGGCCTCATCCGGCTGAGCCGGCAATGGGCGGGTTCAATGTTGCTCAAGGCCGCCCCGCACCACAAACCCGTCAGCTCGGACGAACGAAAGAACGTCATCATCTACGGCGCGGGGCCTATCGGTATTCAGCTTCTGCGCGCCCTGAACGAGACGAGCAACTACCGGCCGGTGGCCTTCATCGACGCCAACCCGTCGCTCGCTGGCCAAATGGTCCACGGCGTCAAGGTCGCAAGGCCGGAGAAGATCAGCAAACTCATCTCCGATGAGAACGTGGCAGAGGTCCTGCTCACCACGCCGTCGGCGCTGCGCGGCGAGCGGCGCCTCGCCCTCAAGGCACTCGAGGCCTACCCCGTCGCGGTGAAGACGCTCCCGGCGCTGGAGGAGATCGCCTCGGGCCATGTCGAAGTCAGCGATCTGCGCCCCATCGACGTGGAGGATCTACTGGGCCGGGACCCGGTCGCACCGGACACGGAACTTCTGACCGCACAGGTGAGCGGCAAGGTGGTGATGATTACCGGCGCTGGCGGGTCCATCGGCTCGGAGCTGACGCGTCAGTTGCTGCAGCTGGAACCGCGAGCGCTCATCCTGCTCGATAGTTCGGAAGCCGCGCTCTACGAAATCTCGATGGAGATCGAAGAACGGCAACATCGCCTCCGCAAAGAGTCCGAAGGCGCGCGGAACGACACGGCCATCTTGCAAATTCTCGGGTCCGTGCTCGATCGCAAGCTCATCGACCGCATTATAGAGGAGCAAGGCGTCGAAGTGATCTATCACGCGGCCGCCTACAAACATGTGCCGATCGTCGAACGCAATCCGTTCGCAGGACTGCACAACAATACGCTCGGCACGCTGGTGGTTGCCGAGGCCGCCAAGGAGCATGGCGTCGAGCGCTTCGTGCTGGTGTCGACCGACAAGGCCGTGCGGCCCACGAACATCATGGGCGCCAGCAAGCGCCTTGCCGAACTCGTCCTACAGGGGCTCGCCCAGGACAACAGCAACACCATCTTCACCATGGTGCGCTTCGGCAACGTGCTCGATTCCTCGGGCTCGGTGGTGCAGTTGTTCCGCAACCAGATCAAGGCCGGCGGCCCAGTGACCGTCACGCATCCAGACGTAACCCGCTACTTTATGTCGATCCCCGAAGCTGCCCAGCTTGTGATCCAAGCCGGGGCCATGGCGACAGGCGGCGAAGTGTTCGTGCTGGAGATGGGAACGCCCGTGAAGATTGCCGATCTCGCGCGCACCATGATCCGCCTTTCAGGACTCGATGTCCGCGACGAGACCAATCCCGACGGCGACGTTGCGATCGACTTTGTGGGCCTGCGTCCCGGCGAGAAACTTTTCGAAGAGCTCCTCATCGGCGAGAATACGACGGGCACCGGCCATCCGCGCATCTTCAAGACGTCGGAACCGATCCTGCCCTATGACGATTTGATCGCGGTGCTGGAGCGCATGGAGGACGCCATACAGCGCGTGGACCTCGCCGGGGTCCAGGACGTGCTTCGCGCTACCGTCGAGGGCTATGTGCCGGCCAAGGCGCCCACCGCGGTCTCCGCCAAGGACGAGTGGCAACCGATCTCACGTACGCTGCACTAGCAAATGGTGACACCCGTGCTTGCCTCCTGGGCCGCCTTGACGGCCGTCAGCGCCGGGCTCAGCGGCGCCTTGATCCTTGTTCTCAAACCGATCCTCGCGCGGCACCTACTCGCACACCCCAACGCGCGCAGTTCGCATAAGGCGGCAACGCCTCAAGGCGCGGGACTCGCCGTGATGGCTGCCCTGCTCGCGGTGTGCGGCTCGGCGATCCTGCTGGGTGTGGCCGTGCCGCCGCCCAGCCTCATTCCAATTTTGGCCGGCGCCGCCGTCCTGACGGTGATTGGTGCGCTCGACGACGTCCATGCGCTCGCCGTGTCGTGGCGGCTGTTTGCCCAGGCGCTGGTCGCCTTCGCCATCGTGTTTTTGCTGCCGCCGGATTTTCGCATCTTGCCCGACCTTTTGCCGGCCATGGTCGAACGTGTGCTTTTAGCGCTCGGCGTGATCGGCTTTATCAACGCCGTCAACTTCCTGGACGGGCTCGACTGGATGACCGTGGTGCAAGTCGTGCCCATCACCCTTGGCGTGGCCGTCCTTTGCAATCTCGACCTGGTGCCGTCCACTGTGGGGTTCCTAGCCTTGGCGCTACTCGGCGCGACGCTTGGCTTCGCCGTGTTCAACAAGCACCCGGCGCAAATCTTTCTCGGCGATGCGGGAAGCCTACCAATAGGCCTCGTGCTCGCCTACCTGCTGCTCTATGTGGCGGAGGCGCA
>DGOS01000105.1:0-11014 GCA_002390155.1 Hyphomicrobiaceae bacterium UBA4460 | reverse complement strand
GTGACCGCCCGCATATTCTGGCTCGGCCTGTGGCTGGCGTGCCTCGCCATCGCCGCGGCCTTGGCCCGCACCTACACGTTCGACATCACGGCCCTTCTGTTGGGCTTAGCCGGTACGGGCCTCGTGCTGTTCAACTTCGCGCGGGGGCGTTGAATGTCGCAGCGTGTCCTCATCACCGGCGCGTCCGGCTTCATCGGCAAAGCGCTTGTGCCCGCGCTGGCGCAAGCGGGCTTTACCGTCCGTGCTGCCGCGCGCGATCCTTCGGGCATTATCGCCCCGGGCACGGTGGAGCGCGTTGCGATGCCCGATCTCGGCGAGACGGCTGACTGGGCGCCGCTGCTCGAAGGCGTTGAGCACGTGGTCCATCTCGCCGGCATTGCCCATGCACCAGGCACGCTTCCCGATGATGTCTATACGCGCGTCAATGCCGAGGCGGTTGGCGCGCTGGCCGAGCAGGCCAAAGGCAAGGTGGCGCGCCTCGTCCTGATGTCGTCGGTACGGGCGCAAGTGGGACTGTGGGCGGACGCACCGATCACCGAGGCGGACACGCCGGCCCCGACCGATACTTATGGCCAGACCAAGCTGCGGGCGGAACAGCTCCTTGCCGACAGCGGCGTCGCTTACACGGTGCTGCGTCCAGCCGTGGTCTACGGCAAGGGCGTGAAGGGCAACATCGCCGCGCTCGCCGCCGTCGCCAAAACGCCGATGCCGCTTCCCTTCGGCGGGCTCGACAATGCGCGCTCGCTGCTCGCCCAGGAGAACCTGGTCTCGGCGGTCGCACATGTCTTGAAGACGCCCGCGACCGAAGGCGAGACCTATCTCGTGGCCGATGCGGCGCCGATCAGCGTGGCCGATCTCGTGAGCGCCATGCGCGAAGGGCTCGGCAAACCGCCGCATCTGGTCAAGATGCCGCTGGGTGCGGTCAAGCGCATGATGAAGTCCTTCGGCCGCGAAGCCGACTGGGAGCGCGTCTCGGGGCACTTCGCCATCAATCCGGCAAAACTGATGGCGACCGGCTGGCAGCCTGAGATCGAGACCAGAGCGGGGATCATCAGCATGATGCGCGCCGAGAGCGGCGCTTAGCGGCCGATGAGCCGATTGTAGAGCGCCACGATTTGGCGGCCGATCGCGTCGGCCGAGAACTCCGCCTCCACCAGACTGCGCGCCGCTTTGCCGAACGTCTGCCGCAAAGCCGCATCTTCTGTCAGGCGCGCCATGGCATCGGCCAAGGCTTCCACATCGTCCACGGGGACGGTGAGCGCCGTCTTGCCCTCGATGGCGACCTCGCGGCAGCCGGGCGCGTCCGTCGCCACCATGGCCCGGCCGCAGGCCGCCGCTTCCAGCAGACTCTTTGGCAGCCCTTCGCGCCGCGAGGCGAGCACGGCGAAATGCGCCTGGCGCCAGACCTCGCGGATGTCGCTGACATGCCCTAGCCATTGGATGCCCAAAGCGCCGACGAACTCGCGCAACTGTTCGGGCGTGAGAGAACCCGGATTCTCGGTGTCGCAATCGCCGGCCAGCAGGAGCCGCATTTCGACGCCACGGTCACGAAGGCGCTTGACGGCGTCGATGAGCGTCGGCACGCCCTTGTCGGCAAGCATGCGCCCAACATAAGCGGCCGTGACCGGCGCTGGCGGTTCGGGCAGCGGCGCCAGGTGCTCGGTGTCGACGCCAGAGCCCCGGATCAGCACGATATGCTCCGGCGTCAGGCCAAGCTCGAGGACGAAGGCGCGATCGTCCGGGTTCTGCACCACGGTCCAGCTTGTGTCCCGCTGCAACAGGCGGCCAAGCGCGAAGCGGACGGCACGGCGCGTCAGCCCGCTCACTTGCGCCTCGCCGATGAACAACGATCCGACCCCGGTCAGGCTATTGACCACGACAGACTTCAGACCAAGGCTCGCCGCCGAGCCAAGCACCGCTGGCTTCACCGCAATGTTGTGGATGATGTCGGGCTTCAGGCTGGCAAACAGCTGCCGAAGCGCGCGAATGGCCGAAAGGCTATCCCCCAGCGAGAGGCTGCCGCGGCTCCAATCGAGCGCGTGAAGCACGAAGCCTTCGGCTTCGATGCCGGCCCGCCCATCTTTGACCCGGGCCGCAACGTGGACCTCATAGCCGGCGTCCCTGGCCGCCCGGGCCATGGGCAGCCGGTGCGACAGGAAATACCAGTCCTCGGTGACGACGTAGAGGATGCGCGGGGCCATATCGCGGTTGCTTTTATCTGCTGGCGGCGCCTGCCGCAATTTTGCCGGTTTGCAGGGGATTCTAGGGGGACGATCGCCTGTTGCGGGGCGGCCACGGGGGCCGGGGACAACGATGAACCCGGCTGGCCTTCCCCAGCAAATCGCAGTAGGATGGGCCTAATCTGCGAAAAGCGGCATTGAGGGAACTGATGAAAACGCTTCGTCTTAGTCTGGTGCTGTGTGGCGCCCTCGGACTGGCATTGCTGCCGGCCCGCGTGAGCGCGTTCGAGATTCAAGGCCAGGACGCCGAACTGCCGAAAAGCGCGGCGGAATATCACGGTCTGACCCCGACATACACCATGCCTCGGTTCGAAGGCAGTTCATTGGCCATGCCGTATAGCAGTTCAAACAGCCTCGAAGGCCACATCTCCGATTACGGGAATTCCATCACGATTCCCGGGCCGGGCGTGGACCAGGCGGCGCCGGCTTGGGCCTACCGCTAGACGCCGAACCACTCTTTCTTTCGATGACTTCTCCGTGAGCCTTGGGCCGCGCCGGCTTGCTCGCGCTCGCGGCCGCCTGTAACACCCGAGCCCATGCAGGAGATCATCGCGCTTCAGCGCTGGCTCTATGAGGGCATGGCGGACGGTCTTGGCGAAGTCGCCCAAGGCGGCGCTTTGGCGCTTCCGGCCGTGATGGCTGGCGCCATCCTGTTCGGCTTTCTCCACGCCATGATGCCCGGACACGGCAAGACCGTTCTGTTCTCCTACCATCTCGGCCAAAAGGGCAGCCTGCTATCGAGCATCGCCAATGGCGCGATCCTCGCCCTGACGCATGTAGGGATCGCCGTCGTGCTGGTCATGGCCGGCTTCGCCGTCATCAGCAAAGCCTTCGCGGCCGGCGGACGCACGCCGCAATTCGAGATGGCCAGCGGCGTTCTGATCTTGCTGATCGGCGCATTTCTGCTGTGGCGCGCGGCGACGCGCCGCTCGCATCCGCAAGACGGCGCCGAGGCGCGCAATGGCCGGGCGCTGGCCTTCGTCACGGGGCTCGTGCCCTGCCCGCTGACGACCTTCATTATGAGCTATGCGCTGGCGCGCGGGATGCTCGCCGCCGGGCTCGCCGTGACCGCGGCCATGGCGGTCGGGATGGTCGTGACCATCGCCGCTGTGGCGGTGATCGCCACCTTATCGCGCGACCGCCTCATGGCGTTCTTCGCGGACACCAAAAACATTCGGAGCTGGCTGGGACGTGCGCTAGAGACCGGCGGCGCGTTGCTCGTCTTCTTGTTCGGCGCGTGGGTGCTGATCGGCGCGCAATAAGCGGCGTGAGCTACTGCGCGCCTTGATCGTCCGAACCTTGGTCGTCCGCATCTTTCAGAGCTTTGATCAACTGCTTCAAGTTCGGATTTTCCGGTTCGAGCTTTAGGAGCTGCTCCGCGTAGCGCAACGCGGCTGCGGTATCGCCGTCGGCGCGGGTGAAGTTGATCAACCCACCAAGAGTTTGGCGATCGCTTTGATGGCGCTTAAGGCTCTCCTTCAACACCTCGATTGCCTCGGGCCGCCGTCCTTGCGAGTCCAGAGCGACGGCATAGACATAAGCGTAGCGCGCGCGGTCCGGGTCGAGCTCCGTGGCGAGACGCAAGCTTTCGAGTGCCTCATCCGACTTCTTGAGACGCACCAGGGCGAGACCAAGCGCGTGATGTAGACCGCCGGCGTCCGGCGACAGTTTCAACGCCTCCCGCAGGACGGCAACGCCGTCCTCGTCGCGGCCGCTCTGCCGGTAGAGATCGGCGAGGTTGACGGCAGCCGGCGCGAAGTGCGGGCTCAA
This sequence comes from Hyphomicrobiaceae bacterium UBA4460, assembly GCA_002390155.1. Next base: position 7,004 of record DGOS01000105.1, on the reverse strand, counting down.
GCGCAACGCCGCGCGATACTCCTCCTCCGACTTCGCCACATTGCCGCCCCGCGCATAGTAGCGGCCGAGCACCGCGCGCCCCTCGGGCCGGTCCGCGTTGAGGCGCTGCGCGGCCATAAATTCCTTCTCGGCCTTGGCGAGTCGCGCGCGATCCGCAGGCTGGAGAGCTTGCTGTGGCGTGCCGGCGAGCAGAAGCGCGGCTTTGATCCGCACACCGCGCACCGGATCGTCGAGAAGCGGGCTCACGATGGGCCAAAGCCGCCCGGGCTGCGCCGTTTCCAAATGATCGAGCGCGGCGAGCCGCACCAACGGGTCAGGATCTGCGAGCCCTTCGCGCACCGCTCTAGCGGTCTCCACAGACGGGAAAGCGGTGAGTTCTTGGAAGGCGCTGGCGCGGGCGAAGGCCGGCGTCTTTGGGTCCGTGGCCACCGCCTGAAGCAAGGCCTCGGTATCCGCTGCGCCTTCCCACGCCGCTTGGAAAGCAGGAGCAAATGTCTGGAACCCTTTGCGCTCGGGCCCGAACCAGTCCTCGATGGCGGCTGCCGCCCATTCAGACGACTTGCCCGTGTGGCAATCGGTACAGGCATTGTCCACGCCCAAGGTCACGGACAGATCGGGACGCGGCACCCTGAAGCTATGATCGTGCCGCGTGTCGATCACCATGAACTCGCGGGCGGGCATGTGGCAGGCGACGCAGCCCGGCGCGTTCTCGCCCTCATGGTGCGTATGACTTGTCTCCGCATAGCGTGGCGCATGGCACTGCAAGCAGACTTGGTCGCCTTTGGCACGCAAACTCGCACTGTGCGGCTCGTGGCAGTCGCTGCACGTCACCCCTGCGGCAAACATCTTGCTCTGCTTGAATGAGCCGTAGTTATAGACCTCGCCGCGCTTCTGACCGTCCGGTTGATAGAGGTCGCGGGTGATAAGCCCCACCGTATGAGTGTCGGAAAGCGGACGCCCAGGCACGAAGGCCTCCGAGATCTGCCCGCGCCGCGCATGGCAGCGTCCGCACATCTCAACCTCTTTGCGCAAATGCGTGGGCCGTGGGTCCCGCACCGGCTGGCCGGTCTTCTTATTTTGCGTCCAGGTGACGTTCGTGCGCTCGTCGAACGCGGCGAATAATCCTTTCGCCTTGTCCTTCTTGGCGAACGGCGACCATGTGTTCGCCCAGGCCACATGCGCATAGCCCTCGCCGTGACACGCCTCGCATCCGACACTGATTTCCTTCCAGGTGGTGTCGAAGCTGTCCGTCGCCGGATCGTAGTTCTTTGCCACTCCCGTCGAATGGCACTCGGCGCACATAAAGTTCCAGTTCTGCTGGAGCTTGGTCCAGTGAAGCGGGTCGTCGTGCGCGATGATCTCGTCGGGATAAAGATGGTACCAGCGTTGCCCGCCCTCTTCCTTCGGCCGGCTGTCCCAGGCGATGGTCAGAGACTGCACGCGCCCGTCCGGGAACTCGATCAGATATTGCTGTAAGGGCTCCAGCCCGAACGTGTACTTCACCTCGAACGTTTCGAGGTCGCCGTCCGGCCCGTCGGTCTCGACGAAGAACTTGCCGTCCTTCTTGAAGAAGCGCGACGTCACGTCCCCATAGACGAATGTCGCGTCGTCGAAATCGCCGAGCACGGTCTTCGCCGTCGCATGCGCCATCGCGTGAGCATGCTGAGAGCCGTGCCAAAGCTTGCCGGCCTCCTGGTGGCAACCGATACAAGTTTCACTGCCGACGAAGGCGAGCGTTTCGGGTGACGTGTCGGCGCTGCCGGTAGGTTTTCGATCCAGGCTCTGCCACAGCAGCCCGGCCGCCAGGACGGCGGCTGCGGCAATGCCGGCCACGATCCAGAGTCGCCACGAGGATGAGCGGGCCGGCGCGGCGGCCTCAGGCTTCGCCGCCGGCGCAGGCTGTCTTGCCTGCTTCCTTGGCTGTTTCCTGGTCTTAGAAGGCGATTTGCGGCGCCGGGTCACGGTCCTACCTTACTCGGACTTCGCGCGGGGCCGCAAAGGGAAGCGCGAAGACGCCCGCAAATCCGCACCCGCAAGCCGAGAGGCAAAGCAAGGCGTAGTCCCCGCCTCGAAAGGCGGGGATACGTTTCCTCTCGCCCACGCATTTGAGCGCCGGGAGCCGTGCTAGACGGCGTCCTTCGCGGCCTTGACCGGACGGGCCTTAACAATCTTGCGCGCCGGTTTTGCCTTGAAGACGGTCGGCTCCTTGGTGAAGGGATTGATGCCCTTGCGTGCCTTGGTTGCCGGCTTCTTGACGACCACGAATTTGGCGAAGCCCGGAAGCATGAACTCGCCGGTCTTCTTCATTTCCTTGTAGCCAACGGTCGCCAGAGTCTCGAGGACGTTCTTCACGTCCCGCTTGGTCATCTCTAGCTCATCGGCGATACGTTGGATGAGTTCGGTTTTTGATATCATTTGATTTCTCTAACTCCTGAAAAAGGAGGGCCTCGGTTGCTTCGCCCCCTTGGCCACATCTGTGCCCTATCAGGCATGGCCGATTCGTCCCCGATTGTCTGCAAAGGAAACGAAACGTCCCATGATTGATGGGAACGGGCCCATACGCTCGGGCCGCCGCGAGGTCAACCGGCGGTGCGATCTTTTCCACCGCGAGGACGCCTCTTGGGCCTAGTCCGCCGGGGGAAATATCTCCTTCCAGTCGTTCTTCATGTCGATCACGACCCAGCCGTTGTCCGCGGCCGCATCAAGCGCCTTGTCGAGGCGGCCCACATGGGACTCGCGGTCATAGGCGTATTCGCGCTCGCCATCGGTGTGATGCACGATCAGGCCAAAACGCGGACCATCGCCCGCCGTTGTCCACTCCAGCATCTCGAAGTCGCCGTCGGAATTACCGGACGCAAAGATCGGCCGCTTGCCGATGTGCTGGTTGATGCCGACGGGCTTACCAGCCTTGTCGTCGATGAAGTTCACTTCCGGCAAGCGCATGATCTTCGGTTTGCCGTCGACAACCTTGTATTCGGTCTTGATGCTTGAGCCGACCACCTGCGCGGGCGGAATACCATAGACCGGCTCCGAGAAATTGCGCACGAATTCGATACCGCCGCCAGAGACGATATAGGTGCTGAATCCATTGTCACGCAGATAGGCGAGAAGCTCGAGCATCGGCTGATACACGAGCTCGGTGTAGCCCCGCTTGAACCGCGGATGCTTCGCCGCGGCGAGCCAGTCACTCGCGATCCTCTGGAACTCCGCGGACGACATGCCAGTGTGGCTGGCGGCCAGGATTTCGAGAAGCCCCTTCTTGCCCGATGCGGCGAGCGCCGTCATGTTGCCCTCGATCGCCGCCTTGAAGGGCTGCTGGTCGTTCCACTCCGGATGTTCGGGCGCCAAGGCCTTCACGCGGTCGATGGCGAACAGAAGTTGGAAATAGACCGGCTTCTCGGCCCAGAGATTTCCGTCATTGTCGAACACGGCAATGCGGTCGGCGGGTGGCACATAGTCGGGACCGCCCTTGTCGGTCACCTTTTTCACAAAGGCCTCGATTGCTTTCTTGGTAGGGCCGTCGTTCCAGGATGGCAGCGGATCTGCCGCCTGTGCCGCAGCTACGGGAACGATGATCGCCAAGAGTACGAACAAATATCGAAGGAGATTCAACATCGGTTCTTTCCTTAGATGATGAGAAAACGGCGGGAGGGTTCACCTCCCGCCGTGCAAGTCCCATCGAAGTTTCCGCCCGTTACTGAGCGCCGCCCGGCGTGCTCAGTTTCTCCATCACCTGGTCGAGGCTGAAGCTCGCCGCCTTCTGCCGCGGCGGGAACTCCTGGAAGGTCTCCAGGAACTTGCCCACATAGGCTTGGGCGGGGACCAGCAGGAAGGCGCGATCAAGCAGCCAATCGTAATACGTATTGGAGGTGATCGATGCCCGCTCATAAGGGTCCCGGCGCAGATTGAAGATCAGCGGGACACGGAGCGGCACGAAGGGCTCCATCCACACACGGAAGGTGCCCGGCGACTGCTGCTCCATGAACACCATCTTCCAATCCTCGTAACGCAGCGCCGTCAGGTCGCCATCGTCGGAGAAGTAGAAAATCTCCTTGCGCGGCCCCTTGTCTTCTTCACCGGTCAGGAACGGCAGGAAGTTGTAGCCGTCGAGATGCACTTTGAACTTGCGCCCGATGGCTTCGACGTCGCCCTCGACAAGCTTCTCCTTGATCTCAGGTTCACCGGCCGCCGCTACGAATGTCGGCAGCCAGTCCATGTGGTGCATGATTTCGTTGGAGACTGAGTCTGGCTTGATCTTGCCCGGCCAACGGACCATGGCAGGAACGCGCCAGCCACCTTCCCAGTTNNGTTGGTGTTCTTCTCACCACGGAACGGCGTGGCGGCGGCATCGGGCCACGTGTTGTAATGCGGCCCGTTGTCGGTCGAATAGAACACGATCGTGTTGTCGGCGATGCCCAGCTCGTCGAGCACTTTCAAGAATTGTCCGATATGCATGTCGTGCTCGACCATGCCGTCCGAATATTCGTCCTGGCCAGAGATGCCGCGATGCTCGTCCTTAACGTGGGTACGGAAGTGCATGCGCGTGCCGCTCCACCAGACGAACCAGGGCTTGCCAGCCGCTGTCTGCTCTTTGATGAACTCGATGGCGCGCTCTGAGGTCTCGTCGTCGACCGTTTCCATGCGCTTTTTGGTCAGCGGCCCGGTGTCTTCGATCTTTTGAGTGCCGTCGTCCTGCGCCCAGGAATGGATCACGCCACGGGGTCCAAACTTCTCTTTGAAGTTTGGATTCTTTGGGTAGTCTTCGTTCTCGGGCTCTTCTTCGGCGTTCAAATGATAGAGATTGCCGAAGAACTCATCGAAGCCGTGATTGGTCGGCAGGTGCTCGTCTTTGTCACCCAGATGGTTCTTGCCGAATTGGCCAGTGGCATAGCCTTGCGCCTTCAGAAGCGCCGCGATGGTGGGCTCCTCCTCGCGCATGCCAAGATCGGCGCCCGGCAAGCCCACCTTGGAAAGGCCGGTGCGGAACACGCTTTGCCCCATGATGAATGACGAGCGCCCGGCGGTGCAGGATTGCTCACCATAATAGTCGGTGAAGATCATGCCCTCATTGGCGATACGGTCGATGTTCGGTGTCCGATATCCCATCACCCCTTTGGTATAGGCACTGATGTTGGACTGCCCGATATCGTCGCCCCAAATCACCAGGATGTTGGGCTTGTCGGTCTTGGTCTCACTGTCTTGCGCCCAGGCTTGGCCGGATGCCGCCGTGAAGCAAAGCACTGCCGCGGCCGCCGCCGCGAGGCCGGCTCGTGTCAGCCCTCGTCTTAGCATTCTCATTGGACGATTCTCCTTAGAACAAGTGACAGGTTCGATGTCTGGTTAGAAGAGGCCTCGGACTCTTCGGCGTCGAGCGTGAGCCTCGAACCGCATCCCAAGTCCACTCTTTTGCAGATTATCTAACCAGCATATATGTCATCCGCTGGGCACAACTGCTCAAATGATCGGATTGAGGGCCGTGGATGCACCTGTAACAAGTTTGACGCACGCCCTGGGCGTCGTGGGAGAACAAGGCTGGTTCTCCGAGCGTTCCGCCGAAACGCGCAAACATCTGGCGGGCATCGCCAAACTCCGGAGCTTCGCCAAAAACGACCTGGTCTATTTGGCCGGCGACCCGCCAAATGGCATGTTCGGCCTCGTTTCAGGCTCGTTGAATATCTCGATCCCGCGCGCCGATGGCGAGGACTACACGGCGCACCGTGCAACCGCCGGGTTTTGGGTTGGCGATCTTGCGCTGTTTTCCCAAGGGCCGCGCCTCGTCTCAGTCCGCACCGCTGAACCAACCGTGATGGCGCACCTGCCGGCCCAGGAACTCACAGAGCTCGTGGCGCGGCACCCCCACCTCTACGCGGATTTCTATGCACTGACCTACGAGAATTTCCGTGTTGCGTTTCAGATCATCTCCAATCTGGCCATCTCGTCTTCCGACAAGCGACTGGCCGACCGACTCCTGCTGGAGCTTGATGGGCGTGGCGACGAATATGGGTGGGTCTCGCTTTCGCAGTCCGAGCTCGCATCCCTCACAGCCGTGTCGTTGCCGACCCTGCAACGCGTCTTACGGCGCTTCACGGCGGCGGGCCTCATCAACCAGAGCTATGCGCGCATCCAGGTGCTCGACCACGAGGCGCTTGAGAGACTCTGCCGCGATGATGGGAAGCGGTAGGCCTACCAGCGAAAGGCGACTTCAAAGACCGGCCCGTGAAGCACCACATCGACGCCAAGCGCGCCCCTGCTGGTCTCTTCTTCGTATCTCAGCCACAGCGCCTTGTAGCCAAGGGACGTCGTGGTCTCGAAGCCTAGAAGCGTTCCTTCGCAGTCATACATTAGGACCGCTTGCCAGCTGAGCCCGTCATCGACGTTGAACCCGCCAAAGTCGCCCATGGCCGAAATCGAGCGACCGTTGCCGAAATCGTGCTTCAGGCGGAGCGCAATGACCGGATCGACCCAGCTCATGTTCCCGCTGTCGATGAACGCAAACTGATCGTTGAACTCACGGCCGTTGAGGTTCAGCGCCGCTTGGAGAAGTTCGAGTTGCAACCTCTCAAGCGCCTCGAGTGCGGCGAGGGCCTCGCCCCGCCGGTCGACCCGTTTGAGCTGCCGCTCCAAGCGGGCCACGGCTTTCTCACGCCCCTTGTCCTCGGCGCGAACGATCCGCTCCTCAAGGATCTCAGCGCGAAACGCATTGAACGCGGCAAGTGATGCCAGCCGCTGGTCCCGGTTCTCGATGCGCCGAATGCGCTGTTCCAGACGATCGGCCAGCTTGCCCAGTTGTATGCGCGCGTTGAGGTCGATCTCGGCCTTGATTCTGAGTTCTTGCTCGATGTATCGCGCGCCGGCGCCAAGCTCGAGCGTGGTGTTTCCCGAAGCGCCGGGAAATTTCGCGACCTGATAAAACGCCTCGAGCTGATAGATGCCGAAATCATATTGAGTTTCGCTCTTCCCGCTGCCTGTAAGTTTCAGCAGGGAATGGGGCTGGCTTCGCCGAT
>DGOS01000107.1:1335-3080 GCA_002390155.1 Hyphomicrobiaceae bacterium UBA4460 | reverse complement strand
CTGCCGACCAAGGACACGGTCTGGCGCTTCGTGATCTCCGACAAACGCGTCGATGAGAAGGACCCGTTCTTCTATCACAAGACCACGCGCCGGCAGTTCTACGACGAGGAGATGGAACGGCGGAAGGCGCTCACCGGATGCGACGAGGTGGTGTTCCTCAACACGCGTGGCGAACTGACCGAAGGCACGCGCACCACGCTGTTCGTCGAGCAGGATGGACGCCTGTTCACCCCGGCGCTGGCCTGCGGGCTTCTGCCCGGAACTTTGCGCGAAGAACTACTCGACCTGCCGCGCGCCGCGGCCAGCGAAGCGGTGCTCACCCCGGCCGATCTCGCCGGCGCCGAACGCGTCTATCTCGGCAATTCCGTGCGCGGTCTGGTGCGCGCCGAGTTGATGCAGCCCGCAGGTGCCGACACGCCCGAGCCCGCAAAAGTCGCTTAGGCCAAACGCGAAAATGCCCGGGCCTTTCGGACCCGGGCACTGTCTAGGCGTGCGCTTCTGTGAAAACTCTTAGCTTGGCTTCTGGCTTTCCTCGCCGGTCGCCGACTTCGTCCGCTCGGTTTGAACCTTCTCGGCTGCCTTGCCGAAAGAGGCGGCGATCTCCGTCCAGGCCCGCGCCAGGCCTTGGCCGACTTCCTGCGCGCCCATGCGGAACGGCTGGGACCGCTCCCACACCTGGCGGGCGGTGTCCTTGGCCATCTCGGCCGACTTCATGCCGGTCTCGGTCAGCGTGGTCTGGGTCTGCGCGGCTTGCTCCAGAGCGGCCTTACGCAGCTCATCGACTTGCGACTCCGCCGCATTGTGGAAGCCGAGGGCGCGATTGCGCACCTCCTGGAAGCGCGCTTCCAAATCGGCCACCAAGGTGCCACCGAGAGCGGTGCTGTGGTCACGTAGGCTCTCCAGCTGCTCCCCAAGCGTATCGAGGTCGCGCTGCAGGTCGGCCCATTCTTTCTGAGCTTTTTCGTTCTGGGAGGTTTCGTTGGTCATTTTGGTCTCTCTTCTCTAACAGGGGGTCGCTAGACAGGGATCGGCTCTTGGGAGGCGGACTTCTGGTCAAGCCACTCCTGAAACAGGTCCAGGGCCTCAAGCGCCGATTGGTGCATTTCGTCCCATTGCTCCTTGGCGGCTTGCGTCCAGGTATCCAACTTGGCCGCCGCATCCTCGCTCATGATGTCGAGATTGGCTTTCTGGTCTTTTAACAACGCGCGGAAAGTCTCAAGCTGCGAGTCCCATTGGGATTCCAGGTCCGAAATCGTGTCCCGGTTGTCCTCGATGGCGCGATGGGCCGCCTGGGTCGCGGCGCGAATCGCACGATCGCTATGCGCCTGGAACGCCTCGGCGAGGCGTTCCAGCCCCTCGTGAAGGGCCTTCGTCTCCGGCGGGGTCTCCTCAGGCGAGGCGGCGGCCGGGCCGGTCCCGAATAAGAAGGCGGCGGCGAAAAGCGCGATGCCAGCACGGCTAATGAGACTGCGGTTGTGAAAGTCCATGGGTGATCCCGTCATGTTCGGCTCGGCACCCTAGAGATTTGTCTTCCCGCCCCTGACATCAAGGGCGCAGCGACGAAAAACGCCAAAAGGCGCCGTCCTCAAGGCCGGACGTGCAAGGCAGGGCGCCTACGCGCTTTTCAGCGTCCGAAGAGCCGCCTGTACGGCGCGCAGCACTTCGGCGGGGCCGTTGGGGATGTCAGCGGGCGGCATGCCTTCGTCCGTCGCCTGCATCCTTTCGTCCGCATCCTCCTCCCAGCG
>DGOS01000107.1:0-1292 GCA_002390155.1 Hyphomicrobiaceae bacterium UBA4460 | reverse complement strand
TCGGCGGTGGAAAGCGTCTTCATGGCGGCGTCAGGCTCCTCGTCATTCTGTATCTTTGGCGAGTCTCTCAAACGGACCCCTCGATTCCCCGCCTGCCGTAACCGCGCGCCGCGAGAAAGATCGAAATGTTCGAAAAGATTCTAGGAGCGCTGGCCCCGGCCGTCATCACTATTCTGCTCGGCTATTTCGCGGCGCGCCATCACGATTTCTCGCAGAAAGAAGTCCCGACGCTCAGCCGCATGGTGATGTGCTACGCGCTGCCGCTGTCGCTGTTTATCGGCGTGGTCAGTGCTGGCCGCGAAGAGCTCCTGGCCGACCTGCCACTGGTCGCGTTTCTCGGCGGCGCGATCGTCGGCATGTACCTTCTCGTTCTCTTGCTCGCGATCTTTGTCTTCCTGCCCCCGCCCGGTTTGAGCGCGCTGCGTGCCTTGACTGCCGCGGCGCCGAGCACCGCGTTCGTCGGCACGCCCGTGCTGGGATATCTCTATGGCGACAAGGGCGACATTCCCATTGCGGTCGGCAGCATCATCATCGTCGTGGTGCTCGTTCCCATGACGCTCATATTGCTGACCCTGAACGACGCCACGGCACCCGCCGCGAAGCCAGGTTCGGGCAAGGCCGCGGCGGCGGCACCTGAAGCGGGCATCGGGGAGAAGATCTTTAGCGCCCTGAAGCAACCTGTTGTGTGGTTGCCGCTTCTGGGGTTCGCGCTGGTCGCGATCGATGTCGAAGTGCCGAAGGTCTTCAACGACTCCCTCATGCTGCTCGGACATGCCGCCGCGGGCGTCGCGCTATTCACCTCGGGAATCATTCTGGCCGGCTACAAGATAACATTCACCATGCCGGTAGGCGTGCTCGTCTTGATCAAGAACGTCGTGCAGCCGGCGCTCGTGTTTGCGGGCATGATGTGGCTCGGCTACAGCGACCCGATCCTCGGACAGACCGTCGTGACCACCGCGCTGCCGGCTGTCACGCTAGTCGTCATGCTCGCCGTTCAATATCGCGTGGCCATTCCGGAGACCGCCTCCGCGCTGTTGATCAGCACGTTCGGCTCGCTCGTGACGTTGAGCGTCTTTATCTGGTTCTTGCTCTGAGCGGGGAAGGGGGGTCAGGCCGTTTTGGTCATCGCCGAGGGAGCCTCGTCCTCCTCGCCAAGTTCAAGGGACTCGGCGAGGCGGTTGCGCGCCCGGTTGACCCGGCTCTTGATCGTGCCGACGGCGCAGCCGGAAATCTCCGCGGCCTCTTCGTAGGAAAAGCCCGCTGCGCCGACGAGGATGAGCGCTTCGCGCTGA
>DGOS01000075.1 GCA_002390155.1 Hyphomicrobiaceae bacterium UBA4460 | reverse complement strand
CCGCTGTCGCTCGGCATCGAGACCTTGGGCGGCGTGTTCACGCGCCTGATCGATCGCAACACCACGATCCCGACCAAGAAGGGCCAGGTGTTCTCCACCGCGGAGGACAACCAGAACGCCGTGACCATTCGCGTCTTCCAAGGCGAGCGCGAAATGGCGGCGGACAACAAAATGCTCGGTCAGTTCGATCTCGTTGGCATTCCGCCGGCGCCGCGCGGCGTGCCGCAAATCGAAGTCACATTCGACATCGACGCGAACGGCATCGTCAACGTGTCGGCAACCGACAAGGCGACCGGCAAGGAACAGTCGATCCGCATCCAGGCCTCCGGCGGCCTCGCCGACGCTGACATTGACCGCATGGTCAAGGAAGCGGAGAGCCACGCCGAGGAGGACAAGAAGCGCCGCGAGCTGGTGGAAGCCCGAAACCAGGCCGAGGCGTTGGTTCACTCCACCGACAAGATGCTCGCCGATTTCGGCGACAAGGTTTCAGCCGAGGACAAAGCCGCGATCGAAGCGGCCGTGGCCGAGCTCAAGACCGCTGCCGAGGGCGAAGACCCCGAGGCCATCGCGCAGAAGGTCGACGCGGTCGCCCAAGCCTCCATGAAACTAGGCGAGGCGATGTATCAGACGAGCCAGGGCGCTGCTGGCGGTGAAGAAGAAGGCGGACCGTCCGCCGAAGCCGGCAGCCCCGACGAAGATGTCGTCGATGTCGACTTCGAAGAGGTCAAGGACGACGACGACAAGAAGTCGGCGTAACGGTATTTCACGGCGTGGAGCTCTCGAATGAAAGAGGGCTCCACTTGCGCCCAACAAGAGGTCCCGCGCGCCGCTTAGGATGAGCGGTCGCGAAGGTCCGGAGGGGTGATGGTTAAACGTTGTTATTACGACATTCTGGGCGTTGAGCGCAGCGCGGGCGATCCTGAGATCAAGTCCGCGTTCCGTTCGCTCGCCAAGGAATGCCATCCCGACCGGTGCAACGGCGACCCCAGCGCTGAAACACGCTTCAAGGAAGTCAACGAGGCCTACGAGGCCCTGAAGGACCCGCAACGCCGGGCGGCGTATGACCGGTTCGGCCATGCCGCATTCGAGAACGGCGGCGGCGGCTTCGGCGGTCCCGGACATGGCTTCGGCTCGGATTTCTCCGCCTCCATGTCGGCGATGTTCGACGATCTGTTCGGTGAGTTCATGGGTGCGGGTGCGGGCGCGCGGCGTCCCCGTCAGCGCTCAGGCCGCGAGCGCGGCGCCGACCTCCGCTACAACATGGAGATCGAGCTCGCCGAAGCCTATGAAGGCAAGACGGCGCAGATTTGCGTTCCCACATCCGTCACTTGCGATTCTTGCGAAGGATCGGGCGCGAAAGCCGGCACGGTGCCAACGGCGTGCCGCACCTGCAACGGCATGGGAAAGGTCCGCGCGAGCCAGGGCTTCTTCACCATCGAGCGTACCTGTCCCGCCTGCCAGGGCCGTGGTGAGACGATCGAGACGCCGTGCCCGTCGTGTAACGGCGCCGGCCGCGTTATGCGCGAACGCACTCTGTCCGTCAGCATTCCCGTCGGCGTGGAGGACGGAACGCGTATCCGTCTCGCCGGCGAAGGCGAAGCGGGCTTGCGCGGCGGCCCACCGGGCGACCTGTACATCTTCCTGTCGATCAAGCCGCACGAGTTCTTCCAGCGCGACGGCGCCGATCTGTTTTGCCGTGTGCCGATCGCCATGACGACGGCGGCACTTAGCGGACAAGTCGAGGTGCCGACCATCGACGGCGGCCGAAGCCGCGTGAAGATTCCCGAAGGCACCGAGAGCGGTAAGCAGTTCCGCCTGAAGTCGAAAGGCATGCCGGTGCTGCGCTCGAAGCTGCAAGGCGACCTCTACATTCAGGTCGAGGTCGAGACGCCGAAGAACCTCACGCGCAAGCAGCGCGACCTGCTGAAAGACTTCGAAGATGCCTCCAACCCGGATACCAGCCCGGCCTCGGCCGGATTCTTTGCCCGGGTGAAGGAGTTCTTTGAGGGTATCAGCGACTAGCGCCTATCCCTTCCCACCTCCTTTGACGTAGATTGGTGAGACGAGCCCTTCTTCCGCGCGCCCGTTTCACCTCAGTGCCGCGCGCCATAGCCAAGCAGGACCGCCATGGCCCGCGAGCCCGCAAAGCGCAGCACCAGACGCCCCGCAAGCTCTCCAGCGCCCATGAGTGCTGGTCAGGCCGCGAAGATCACCGTGGCGGTACTCGCCGTCATCGCGCTCGCATTTGCGCTGTGGTACGCGCAAACGGCGATTCTGCTCTTGTTCGCCGGCATCCTGCTCGCCATCGTGCTCTACGGCGCCAGCCACGACCTTAGCGAATTGACCGGCTTGCCCCGCCTCCTGATGCTCGCGATTGTCTCGATCGCCGTGGCGTTAGGCCTTGCGCTTGCCGCCTGGACGGCGGGACCGACGCTCGCCAATCAGATCGCATTGCTGGCGGAAAGCGTGGCTGCCGGTGTGACGACACTCACGACCGAGCTTTCCAGCTTCGTCAAGCACACGGCGTTTCTAAAGAGTATCGATCTCGCCCAGCTGCTCGGAAACTTCATGAGCCAGTGGGGCATCGCCACCGGCGCCACGTCCGTGGCGATTTCGCTGTTCGGCTTGTTCAGTGCCGGATTGATCGTCGTGTTCTTCGGCGTCTACCTCGCGGCGGACCCACACACTTACGTCAACCTCCTCGCGCGGCTCGCCCCGCCCGAGAAGCGCGGCAGGGTGGTGGAGCTTCTGTATGAGACGGGCGAGTTGCTCCGGCGCTGGCTGATCGGCCAGTCGATCACCATGTCGGTGATCGGCGGGTTCACCTTTGTCGGCCTTCTGATCCTCGGTGTGCCCATCGCCTTCGTGCTCGCAATGTTCGCCGGCTTAGCGTGCTTCCTGCCTTATCTCGGCCCGATAATCGGGGCGATTCCGATCCTCCTGGTCGCGGGCGGCGAGAGCTTCCACATGGCGCTCTGGGCGCTCGGCCTTTACGTCTGCGTCCAGTTTCTGGAGAGCTATCTTCTAACGCCGCTTATCCAGGCGCGCGCGGTGTCTATGCCGCCGGCGGCCGTGATCCTCAACCAGCTCGTGTTTGGCGCCGTGTTCGGCCTTGTCGGGCTCGCGCTGGCCACGCCGCTCGCGGCCGCCGCTACCGTGCCTTTACGTGAGGTATTCGGCATTGGCGAGAACGGCAACACCAAGAAGACATAACGGGAGACTTGTATGCGTCTATTGTTCTTTGCCGGCAGCGCCCGGAAGGGCTCACACAACAAGAAGCTTGCCCGGCTGGGGCAACACATCGCCGAAGCAAACGGAATCGAGTCCGTCTTTGTCGATCTCGCTGACTATCACATGCCGATTTATCACGGCGACCTGGAGGAAGCAGAGGGTGTGCCCGAGCGCGCCCGTGCGTTCAAGGCGCTGCTCGACGAGTATGATGGCGTGATGATCGTGACCCCGGAGTACAACGCCTCCGTTCCGGCGCTTTTGAAGAACACGCTCGATTGGGTGTCGCGGGTCAAAGCGGAGGAAGACGTGTTCAAGACGCGCGTCTTCGCGATCTCAGGTGCGTCGCCCGGTTATTACGGTGCCATGCGAAGCCTGTTGCAACTTCGCGAGATTCTCAGCGTGGGCCTTGGCGCCACCGTGATCCCGCAACAGATGGCGCTGCCGCGAGCCATGCAGGCGTTCGAAGAAGACGGCAGCTTGAAGGACGACAATCAGCAAAAGATGTTTGCCGACGTGGTCGAAGCGCTGGCAGTCGCTACGAGGAAGTTTGCCGCATGACAACGGACACCGTATCTCCAAAGGACCGCATCATCGTGGCGCTGGACGTCCCCCACGTGGACGAGGCGCGCGCGCTCATCAAGAAGCTTGGCGACAGCGTCGGCGTGTTCAAGATCGGGCTCGAACTGATCTACGCGGGCGGCTTGGCGCTTGCCGAGGAACTTGCAAAAGACGGACATCGTGTGTTTCTCGACGCAAAGCTCCTCGACATCGAGGCAACGGTCGAGCGTGCCACGGCCGCCATTGCCAAGACCGGCGCACATTTTCTCACCGTGCATGCGACTGACCGCAAGACGCTCAACGCCGCCGTGCGCGGCCGCAGCGATTCTGCGCTCAAGCTTCTCGGCGTGACGGTGCTGACCAATCTCGACCGCTCGGATCTATCCGAACAGGGCATCGACATGCCACCGCTGGCGCTGGTGCAGGAGCGCGCGCGGCTTTCGCAAGATGCGGGCTTCGACGGCATCGTCGCTTCGGGCAAGGAGGCGGCGGCGCTCCATGAGCGCTTGCGCAACTTTTTGATCGTGACGCCGGGGATCCGCCAAGCGGGCACCGACGTTCAGGATCAGACTCGCGTGGTGACACCGACGATCGCGGTCCAGTCGGGCGCGGATTATCTCGTCATCGGCCGTCCCATTACGCGCGCCGACGACCCGCGCGCGGCGGCGCAAGAGATTGCCGAGGAGATCGCCGGCGCAATCGAGGCCGGCTGATCAGAGCGCCACGATCCGCGCTGCGATCAACGCTGAGAGCATGACCGCATCGCCTTCGATGGCGACCTGCTTCAGGCGCGACTTGGCGCCATGGCTGACCGTGACTTTTGAGGCAGGGACGCCAAGCCATTTGGCGATCAGCGTCTCCACTGCGGCATTGGCGCGGCCTGCTTCGGGCACTGCGGCCACGCGCGCCTTCAGCACCGTCTCGCCGGCAAAGTCCTGAAGGCCCTCGACCGCATCGTGCGCCGACTTTGGCGTCAGGCGAACGGGCAGGATGACGCCTTTGGCGGTCTTGCGGATATTGAGGCTTGAGGCCGTGCCGTCGGCCCTGGCTAGACGACAGCCGGCAGGATCCAGCCGAGCAGCACCACGTCGCGGATGAACAACAGCAGGAGAATCAGGATCACCGGCGAGATGTCGATGCCGCCGAGACTGGGCAAGATACTCCTGATCGGGCGCAAGGCCGGTTCGGTGATCCGGTAGAGCGCGTCCGCGATGGTCAGGACGATACGGTTATTGGTGTTGACCACGTTGAAGGCGATCAACCAGCTCAGAATCGCGCTCGCGATCACCACCCAGATGTAGAGATCGATCACAAGGACGAGAAATCCGATCAAAGGCACCATAAAAGACCCCTCCTGGCGCGGCCGTGTGGTCCATGTAGCGGAGAGGTGTAGGCGAGGGCAAGCCTTGAGAGGGCCTGGATGCCGTTTGTCCCGCTTCCACTGCCGCGGCGGGCCATCGCTTGACAGGTATGGAGGCCATTCCCTAAATGCGGGCTACCTGGGGCCGTAGCTCAGTTGGGAGAGCGCAGCAATCGCACTGCTGAGGTCGTCGGTTCGATCCCGTCCGGCTCCACCAAATCCCCAATCGTCATACCCGCGCGGAGCTCAGTCGCCTGAAGCCTGATCGGGATGCTTCTGGGGCTTCGGTTCTTTCAGGTTTCCCGCCGCGTCGCGGACCCGGAAGAACCAGCCGACCGCGGGGATCAGCATCACACCTGGGATGAAGCGCACGCCGCTCGCGATAATCCGGTTGACCCAGCCTTCGACAATCACCCAGTTGCCGCGCATGAACCGCCGGTAAGCCGCTTCGGCCGCCTGTTCGGCACTGTGCCGGGGCAGATAGACCATGTAGCGCGAATGCTGAGCGCCGCCCTTCTCGTGGATCGTCGTGTCGATGGGACCAGGGGTGGCGACGCAAATGCGCACGCCTGAGCCGAAGACCTCCCAAGCGAGCGATCGGCTCCAGGCGATCAGGAACCCCTTGGTGGCGGCATAAGTGGCTTGGTAGGGGACGGGCATGAAGCCTTCCAACGAGGCCACGTTAAGCACGCCTCCTTGCCCCCGCGCGATCATGTCCGGCAGGAACCGGCGCGTGAGGTCGACCGCCGCGCGCACATTGAGATCGACTTTTTTCACAAGGGCGTCCTTGTCCAGATCGTGAAAGAAGCCGGCCGTCATAATCGCGGCGTTGTTGACCAGCGACTCGCAGTAGAGCCCGTTTGCGTCGAGAGCCTCGGCCACGCGGTCACAACCTTCGCTCGTCGACAGGTCGCACGGCACGTAGTGAACAGCGACGCCGTATTTGTCCGCCGTCTCGCGCGCGATCTCAGCGAGCGCCGTCTCGGTGCGGGCGACGAGCAGCAATGTGTGGCCGCCCTTGGCGAATTCATCCACGAGCGCGCGGCCAATGCCTTGCGTCGCGCCGGTGATGATGGAGGCAGGCGCCAGCGGCTGCGGTGTTTCACCAGATGCGTTCATGTCCATCCAATGCCACTTGCTGAGCGCTCAGATACGTCCGAGCACCCCTTGCGCGCAAGCCCATACCCTACCATCTGTGGCCGCGCGCGGGCGCCGTGTATTCCGGTAACCCTCATGCCTCCAATGGGTTGGGGGCCGGCTGGGCGCCGCGCTAGAATGTTACTGATTCACGTTGGCTGTTATTTGTCAGACTTGGAAAACGCTGCGCAATGTCACCAATCGCTTCCTTGTATCTTCTCCTTTTCGGGACGCTTTCGCTTGTGGGCCTCGCGCCCGCCCTCGCCGAACCCAGCCTAAGCGAGGCGATCGAGACCGCCGATGCCAGCTATCTGGCGGGTCCGGAGAGCCGCACCATTGACGACACGCTCAAAATCGTTGCCGGCGGCGGCGAGGAAGGCCTGCCGCCCGTGGACGAGGAACTCGTCCTCGGTCCCTTGCGCGTGACGCTGACCTATGTCGAGGAAGGACCGGGTGGCGGGGCACCGGCCGGCGGCGATGAGATTTCCCTGGAGGACATCCCGGCGGATGCCATGCTGCCGGGAGAGTTCGACCTTGGAGAAACGGTCGCGCGCCTGGCCGTCGTGAGGGTCCATCTCGAAGACCCCAACGCAGCAGATCGCGTCGCGGCAAGCGCTGAATCGGAGATCGGCGGTTCCGACCAGACGGACGGTGAGGCCACCGGTCCACGTGTCGTCGCCGAACTTCGCGGCCCGAGCACCGGCGTTTCCGATCCGCCGGTTAGCATCCAGATCGCGGAGCTCGATCCAGGCAACGCCCATCCAGAAGTGGTGGTGTCGTTCTTCACCGGCGGCGCGCATTGCTGCTCGGTGAGTCAGGTTGTGACCGGCAACGCCGACGGCTCCGAATGGACCACGGTCGATGTCGGTGAATTCGACGGCGGGCCTTTATTGGCAGTCGATCTCGACGGCGACGGCACTTACGAGTTCGAGACGCGTGACAACGCCTTCCTTTATGCGTTTGCCTGCTATGCATGCTCGCAGGCGCCGCTTCAGGTGCTTGCGCTTCGCAGCGGCAAGATCAAGAACGTCAGCGCGGAGCCCCGCTTCAAGCCGGCCCATGCGGCCTGGCTCAAGGACATGATCGTGGGCGTACCCGAAGAGGACGTGAACGGCTTTCTGGCTGGCTATGTGGGCCAGAAAATCCGGCTCGGCGAGGGCAAGCAGGCCTGGGACTTGATGCTCCGGCACCACGACCGGAGCGCCGATTGGGGGCTGGAAGTCTGCGATACAGAACGCGACGAGGGCGGGGAATGCCCTGGCCAGACCACGAAAGTCACGTTTCCTGAGGCGCTCAAACGCATGCTTAACAAAAACGGCTATATGATAGGGGGCTGAGCCCGCCCTCAAGCAAACGCCGGGGCCGGCGCCCTTCCCAACCTGGCCTTACCTGCCAAGGGATCCGGGGAGGTTTTACGCGTTCATGTAAGGAGTACGGCGCATGGCACCGCGCGCTTTCTGGACCGGCCATTTGCGGCTGTCGCTCGTCAACATCCCGGTCAGGCTCTATCCGGCCACCACGTCCGAGCGGGCAATCGCCTTCCACCAGATTCACGAGCCGACGGGCAAGCGCGTGCGCTACCAAAAGATCGTGCCCGAGGTCGGCGCGATCGAGAACGAGGAGATCGTCAAGGGCTACGAGTACGAGAAGGGAAAATATGTCCTGATCGACCCCACGGAGATCGACGAGCTCAAACTGGAGTCCAAGCAGTCGATCGAACTCGTCCGCTTCGTCGACGAGGACTCCATCGATACGCGCTATTTCCAGACGCCCTACTATTTGATGCCGGACGGCGACATGGCCGACGAAGGCTATGTGCTCCTACGCCGCGCGCTAACTGAAACAAAGAAAGTCGGTGTCGGACAATTCATTTTGCGCGGCCACGGCAACATCGTCGCCATCAAGCCCTTCGAGGAGGGCCTACTCTTGGAGGTGTTGCGCCATGCGGACGCTATTCGGCCCGCTCAGAAACTCTTCGATGAAATTCCAGATGTGAAGATCGACAAGGAAGCGCTCGAGCTGGCCAAGGAACTCGTCACGCGAAAATCAGGCGAGTTCGAGCCCGAGCAGTTCAAGGACGAATACGCCGCCGCCGTGTGGGAACTCATCCAGGCTAAGCTCGAGGACCGCGCGCCGGACATCGTCACCGAAGAGCCGGGCGGCGCGAAAGTCATCAACATCATGGACGCGCTGAAGAAGAGCGTAGGCAAGCGCAAAGGTTCAGGCGCGAAGCCGCGCGCCAAAAAAACCGCGCCCTCGCGGTCGAGCGCCAAGAAGACAGCGCGCGGCGCGAAGCGCAAATCGGCTTAAGCTATGACGCGCGCCCGAAGTGACGATCCGCTTGCCACCTACAAGGCAAAGCGGGACTTCGGCAAAACGCCCGAGCCCGGGCCGAAGCGCGTGCGTAAGACAGGCAACAGTTTCGTCATCCAGAAGCACGCGGCGCGGCGGACCCATTTCGATTTCCGCCTGGAGCATGACGGCGTGCTGAAGAGCTGGGCCGTCACCAAAGGCCCGAGCCTCGATCCGTCCCAGAAGCGGCTTGCCGTTCAGACCGAAGATCACCCGCTCGAATATGGCGGCTTCGAGGGCGTGATCCCGAAGGGCGAATATGGCGGCGGCCCGGTGATGATCTGGGACGAAGGGACGTGGGAACCCCTCGACGATCCCGACGAAGGGCTGGCCAAAGGCGATCTGAAGTTCCGGCTGCACGGCAAGCGCCTCCATGGCGACTATGTGTTGGTCCGCATGAAAAAGGATCGCAGGGGCGGCAAGCGCGAGAACTGGCTACTGATCAAGAAGCGCGACGCTTACGCCGGCGATGGCGCGGAGCCCACGGAGGACTACGACACCAGCGTCAGATCAGGCCGTACCATGGACGAAATCGCGACAGGCGCGGACTCTGCCGTGTGGTCCTCGCGCGCGGCTCAAAAAAAAACTCCAGCGGCACAGCACACGTAAAGTCCAAGCGTGCCCGAAAGGTCAAAGCGCACGCCTTCGTCGCGCCGCAGCTTGCCACGCTCGCCGCCGACACACCGACGAGCGAGGAATGGCTGCACGAGATCAAGTATGACGGCTATCGCATCGAAGCGCGCAAAGCCGGCGACGACATCACCCTGTTCAGCCGTAGCGGGCTCGACTGGACGCAGCGCTTTCCTGGAATCGCGCGGGCGATGCAGACGCTTCCCTGCAAAAGCGCTCTGATCGACGGCGAGGCCGCGTTCGTGCTGCCGTCGGGATTGACCGACTTCAAGTCGCTTCAAGAGCACATCGATACGCCGCATGGCGCGATCCGCTACTTCGCGTTCGACCTTCTGTTTCTCGACGGCAAGGATTTGCGGAGAGAACCGCTCACGACACGTAAGGCAAAGCTGCGTGACCTGTTGGCGGCCAAGGGCGTCTCGGACTTTCTCATCTACTCCGATCACGTCGTGGGATCGGGACCCGCCTTCTTTGAGACCGCGTCCGCGGCGCATCTTGAAGGCGTCATATCGAAGAAGGCGGACGGACCTTACCGCTCCGGCCGCGGCCGGGATTGGCTCAAGACCAAATGCATCAAGAGCCAAGAGTTCGTCATCGGCGGCTTTTCCAAGTCGGACGTGCGCGGCAAGCCTTTCGCTTCGCTCTTGCTCGGCACGTTCGATGGCGACACGTTCAACTATGCCGGCAAGGTCGGCACCGGTTTCAAGGCGCAGGACTATGCGGCCCTCGCCAAGCGCTTCAAACCGCTCATCCGCAAGACTTCACCGTTCGTGAGCGTGCCGGCGTCGGAGAGCAAAGGCGCGGTGTGGCTTAGTCCGAAGCTCGTCTGCATGATCAACTATGCGGAGTGGACGCGCGACGGACGCTTGCGCCATCCGAGCTTTCAGGGCCTACGCGATGACAAGCCTGCGCGCGACGTCACCCGCGAAGCGTCGAACAATCCGGAGACCGCCATGGCCGCGAAGGCGAAGACAGCTGCACGCAATGTGCAATTCGGCGAGGTGACCCTGACAAGCCCCGACCGCGTGCTCTATCCCGAAATCGGCTTCACCAAGCTTGACCTTGCGCGCTACTACGACGGCATCGCGAAGGCCATGCTGCCTTACGTGGCGGGCCGGCCCATCAGCCTGGTGCGCTGCCCGCAGGGCGTCGACGGTGAGCGGTTCTTTCAGCGCCATGCCATGAAGGGCATGAGCAGGGCGATCAAGCAGATCCCGATACCGGGCGGCCAATCGAAGAAGCCGTATCTCTATATCGACGACGTGGACGGGCTGTATGGGCTGGTGCAGATCGCCGCGCTCGAGATCCATGATTGGGGCGTGTCACTCAAAGCTCTCGACAAGCCCGACCGACTGGTGTTCGACCTCGACCCGGACGAAGAGCTGGACTTCGCGGTGATGAAGGCTGCCGCAGCAGAGGTGCGCGGCTTTCTTGACGACCTGGGGCTCACGAGCTTTCTCAAAGCGACCGGCGGCAAGGGCTTGCATGTGGTCGCACCGCTCACCCCGAAGGCCGGTTGGGAGGAGGTCAAGACCTTTTCCAAAGCTGTGGCGGATGCGCTCGTTGTCGCGCGGCCCGACCGCTACACGGCGAACCCGCTGAAGCGGACGCGCGTCGGCAAGATTTTCGTCGACTATCTTCGCAATCAGCGTGGCAGCTCGGCGATCTGCAATTTTTCGACGCGCGCGAAACGGCAAGCAACCGTGGCAACGCCGCTGCGTTGGGACGAACTCAAGAGGCTAAAAAGCGGCGCGCCTTACACTGTCGAGAGTGTGCCCGCGCGCCTCAAGCGTCTGAAGTCCGACCCTTGGGAAGATTTTTTCAGCACACGCCAGTCGATCACGGCAAAGGCTCGGAAGGCTCTCGGCCTTGACTGAGACCTCGTGCCGCGAGGTATTTGCGCTCGATCAAGGACGCGTGCCCTCAATCTCACGTCCATTCGGCTGGCTTTTCGTGTCAACAACGCGGCCTCATGTCTGACTCTTCCCCCTGGCTCATCCTTATCGCGCTCGGCGCCTTCCACGGCCTCAACCCGGCCATGGGCTGGTTCTTTGCCGCGTCCCTCGGGCTCTTCCGCAAGAGCCGTAGCGTGATCCTGCTTTCGCTGATCCCCATTGCATTGGGCCATGCCGCCGCTATTGCCGTCGTGGTATTCGCGGCGATCGGGCTCGGGTTCACCATCGATGCCGACACGTTCCGCATCCTCTCAGGCGCCCTGCTGATCGCGTGGGGGCTCTATCACTGGTTCTTCGGCCATCAGCATCACCTCCGCATCACGGCGGCGACGGGGCTTACAGGAATCGGCGTGTGGTCGTTCCTCATGGCCATGGCGCATGGCGCCGGCATGATGCTGATCCCGGTGCTCATGCCGATGGGGCATGTGCACACCCATATGGGCGGGCACGGCGGTCATATGGTGTCGACGGACTCGTTTGGAGTTGCCGCACTGGGGGTCATCGTCCACACCCTCGCCATGCTGATTGTGACCGGCTGCATCGCGATCCTGGTCTACCAGTCGGCAGGGCTTGAGATCCTGAAACGGCGCTGGATCAATCTCGATCTCGCCTGGACCCTGGCGCTGATCGGCATGGGGCTCTGGCTGTTGTTTGCCTGATGCGTTCTCTTTTTGTGCCGCCCGCGCCGCATATCTAGGCGCTCCGCACTCCTGCCATTGAGTATTTTTTCAGACCCTTGGCCCCATTGTGGCGTCCATGGTGGGTGTTCGTATTGCGTTTGTGGCCGCACTTCTGGTGACGGCCGCCTTCCTCAAGGCATGTGGCGGGGGCAGCGTTCCGCGGGAGGATCGCGCGGAATGGCGCGACCGGGCGGAGGCGCAATGCATGGCCTCGGGCCGCGTGCGCAAATCGTCCTATGTGAGCCAGGTCTCCATGATCAGCGGGCCGAGCTCTTGCGGCATCCGGGCACCGCTCAAGGTGTCAGCTGCCTTGGGGGGTCGCGTGCGCATCACTCCGACCGCGACCATTGGCTGCCCGGTAACGGCAAGCCTCGATCGCTGGATTCACAAATCGGTGCAGAAGGCTGCCTATCGCCAATTCGGCAAGCCGGTGGTCGAGATCAAGCAGATCTCATCCTATAGCTGCCGAGGGCGGAACGGCCGCAAGCGGGGTCCGCTTTCCGAACACTCCTACGGCAACGCCATCGACATCGCCGGGTTCCGCCTTTCGGATGGCAGGCAGATCACCGTGGTCAAGGGCTGGTGGCGCGGCTCTCGGCGGGAGAAGGCTTTCCTCCGGGACGTCTTCGCTGGCGCCTGCGATGAGTTCTACACCGTGCTCGGCCCGGGCAGCGACCGTCACCACTACAATCACTTCCACTTAGACCTGCTCGTGACCAACGTGTCCAAGGGACGCCATTACTGCCGGCCCAAGCCCCGCCGCGGGTTGTTCGCGGAGGCAGGCGGTCTGGCGGCCGACCCGGTCTCCACCGCCTCCATCAAGCCGATCCCCTTCACCGGCCCGCCGGACTAATCTTCACCAGAAACCCCTCCACTGTGGCCTGCGGGCAACGTCGCGCCTGGCGAATTGGCGATATGGTCCTCTTCGGGGATTCGCACCGGGAGTAACGCAAGACCGCAGCCATAAGCCTTTGGGCTTGGTTCGATTGGAGGGGCGCGATGGCAGCCGAATCGTTGGTCCAAATGCTTGAAGAGATCGCCATCGGGCTCAAGGCCGGCGATGAGGAAGTCTATGGCTGGCTGCGCGACCAACTCAAAGAGTGCGGCGGCAGCGAGATTTCCGTCGAGCTTGCCATGGGTGTGATCGCCAGGCTCCTGCCTGAGGAAGCACAAGGCAATCTCGAGCTCGCCGAGCACTACAGCCGCCGCTGGGCGCACTAACCGCGCAGCGCGACTTCCAGACGTTGCCAGTCGGCCTCCGCGCCGGGAAGACCGAAGCGCAGCCATGTTGGTTCCTCGGCGAACCGGCGCACGAAGATCCCTGCACGTCCCAGACGATCGAAGACTTGCGGTGCGTCATCGTGCCGGACCAGCGTGAAGAGCGGCGTGCCGCCGACCCGCGCCAAGCCTGCGGTCTCCAGCAATTCATCGAGACGCTTCCCGTCTTTCGCCAGCGCGGCGCGCGTTGCGGTCAGCCAAGTCATGTCGGACAATGCTTGCGCGCCGACCTCGAGCGCGGGCCCTGACAATGGCCAGGGGCCGAGCGCGGCGCGAAGACGCGCGGCCGCCGTCGTTGCAGCAAGCGCGACACTGAGACGAAGACCCGCCAGCCCATATGCTTTGCCAAGAGAGCGCAGAACGATGACGTTGGCCTCCTCGACGTCACCGGCGAGACTCTCTTCGCGCGGCCCAATCTCCATAAACGCTTCGTCGACGATCAACATCCCGCCGGACTTGCGTTGCCGCGCCGCAATGGCAAGCAGATCTTCGCGGGCAAAGACCCGGCCATCGGGGTTGTTTGGATTGACCACCAGTGAAAGCGCGGCCTCGCCGAGCGGGGCAAGGTCAGGCACCGTCTCGACGTCATGACCGGCGAGAACAAGCGCGCGCGCATGCTCCGCGTATGTCGGTCCGACAATACGGGTAAGGCCTGGTGGAGCCGCTCCTGCAATCAAGGTCACGAGGATCTGCATGCCCCCGGCCGGAACCACATTGGACTCATCTGGCGCGCCATAAGCGGCTGCGGCACAGGCTAACAGCTTTGCGAGCGTGTCCTCTTGTGGGAGCTGCGCAAAAACCTGCGGCGAAAGCGGGGGAATAGGGTAGGGATTGGGATTGATCCCCGTCGATAGGTCGAGAAACGGCTCGGGCGCGTCGGGGAACAGGCGCCGCGCGGCGTTCAGATCGCCGCCGTGAACGAGCGGCGCATAGGCGTTGGGAGGGATCATGGCCGCACCGCTAGCGCTTCTCGCTTTGCTGATCGAGCTCGTCGTCGGTTACCCGGACGCGATCATGAAGAAGATCGGCCATCCCGTCACCTGGATGGGCCATTTGATCGGTTTCCTCGACAAGAGCCTGAACAAGGACGGCGCGCCTGCGGAGTCGCGCCGCCGGACGGGTGCCATCGCGCTCTTCGTCCTGATCCTCGTGGTCGGCGCCATCGCCTTTATCGCCGAGACCGCGCTGCTGCTGTTGCCGTTCGGGCTGATCTTCGCCGGGGCCGCCTGCAGCACGCTCATCGCGCAGCGCAGCCTCTATATGCATGTCGCCAACGTTGCCGATGCGCTTGAGTCCAGCAATCTGGTCAAGGCCCGCAAGGAGGTCGCGCATATTGTCGGACGCGATACGGCAGAGCTTGACGAGGCTGGTGTGGCGCGCGCGGCGATCGAAAGTCTCGCCGAGAACTTCTCCGACGGCGTCGTGTCGCCGGTGTTGTGGATTTGGCTCGCTGGGCTGACGGGCGGCGCCGTCTACAAGGCCATCAACACCGCCGACAGCATGATCGGACACCGCAGCGAGCGGTATGAAAGTTTCGGCAAGCCTGCGGCGCAGCTGGATGACCTTGTTAATCTGCCGGGCTCGCGGGCGTCCGGACTTCTGATCGTCGCAGCGGCCGCGCTGACGGGCGGTGCGTCGGCCAGCGGCGCCTGGAACACGATGGTGCGCGATGCCGGAAAACACGCCTCGCCCAATGCCGGCTACCCGGAAGCGGCCATGGCCGGCGCGCTCGACGTGTCTCTCGGCGGCCCGCACCGCTATGACGGCGAGGAGACCGACGGCGCGTGGCTCGGCGAGGGGCGGCGCGATCTCAAGGCAGCCGACGTCCAAGCTGCACTCGACGTCTACGGCCGCGCGGACGGGCTGCTGATCGCCCTTGTGTTCGTGCTGGTCGCAGTTACCGCGATATTGTGAGCAGGCGATCGATATCGACATGAGCTTCCAAATGTTCGGCGAGACGATCGAGGATCGCATCGACGGATGAGTCGTAGGCAATCTGCGGCGTGCCGGCGGCGAACCGTGCCATCCACGCGCCGCGTTGGCGGTCGTCGGCGAAAAGACCATGGACATAGGTGCCGATTACGCGGCCATCCGGCGACATCGCACCATCTTTGGCTCCGTCGGTGAGCTGCGCGAAGGCCCGCGTACAATCCGCACCCAGCGTCTCGCCCATATGCATCTCGTAGCCTGAGAAGGGTGCACCGTCGAAGGTCTCCCCCTGAGCAGGCTCCAGGCGTTTCTCGCCGGTCAAGGTTGTCTCGACGTCGAGCAGGCCAAGGCCTGCCGTGCTGCCGGGCGCGCCCTCGATGCCGTCAGGGTCGTGCACCACGCGGCCAAGAATCTGGAAGCCGCCACACAGGCCAAGCACCGCACCGCCGCGGCGAACATGCGCGGCGATGTCGATGTCGAAGCCGGCGCCCCGCAGCGCCTCCAAGTCGGCGCGCGTGCATTTCGAGCCCGGCAGGATGACGAGGCCCGCATCACCGGGCAGCGCGCTGCCGGGGCGCACACGCACGAGCTCAATGGCGGGCTCCGCCTCGAGCGGATCGAGATCGTCGAAATTGGCGATATGCGGCAGGATGGGCACCGCAACTTTAAGCACAGCGTCGTTCTTTTCCGTGCCGGCACCGTCCAACGCCAACGCGTCCTCTGCCGGGAGCGCGCGAGCTTCGGCAAAGAATGGAATGAGACCAAGCGCCGGCCAGCCGGTTACGGACGCGATCTTTTCCATGCCGGTTTCAAAAAGTTTGGGATCGCCGCGAAACTTGTTGACCAGGAAGCCGACCATCTGCGCGGCGTCGCCAACGTCGATCACGGCCTTCGTGCCAACGAGACTAGCGATGACGCCGCCCCGGTCGATGTCACCGATCAGCACGACCGGCACGTCGCACGCGCGGGCGAATCCCATATTGGCGATGTCGTTGTTACGAAGATTGACTTCGGATGCGCTGCCGGCGCCTTCGACGAGGACAATGTCGGCGTCAGCTTTGAGGCGTTCGAAACTGTCTTGCACGAATTTCATGAGCTCGGTTTTTAACGACTGAAAGTCCGCCGCTTTGGCTGTGGCGTAAACGCGCCCTTGCACGATGACTTGCGCGCCGGTTTCGCTTTGCGGCTTCAACAGAACCGGGTTCATGTGCACGCTTGGGGGTACGCGTGCGGCGCGCGCCTGCAAGTCTTGCGCCCGTCCGATCTCACCGCCGTCTATGGTCACGGCCGCGTTGTTCGACATGTTCTGCGGCTTGAAAGGCAGCACTTGCAGCCCCCGCGCGACAAGCGCGCGCGCCAGCCCTGCGACGATCAGCGATTTGCCGACATCGGAGCCCGTGCCCTGGAACATGAGCGTGCGGGCGGTCATGGGTCAGAACTCGATGCCGGGCTGCGCTTTAACGCCGGCGGCAAAGTGGTGCTTGACCAGCGTCATATCGGTGACGAGGTCGGCGGCTTCGATGAGTTCCGGCTTGGCGTTGCGGCCCGTGACCACGACATGAAGATCGGGGCGCCGCGACTTCAACGTGGCGATGACTTGTTCGAGCGGCAGGTAGTCGTAGCGCAGCGCAATGTTGAGCTCATCGAGAATGACCAGGCTGAAGCTCGGATCGTCCATGAGCTCGACAGCCTTGCCCCAAGCGCGTTCCGCCGCCGCGACATCGCGGGCAAGGTCCTGTGTCTCCCAGGTGAAGCCTTCGCCCATCGAATACCAGGCGACTTGATCGCCGAACTTCTCAAGCGCATCGCGCTCGGCCGTATGCCAGGCGCCCTTGACGAACTGCACGATGCCGACGCGGTTGCCCCGGCCGATCATGCGCAGCGCCAGCCCGAAGGCCGCGGTCGACTTGCCCTTGCCTGTTCCGGTGTGGACGATCAGCAGGCCCTTCTCCAGAGTCTTGCCGGCAACCTCGTCGTCTTGAACGGACTTTCGCTTCGCCATCTTGGCGCGATGACGCTCGGCGTCCTTGTCGTCGACGGCCTTGGTCATGACGATCCTTTCACGATGAGCGGCTGGCCTGCGACCACGAAGACCACCCGGCCCGCGTGAAACGCAATGCGTTGATTGAGGCGGCCTTGCGCGTCACGAAAGGCGCGGCCCAATTCATTGTCGGGCACGAGTCCGAGCCCGACTTCGTTGGAGACGAGCACGGTGGTGCCGACGCGGGCGTGCAGTGCCTCCTCCAAACGCTGCGTAACCTTCTCGATATCGAACTTGGCGTGCATCACGTTGGACAGCCACAAGGTCAAGCAATCGACGAGGACGGTGGCACCACGCGGCGCCGCATCGAGAGCTTCGGGCAATTCGTGCGGCGCTTCGATGGTTTCCCAGCCTGCCTCGCGCCGCGCTTTATGCTCGGCGATGCGCGCGGCCATCTCATCGTCATGCGGCTCGGCTGTCGCGATGTAGACCCAAGGCCGAGGCCGCGCGGTGACGAGAGATTCTGCGAAGCGGCTCTTGCCGGAACGGGCGCCGCCGAGGACGAAGGTCGTCCCTTCGTCCCCGGCTGCCTCAATCTGTGTCATGTCACGCGGCGCGGATGAAGCGCTCGCGGAAATAGCCCGCAAGCCCGCCGAGCAACGCCCAGAACACGAGCGTCGTCATCGCCACGGCCACGACGAAGCTGTGATGCAGCCCCGCTGGAACCGGGCTGTCGTGACTGATCGGTTGCGGCGCGCCGATTGCGTGCGGAAGCACGAGGAGCGCGATCGCCGCGATCGTGGCGATCAGCGACCGGCTATAGAATAGAAGGCCGAGCGCAATCGCAGCGGACACCACCGTGCCGGCCCACCAAGCTTGCCGCGCCCCAAGCTCCGCCGCCGGCATGGCGGGAAGTTCCGGTGGCAGGCCTAATCCTGGCGCGAGTGTGAAGATCGTAAAGCCGGCAAGCCCCCAAAAGACCCCTTGGCGCCAACCGTGCAGGCCGCCGAATAATTCACTCGCGGCGACCAGCAGCAAAGCGAAGCCAACGCCCGTGATCAGATTGGCGAGGAAGTTGAAGAAGGTGCGTTCAAAACCGTCCTCTGGCGCCCAGCCCTCTCCGTGGTCGTGCGCGGCGGCATTCTCTTCGTGCGCGTGATGCTCGTGAGCCGCCGCTGTTGCTTCGGTGGCCTCACTTGCGTCGGTGGCCTGAGTTGCGCCTTGCCCCTCGAAGGTCTCAGCCTTGAGAATTAAGGGCACGGTGACGAAGTACTGGGCGACTGTCATGCCGAGGCCGGCCAGCGCGCCGGCGAGCGCAGCCACCACAACGATGTTGCGGAAATAATCCATGGTCCTGGTCCTCCCTGGACGTCAGTGGCAGGGAAAGGCCATGGAATGGCGGTAGTCGTGGGCGGCGTTATGGAACACCGCCATGTGGGAAAATCCCACGCCGCCAACAATGAAGATGCCGAGCAGAGCGGCTGCAAAGATCGGGACCGCGCGCGATGTCGTCAGCGCTGCGGCGTCGAGGCCCGTCGTGTCGGGCTTGGTCGAATGAGTCGTCATCAATTGTCCCCCTCTCGCCCTCCACCCGAGGGCGCGGTTCCAGGTTGAGCCGCCGGCAGGTCTCCTGGCTCGCGGGTCAACGCCTTCCCCCGGCCTTCCCGGAGACTGGCTCCAGTGGCCTTAACGAGGGCGCTCACCGCTAACAGTTGCGGGGGCAGCCGCGGAATCGGGAAAATCCCTCACCGCGTTCCCTTCTCGCGTCCCGCCTCATGCGGGAACCGACGACGGGAGCGACTATAGCGGGGTTCGCCGCCGCCGCAAGCGGGCCCCCGCGCGGCGCATTGACAGCGGATTGACAAAGGGGGGCCCCGGCCCCTTAAGTGCCTGATCGACGGTCGCTCATTTCGAGCCAACAGGGAACGCGGTACGGAAGTCCTCCAAATCCGCGGCTGCCCCCGCA
>DGOS01000085.1 GCA_002390155.1 Hyphomicrobiaceae bacterium UBA4460 | reverse complement strand
TAGGCCTCTAGACGAACGGGGCCTTGTGCGCGAGCGAGAAGCTATAGCTTGCCGCCTTCCTTGCGATCAAGCTCTATTGGCCATTGATCTTGATGCGGGAGAGGACCTTGCCGCTGGTCACGTCGATGACGGCGATCTCGGCCCCGGCGCTGGACTGAAGGTGGAGCGCCAGCCGGTCCCCATCAAGCGCCATCGAGGTCACCGTGGCGTCCGGCGGCAGAGCGAGGGCTCCAGGAACGGCCTCTGTCGCTTGGGACACTGCGGCTGCGGGTGCCTCGGGCGCTCCCGCAGGCTTCTCTCCGAGCTTCGAAGCCTGGTAAACGATAGCCGCCATCACGAAGGCGAAGCCGCCCACCAGGAGAATACCCATGACGATCACGGCGATCTTGAGCATGCGAACCTGGCGCGGCGTGAACACCGTGCCCGGCAAAGGCGTATTATCGGATTCGTCCGCCACCGCCATTGTCTAAAGATCCCAAAATGCCGCGATCAGATCAGCCGCCTACCGACACCTTGACCGCCGAAGTGGGTGAGCCCCACGCCGGCCAGCGGCTCGACCGCTTCTTGAGCGAGGCCCTGCCTGAGTTGAGCCGCACACGGGTGCAGGCGCTCATCAAGGACGGCCAGGTGGCCTCAAGCGGCGCGACCATAGAGGACGTGAAATATAGGGTCAAACCGGGCGAGCGCTTCGAACTCGTCGTGCCCCCCGCGGTCGAGACCACCCTCACCCCTGAAGATATCCCGCTCGACGTGGTCCATGAGGACGACGCACTCATTATTATAGACAAGCCGGCAGGGCTCGTGGTGCATCCGGGCGCCGGCCGGCCGGACGGCACACTGGTAAACGCGCTCATCGCCCATTGCGGGGACAGTCTTTCCGGCATTGGCGGCGTCGCCCGGCCCGGCATCGTCCATCGCCTCGATAAGGACACCAGCGGGCTGATGGTGGTGGCCAAGACCGACAAGGCACACCGTAAGCTCGCCAAGCAGTTCGCCGACCATGGCCGCACCGGCCAATTGGAGCGCGGCTATCTCGCGCTTGTCTGGGGAGCGCCCTCAAGACCGCGTGGCGTGATCGATGCGCCCATCGGCCGCCATCCCACCAGCCGCACCAAGATGGCGGTGCGGCCGTTGGACAAGGGCCGCCACGCGGCAACCCATTGGCGGGTGGTGGAGACCTACGGGGCCGGCAAGGATGGACCGCTCGCCTCCCTAATCGAGTGCACCCTGGAAACCGGACGCACGCATCAGGTGCGCGTGCACATGGCCCACTTTGGGCACCCGCTGATCGGCGACCCGCTCTATGCACGCGGCTTCAAGTCTAAGTTGCGGAATCTGCCGGAAGCGCTACACAACCAAATCGGAGCTCTCGGCCGCCAGGCCTTGCACGCTGGCCGGCTCGCTTTCGTCCACCCGGAGAGCGATAAGTTACTGGAATTTAATAGTCCGCTACCTGACGATCTCGCCAGGATTGCTGATACACTGAAGCAACTGTGACTGACTTGCGCCTATCGCGCTAAATGGGAAGGCCCTATAGACATGGGTCCTAAAGCAAAGACCGTTGGGGGGCGGGACAAACGGGAAAAAGCGCGGCCAGTGAGGTCGCGGGAGACGGGTTCAATGGCCGCCAGAAGTTTGCCCAGCGTGAGTGCCCATGGCGGGCTGACACGTTATCTCGAAGAAATCAGACTGTTCCCCATGCTGGAGCCGCAGCAGGAGTACATGCTCGCCAAGAGTTGGCGCGAGCATGGCGACCGCGATGCCGCGCACCAGCTTGTCACCTCCCATTTGCGCCTCGTAGCCCGCATCGCCATGGGCTACCGCGGTTACGGCCTGCCGATCGGCGAGGTCATCTCCGAAGGCAATGTCGGCCTGATGCAGGCGGTCAAGCGCTTCGAGCCGGACAAAGGCTTCCGGCTGGCGACCTATGCCATGTGGTGGATTCGCGCCGCGATCCAGGAATACATTTTGCGCTCGTGGAGCCTGGTGAAGATGGGCACCACCGCGGCACAGAAGAAGCTGTTCTTCAACCTGCGCAAGATCAAGGGTCAGCTCAAGGCGCTGGAAGAAGGCGACTTGCATCCCGACAACGTCAAGAAGATCGCCACGCGCCTCGGCGTGAACGAGTCGGACGTCATATCAATGAACCGTCGGCTCGGCGGCGACTCATCGCTCAACGCGCCCGTGCGGAACGACGCCGAAAGCGGCGAGTGGATGGATTGGCTGACGGACGATACAGCCGTCGACCAGGAGACCGCACTTGCCGAGTCCCAAGAGCACGAGCAGCGGCGCGGCATGCTTCACGATGCGCTGGAGGGCCTGAACGAGCGTGAGCGCCGCGTGTTTGAAGCGCGCCGGCTCTCCGAGGATCCTCTGACGCTCGAGCAGCTTTCCACCGAGTTCGGCGTTTCCCGGGAACGCATCCGGCAGATCGAGGTCCGCGCCTTCGAGAAGGTGCAGAAGGCGGTGCAAAAAGCCGCCGAGGCCGCTCAGCCCGAGCCGGAGCCCGTCGACTAGTCATCCCCGAGTTACTCCGCCTTGCGCGCGTCCCGCGATGCGATGCGGGTGGGCCAGCGCGCACGAACGGGCTAGAGTGCACGGGCGCCAACAAGGGCATGCGTGGGGGCCGAAGAACCCGTGAAAAAGCTGAAGGTCGATGGCGTCGAGATCGTTTATCTCGACGAAGGCAAGGGGCCATGCGCCCTGCTCGGCCATTGCTCCAGCGCCTCCCACAAGGAATGGCTACCGCTGATCGAAGAGCTGAAGGGTGACTGGCGCGTGCTCGCGCCGGACTTCATCGGCTATGGCCAATCCGACCCCTGGCCCATCGACAAAACGTTCTCCATCGAGGCCGACGTAAAGGTGCTGCTGGCTCTCGCCAAGAAGACCAGAGCCAAGATTCACCTGGTGGCTCATTCTTATGGCGCGGCGCTTGCGCTCGAGGCCGCGCGCAAACTGGGCAGCCGGGTGAAGAGCCTCACGCTGATCGAACCCGTATCCTTCCATCTCTTACGGCTCGAAAACCGCCCCGAATGGAAAGACGTCGAAAAGCTCGGCATCTCGGTCCTCGATCCCGTGGCCAAGGGCGACGACCGCAAGGCCGCCGCGGCGTTCATGAGCTACTGGCTCGGCCGCTGGCGCTGGTGGCTCTCGCCCAAGCGATTCAAGAACGCCATCGCCACCACCATTCCCAAAGTCGCGCTGGAATT
>DGOS01000114.1 GCA_002390155.1 Hyphomicrobiaceae bacterium UBA4460 | reverse complement strand
ACGCGTTCCAGGCGTGCGCCTTCAACCACTCGGCCACCTCTCCTAAAGGCGCCGCACTATAGCGAAGCGCACCTTCCGTTCAAGCGGAGCGGCCAGGACGCCAGGACGCGGCCTCGAAGCGTTTGAACGGGACCGGCCAATGGCTTATGTAAGCGGAAACACGGGATCGGCCACTCTCGCCCATGCGTTTTGTCCTTCGAATACTCGGTGTCTGGCTGCTTTTGCTGGCCATGGTTGCCGCCGTCGTTGACGCCACAAAAAGCCTGGCGGGCGGCGGCGCGTGGGTGGTGACGCCCATGGGCGATCAATGGCGCCAGCTCGCGCCAGAATCGCTGCAGGCAACGCGGCAATGGATCATCGCCAATGCCGGAGACTGGCTGTGGGATCCGATCATGGTCTCGATCCTGGCCGCACCGACCTGGGTGGTATTCGGCATTCTCGGCGTGTTTCTGTATTGGCTCGGCCAGAAGCGAAAAGAGGTCGAGGTCTTTATCAACTAGCGGGAATGTGAAGGACGGGCCGCCTGAAACCCGTCGAGGGAGCTCCTATGTTTGAAGCTATACGGAGAGCCCTCATGCAAAAGTCCCTCAACGTTCCCAGCGCCGCAGAGGCCTTGCCCGGCCGGCCCGATCCCATCCCCACGGCGCAGACCCATTTTGTCACCGGCGCCCCCCTCAAGGGCCCGTATCCCGAAGGCGCCGAGACGGCCCTGTTTGGGCTTGGCTGCTTCTGGGGCGCGGAGCGCAAGTTCTGGGAGATCCCAGGCGTGCTGGTGACGGCGGTGGGCTATGCGGGCGGACACACGCCGAACCCGACTTACGAAGAAGTCTGCTCAGGGAGAACTGGGCACACCGAGGCCGTGCTTGTGATCTTCGATCCGAGGCAAGTCAGCTTCGACCAGCTCCTGAAGACATTCTGGGAAAGCCACAACCCGACCCAAGGCATGCGCCAGGGCAACGATGTCGGCACGCAGTACCGCTCGGGCATCTACTACTCTTCGGAGGACCAGAAGCAGGCTGCGGAAGCGTCCAAGGCGGCTTATGACGAAGCGCTTCGGGGAAACGGCATGGGTCCGATCACCACGGAGATCGAAGCAGCGCCGAAATTCTACTTCGCCGAGGACTATCACCAGCAATATCTCGCCAAGAATCCGGCCGGCTATTGCGGGCTCGGCGGCACGGGCGTCTCTTGTCCTATTGGCACCGGCGTCGACGCTTAGCTTCGGATAAAGCCGACAATGTCCTTGGTCTTGGCCAGGATCGGGTTGGCGATGCCGCGGGCGCGGGCAGCGCCGTCCGCCAAGATGCGGTCGATCTCGACCGGGTCGGCCATCAAGCGGCGCATCTCATCGCCAATCGGCGTGAGCTTCTCGGTAGCCAGCTCCGCGAGCGCGCCCTTGAACGCCGAGAACGGCTGGTTGCCGTAGTCGGCAAGCACGGTTTCTTTGTCCGTTCCCGCCAGCGCCGCATAGATGCCGATGAGGTTGTCGGCTTCCGCGCGACCCTCCAGCCCCTTCACCTCGGACGGCAGCGGTTCGGGATCGGTCTTCGCCTTTTTGATTTTCTTGGCGATGGTGTCGCCATCGTCGGTGAGATTGATGCGGCTGAGATCGGACGGGTCCGACTTCGACATCTTCTTGGTGCCGTCGCGGAAGCTCATGACGCGCGTGGCGGGACCGGCGATGATCGGCTCGGGCAGCGGGAAGAAGCCTCCCGGATAATCTTCACGCGCGATCGTCTTGGCGAAGTCGTTGTTGAACTTCTGCGCGATGTCGCGGGCGAGTTCCAAATGCTGCTTCTGGTCCTCGCCCACGGGCACGTGCGTCGCGTGATAGAGCAGAATGTCGGCGGCCATCAGGTTCGGATAGACGTAAAGCCCGGCGGAGGCCTTCTCGCGATCCTTGCCCGCCTTCTCCTTGAACTGGGTCATGCGGTTGAGCCAGCCAAGCCGCGCGACGCAGTTGAAGATCCAGGCGAGCTCGGCGTGGCCGGACACCTGGCTCTGGTTGAAAATGATCTGGCGCGCCGGGTCGATGCCCGACGCAATAAAGGCCGCGGTCACCTCACGGATGTTGTGGCTGAGTTCGTCCGGGTCCTGGAACACGGTGATGGCGTGGAGATCGACCACGCAATAAAGGCACTCGTGCTCCTCCTGGAGCGCCACGAAGCGGGTGATGGCGCCGAGATAATTGCCGAGATGGAGATTTCCGGTCGGCTGCACGCCGGAGAAAACGCGCGTCTTATGTTTGGACGTTTCTTGCATGCCGTGCCCTTGAGTTTCGCGGGGTTATGGCTCGCGAGCGGCCTCAGCGCAAGGGCGCGCACGTGACTATCCGCACGCCGCTTCCATTTCGCGAATCTGGTCGGCGATATCGACCGTGCGCTGGGCCATGGCGAAGTGTAACCGCTCGACCATGTGCCCATCGACCACGATGACGCCCTTCTTCTCGTTCTCCGGCTGGCCGAAGGCGTCGATGATCTTGCGCGACCAGTCGACCTCCTCTTGCGTGGGCGAGAAAATCTCGTTGCAGGGGACGACCTGGCTCGGATGGATCAGGGTCTTGCCATCCATGCCGAGAATTCGGCCACGCTCGCATTCATCGCGCAGTCCTTCATCGTCACGGAAGTCGTTGTAGACGCCGTCGAGAATGTCGAGCTTGTAGGCGCGCGCGGCGACCAAGGTCATGGCGAGCCAAGGCACCACGGCGAAGCGGTCATGGAGCGCGCGGGCGCGCGATTCCTTGATGAGATCGTTGGTGCCCATAACGAGGCAGCACAGGCGGTTCTCTGCGTGCACCGTAGTCGCGGCGATGGTGCGCGCATTCAGGATCGCCATGGGCGTTTCCATCATGGCCCATAGGCGCACCTTTTGCGGCGCGTGCACGCTTTGCAGGATCTTAGCGGCGGAGATGATGTCGCCGGAATGGACGACCTTGGGCACGAGGATCGCATCGGGCGCGGCGTTGCAGGCGGCGATGAGATCGTCGGTGCCCCACGGCGTCTCCAGCGCGTTGACTCGGATCACCACCTCGCGGCCGCCATAACCCCCGGCCTTCACGGCGGCGCAGACCTGCTCGCGAGCCATGACCTTGGCGTCCGGCGCCACCGCGTCCTCGAGGTCGAAGATCAGCGCGTCGGCTGGGATGGTCTTGGCTTTTTCGAGCGCCCGCGCATTCGATCCGGGCATATAGAGCGCGCTGCGGCGCGGTTTGCCTTCCATATGCTACTCTCCACTTTTGTTGCGCTGCAACATAACGAGGGTGCAACGCCGCGCAACCCCAACTTTGACCGAACTCAGCGCCCTAGCACTTCCTTCAGGAGGGTTCTGGGCTTTAGAGCGCCGGCCAGCGCGCCGGCCACGAGATAGGTGAGAAGCCCTGCAAGGATGAGCGCGGCCAACGCCAAGACCTGGACGAGGAGCCCGGCCTCTGGCGCGAACCAAGGGGCCAGCGCGCCCGTGAGCCACCAGACCACTGCGCCCATGGCGATGCTCGCCAGCACGATGCCGAGAAATGCGCGCCGGAACGCATCGTCGAGCGCGAACTCGCCGCGGGCGCGCAGCCCCATGATGAGAAGGCTGACATTGATCCAGCCGGCAATGCTCGCGGCGATCGCAATGCCGACGGCGCCAAGCGCGGTGAATAGCGCAATAGCCAGCACAGCATTGGCGCCGAGCGCGATGCCGGCATAGGTCATCGGCGCCTTGGTGTCCTCGCGAGCGAAGAAGCTCGGATGCAGCACTTGCACCATGACGTAGGCCGGCAAGCCAATGGCGAGCGCTGCCAGCATGTCGGCGCTCGCGCGGGCATCGATCGTGGTGAAGGCACCGCGTTCGAACAGCACGCGCATGATGGGGCTCGAAGCAATAAACAGCGCGACGGCGGCGGGAAGCGCGATCAACAGCGCGAATTCCAGCGCGCGGTTTTCGCTGGTGACGACGGCCTCAGTGTTGCCCGCGCGAAGCTTCTTGCTCAAGTCGGGCAGCAGAACCACGCCGACCGCGACGCCGATGATGCCGAGAGGTAACTGAAAGATGCGTTCGGCGTAATAGAGCCACGAGACGACCCTGTCTTGGAAGCTCGCGATGATGGTCGAGATGACGATCATCACTTGCGCCATGCTGCCGGCGATCACGCCCGGCACGGCGAGATGCACTAACCGTTTCATATCCGCCGTCCATTGCGGGCGTTCGAGCCGCAAGCGAATGCCGGCCTTCGCCGCAGCGAAGGCGACCACGGCCACCTGCAGCAGACCCGAAACGGCGATGCCCCAAGCCAGCGCGACACCGGCGGCGGACTGTTCGCCGCGCCCCGTCGCCATGAGCCAGAGCAGAACGGCGATGAGCACGATGTTCAGCAGGCTCGGCGCAAAGGCGGCATAGGCGAACCGCCCCAGCGCGTTGAGAAGGCCCGTGTAGAGCGCGACCCAGGACATGAACACGAGATAGGGGAACGCGATGCGGGCCAGAGTCACGGCAAGCTGGAGTTTGTCGGGATCCTTGGCAAAACCGGGCGCCAGCAGAAGGATCAGCCAGGGCATGGCGATCTCGGCGAGGATCGTGAACACGACGAGCACCAGCGTGAGCCCGGACAGCGCCTTGGCGGCAAAGTCCTGTGCCGCTTCGGACCCTTCGGCATGAAGGCGCTTGGAGAACAGCGGGATGAAGGCCGCGTTGAACGCCCCTTCGGCAAAGAGACGCCGGAACATATTCGGCACGCGGAACGCCACAAAGAATGCGTCGGTGATGGAGGACGCGCCAAGGATGGCGGCGATGAGCACGTCGCGGACGAAGCCGAGCATGCGGCTGATGACGGTCATCCCGCCGACGGTGGCGAACCCCCGATAGAGTTTCATGGGCGCTTACGCCGACGCGAGTTCCGATTCCTGACGGGCGGCAAGCACCTTCGTCAACCGCTCGCGGATGAGCAGATCGCGCGAGGAACTGGTGATCTTCTTGCCGGTCAGGTTGGTCACGTAGAAAACATCGACGGCCTTCTCGCCGAAGGTGGCGATGTGGGCCGAGGCGATGTCGAGGTTGAGATCGGAAATCTCGCGCGTGACATCGTAGAGAAGACCGGGCCGGTCGAGCCCGTTGATCTCAATGACGGTCAGCGCATCGGACAACGTGTTGTCGATGACAACTTGTGGTTCGACAGTGAAGGCCGAAAGCCGCGACTTCGGCTTCTTCTTCGCGCGAATGAGATCGATGGCGCGTGTCTCACCCTTCAACATGCGTTCGATCGAGACCGCGATCTTCCGGGCGCGGCGCTCCTCGTCCTCGGCGTGGTCGAATTCGCGCTCCAAGTGAATGGTGTCGAGGGCCATGCCGTCGCGTGTCGTCGAAATCTGCGCGTCCACAATATTGGCGCCTGCGCCCGTGCATGCGCCCGCGACCATCGCAAGCAGGCGTGGATGGTTGGGCGCTAGCAGCGTGAGCTCGGTCACGCCGCGGAAGGCGTCGGTCGAGATGCGCGTCACGACCTCGCGGTTTTGCCCCTCGGCATCGCGTACGAGTTTGGCGTGCTCGGTAATGACGTCGAGATCGGTCCTGAGCCAATAGCCCGGATAGTGGCGATCGATGAAACGCTCCAGCTCTTTCTTTGGCCAGTCGGACAAGCGCTCGCGCAGCGCGTCCTGTACGCGGGCCATGCGCTCTGTGCGGGTGAGCTCGGTGTGTCCCCCGCCAAGCAGCGGCTCGGTCTCGAAATACAGCGTCCGCAGGAGTTGACCCTTCCAGCCGGTCCAGGTGCCGGGCCCCACGGCGCAGATATCGGCCACGGTGAGGATCAGAAGAAGCTTCAGCCGTTCGCGGCTCTGCACAAGCTCGGCGAAATCGCGGATTGTCTTTGGGTCGTTCAGATCGCGGCTTTGGGCGAACAGGCTCATGGTGAGATGATGCTCGACCAGCCAGGTGGCGGTTTCGGTTTCCGAATCCGTCAGCCCGAGCCGCGGTCCGATCTCGCGGGCAATGCGCGCGCCGGCGATGGAGTGATCCTCATCTCGCCCCTTGGCAACATCGTGCAGAAGCGCGGCCACGTATAACGCCCGGCGGTTGTCGATCGTGCGAACGACTTCGCTGGAGACCGGATGCTCAGTGGCGTAACGGCCGCGTTCGATGTCCGATAGATAGCCGACCGTACGCAGCAAATGCTCGTCCACCGTGAAGTGGTGGTACATGTTGAACTGCATCATCGATACGACACGGCCGAAGTCGGGAATGAACCGGCCAAGCACGCCCGCCTCGTTCATCTTGCGCAAGATGGCTTCCGGATCGCGGGAGTCCATCAGCAGCTTCAAGAACAGGCGGTTTGCGGTTGGGTCGTTGCGCAGCTTGTCGTCAATCAGCCGGAAGTTGGATCGGATCTGACGCAGCACTTGCGGCGCGGTGCCCGCCTTGTTCTCATCGGCAACGACAAACAGGCGAATGAAATTCACCGGGTCCTTGACGAAGGCATCCTTGTCGACCGTGGAAACGCGGCCGGTCTCGATGCGGAAGTCCGACGTGCGCCTGAGCTTAGCGCGCCGCTTCCAGCTAAAGGAACCAAGCAATGTGTCGAGCGCCGGGATGGACTTCAGCTGCTTCAGCTCCAGCGCGGTGCAGACGATGCGGGTCAGCTGGCCGACTTCCTTGGCAATAAGAAAGTAGTGCTTCATGAACCGCTCGACGCCGCTGAGCCCGGCGTGTCCGCGATAGCCGAGGCGATCGGCCATAGCGCGCTGAAGATCGAAGCTCAGGCGTTCCTCCGGCCGGTCGGTGAGAAAGTGCAGGTGACATCGCACTGTCCATAAGAAGAACTCACAGCGCCGAAAGCTCCGGTACTCATGCCGCGTGAACACGCCCGCCTCGACGAACTCTTCCTCCGCCTGGTCCGGATAGAGATGTTTGGCCAGCCAGTGCAGCGTGTGCAGATCGCGTAAGCCGCCCGCGCCATCCTTGATGTTGGGTTCGACCTGATAGCGCGAGGCGCCCGTGCGCG
>DGOS01000014.1:7021-8660 GCA_002390155.1 Hyphomicrobiaceae bacterium UBA4460 | reverse complement strand
CCCGGCTCAGAGCGGCTCGTCAGGATGCGCCAGGAGCGGCGAGAGCAACCTTCCATGATGTCTTGGGCCTGGAGAGCTTGGGGCTGTGTGCGGGGAGGTGAGGGGCTCATCCTGCTGGAGTTCTCCCTGTTTTCTCCTTGAAGAGACTGTCCTGTCAGGTGATTTGTGCTAAGTCGTTGATTTAATGGTGCCGCCGGATAGGATCGAACTA
This sequence comes from Hyphomicrobiaceae bacterium UBA4460, assembly GCA_002390155.1. The sequence continues at coordinate 8,449 of DGOS01000014.1, read as the reverse complement.
TCGACCTCGTCATTACCAATGACGCGCTCTACCACTGAGCTACGGCGGCGTGTTGTGACCGGTGGGTCGGCACGGGGCGCGTGTCCTCAAGAATAAGGGCGCCTTGGACCGTGCGGCGCGCAAACTGCCATAGCGGGCTCTGCCGCGCAAGACGCGACAAGAGACAGACCGCCGGGCTTAACCGCTCGGCTTCCATGTTATAAAACCGGCCTCAAGATCAGCAAAATTGCGAGCGATATGGCTGGCGAGGACGACAAGACGCGCGCGCCGGACAAGCCGGCCCAGGGGCAAGACCGCCAGGCCCGGCTGGAGCAGGCGCTTCGTGCCAACCTGCTGAAACGCAAGGAGAAGGCCCGCGCCACGAAGGTCCCGCGCCCCCCGTCCGAAGAGGGGCGACAGACCTGAGGCGGGGAGGGTAGACTGGCCGCTTGCCGTCCATGCCGGGGGGCGGAACATCGGGAAATCGAGGCGCGGAAGCATTCGCTGGAGCGTTGCGTGAGGGAGCTACACGTCGATCATGGACCGTATTTGTATTGTCGGCGGTGAGCCGCTCAAGGGCACGATCCCCATCAGCGGCGCCAAGAACGCCGCGCTGCCCCTGATGATCGCCAGCCTTTTGACCAGCGAGACGCTGACGCTGCATGGCATGCCACGCCTCGCTGACGTGACCCTGCTCGGCCGCATTCTCGGCAATCACGGCGTCGACATCACCATCGCCGGCAAGCGCGCCGGCCAAAGCACGAGCGACGGCCAGACCTTTAAGCTCACCGCCGCCGAAATCGTCGACACCACCGCGCCGTACGAGATGGTGGCCCGCATGCGGGCCAGCTTCTGGGTACTGGCGCCGATCCTGGCGCGCTGCGGCGAGGCCCGCGTGTCGCTGCCCGGCGGCTGTGCCATCGGCACCCGCCCCGTGGATCTTCACCTTCTGGCGTTGGAAGCGCTCGGCGCCGATATCGAGCTCGAGGGCGGTTACGTCATCGCCAAGGCGCCCAAGGGGCTGACGGGCAACCGCATCCCGCTGGGCATGGTTTCGGTGGGCGCCACCCATAACGCTCTGATGGCCGCCGTGCTGGCAAAGGGCGAGACGGTGATCGAGAACGCCGCCCGCGAGCCCGAGGTCGGCGATCTGGCCACCTGCCTCACGGAGATGGGCGCGAAGATCGAAGGCATCGGCACCTCGACGCTGCATATTCAAGGCGTGCCCTCGCTGCATGCCGCCGAGCACGACGTGCTGCCGGACCGGATCGAGACCGGCACCTACGCCATGGCCGCGGCCATCACCGGCGGCGATGTATTCCTGAAAGGCGCCCGGCCCGAGCTTCTGCAAGAGGCGCTGGTCACGTTGCGGACCACGGGCGTGGATGTTCTTGAGGAGGAGGGCGGCATTCGCGTGACGCGCAACGGCCACGGCCTCGATGCCGTCAC
>DGOS01000014.1:1534-6980 GCA_002390155.1 Hyphomicrobiaceae bacterium UBA4460 | reverse complement strand
CTGATGTGCACCGCGCAGGGCGTTTCGGAGGTGCGCGAGACCATTTTCGAGAATCGCTTCATGCATGTGCAGGAACTGGCGCGGCTCGGCGCCCGGATCGACCTGAAGGGCGATACCGCCTTGGTTCACGGGGTGCCGGGCTTACGCGGCGCGCAAGTCATGGCCACGGACCTGCGGGCCTCGGTGTCGCTCATTATCGCCGGGCTGGCGGCGCAAGGAGAAACCACGATCGGCCGCGTCTACCACCTCGACCGGGGATTTGATCGGCTCGAGGAGAAATTGCGGAAATGCGGCGCCCAGATCGAGCGGCATTCCGGCTAGGTATCTCTTGCGTTATTCCTTCCGCACGCCCGAAAAAGCGTGATACGCCCCTGCCAGAAAGACCAAATTCGCCATGACATTGCTGAAACTGCTCGCCCTCGATGAAGAAGACCTCCAGGTCGTGTCGTCGCATCTCCAAGATGCGGTGGTGCGCGTGGGCGATATGGTCTTTCTGCCGTCGCAGAAGCGGTTCGTCGCCATCGTCAACCGGTTCGACTGGGAAAGCGCGACCGGCAAGGACACGAAGAACTATAAGCGCCGCCGCACGGGGCTTCGCTTCGACCGCGTCCTGAGCGCCAAGCACAAGGAGCTCAGGCCCGAGAAGCCGGACCGCGTGCTGTCGCTGCTCGCCATTCAATTCGAGGCGGGCGAGGCACCGAGCGGCACGGTCACGCTGACCTTCTCCGGCGGCGTCATCATCCAGCTCGAAGTCGAGTGCGTCGAGGCGGAACTGCGCGACCTCGGGCCCTCTTGGGTGACGCGCAACAAGCCGGATCATCCCGGCGATGCCGCCGCGGATACTGAAAGTTCCGGCGCATCCGGCGCGTGAGGACGGCAACGCATGGCGCAGACTCTTAATACGCGAGACGACGGCTTCGCGGCACGCTTTGAAGCGCTGCTCGGCATGAAGCGGGAATCGTCCACCGACGTGAACACTGTGGTGGCCGCGATCATCGCGCGCGTCCGGGCCGAAGGCGATAAGGCGCTGATCGACTTCACGCACGAGTTGGATCGTCTCGATCTGACCAAGACGGGCATTGCCGTCTCGGCCGAAGAAATCGCGGGCGCGAAGGCTAAAGTGGACGCCGAGACGTTTCAGGCGCTCGAACTCGCCCATGCGCGCATTCTCGACCATCACTCCCGCCAGCGGCCGCAAGACGAGACCTATACCGATGAGGCGGGCGTGGAGCTCGGCCAGCGCTGGACGCCGGTCGCCTCGGCCGGCCTTTACGTGCCCGGCGGCACCGCAAGCTATCCGAGCTCCGTCCTGATGAACGCCGTGCCGGCCAAAGTCGCCGGCGTGGAGCGCCTCGTCATGGTGGTGCCGTCACCGGACGGCGTGCTGAACCCGCTGGTGCTGGTCGCGGCCGCGCTTGCCGGCGTCGATGAGATTTACCGCGTGGGCGGGGCCCAGGCGATTGCCGCGCTCGCTTACGGCACCGAGACGATTGCTCCTGTGGCGACCATCGTCGGTCCGGGCAACGCTTATGTCGCCGCCGCCAAGCGCCAAGTGTTCGGCCAGGTCGGTATCGACATGGTGGCCGGGCCGTCCGAGGTCGTGGTCATTGCCGATGCGGACAACGATCCGGCGTGGATTGCCGCGGACTTGCTTGCGCAGGCCGAACACGACACCGCGGCGCAGTCGATCCTCATCACCGACAAAGAGGACTTTGCCGCCGCCGTGGTGGAAGCCGTGGAGGTGCAGCTCAAAACGCTGCCGCGTGGCGATACCGCGCGTGCAAGCTGGGATGAGTTCGGCGCGGTGATTTTGGTGCGCGATTTGAACGAGGCGCCTGCCATCGCTGACCGGTTGGCGCCCGAGCATTTGGAGATAGCCACCGAAAATGCCGATGCGCTTGCTGCGCAGGTGAGGGACGCGGGCGCCATCTTTGTGGGCCGCTATACGCCCGAGGTGATCGGCGACTACGTGGCCGGCACCAATCACGTGCTGCCGACGGCCCGCACGGCGCGTTTCGCCTCGGGGCTCGGCGTGCTCGACTTTATGAAGCGCACCTCGCTGTTGAAGCTCGACGCGGCAAGCCTGAAGGCCTTGGGCCCTGCGGCCATGACGCTCGCACGCGCCGAAGGGCTGGATGCGCATCGCCGCTCCGTCGCCATTCGCTTGAACCTGCCGGACTAGACATGGGCAACTAGACATGGGCGACGAGGCAGAAGAGCAGACATGGTCGGAAGGCGCGCGGCTCATCGAGGTGACCCTCGATGAGGACTCGCTCGGCCGCGACAATGTCGAAGTCGAGCACGAGCGCAAGGTGGCGATCTTCGACCTCCTGGAGAAGAACAACTTCGCCTTGGAGAGCCATGAGACGAGTGGGCCGTATAACTTGCGTCTTTCGCTCGCCGACAATCGTCTTGTTTTCTCGGTCAGCGATGCGGACAGCGCGCCGCTTCAGCATGTCATGCTGTCGCTGTCGCCCTTCCGCCGCATCGTCAAAGACTACTTTCTTATCTGCGACAGTTATTACGAAGCGATCAAGACCCAGCCTGCCTCCAAGATCGAAGCCATCGACATGGGCCGGCGCGGACTGCACGACGAAGGCAGCCATCTCTTGATGGAGCGCCTCAAAGGAAAGATCGCCGTTGATATCGCCACGGCCAGGCGCTTGTTCACCCTGCTCTGCGCGCTTCATTGGAAGGGGTGACGAGGCAGACAAGCGGCGACCTGCCGGGCGCGGTCCTCTTCGCCTGTAGCCGCAACGCCGTTCGCTCGCCCATGGCGGCAAGCCTTCTCATGCATCTTGCCGGCAACCGCATCTATGTGGAGTCCGCCGGTGTCCGCCCCGGCGTCCCCGATCCCTTCGCCATCGCCGTGATGGAGGAGATGGGCATCGACATGTCGGGACACGTGCCGGTGTCGATCAATGATCTGCACGATCTCAGCTTCGACCTGATCGTGACGCTCGCGCCGGAAGCGCAGCACAAGGCGCTGGAGTTGGCCGAAGGCTACGCCATCGACGTGGAGTATTGGCCGACGCCCGACCCGACATTGGCGTCGGGCGCCCGCGAGCAAATCCTCGACGCCTATCGTGAGGTGCGCGACCGGCTGTTCGCCAAAATCAGAGAGCGCTTCCCGCTGCCCAGCGCGCCGGGCGTCTAGGGCGCTCAGTCGTTGGCGTCGACGAATTTCTTGAGCGCGTCGAAATCCATCACCGGGGTGATCTGGTGCATGTTTAGGTCCGTCCAGGGCTCGAACATCGCCATGATCGCCCCGGCGCTGTCGGCCTCAAAGACGCTCCAGCACTCTTGTTGGGTGGAGGAGATCCAGGCGCCCTGCAGCTTCACCCCTTCGGGCTCGGCCACGCCATATTCCTTGAAGCGCGCGACGCTCTCGTCGCGGTTGTCGGGATCGATGGTCACGTAACAGACGAACAGCATGTCTCGTTCTCCTCAGGATGGTCGCGCGGCGCCACATATATAGCCGCTTCTGCGACATCTTTTTGAAGCCGCTGCGGCCCACGATAGTTCCCCGGGGAGCGGGGGCGGCGCAATCTTATCCCCGCCCCGCCAAAGGCCCTTACACTGTCTCCGTCCCTCGTCCGTGAGGACGCGAGCTGCAGACCGTCTGCTTCTTGAGGATGAGGGGTGTGGCGCCCGAGGTGGCGCGGGACAGATGGGCCCGATTGCCAAGCGCCGCGCCCGGACCACCGCGTCATGGACAACGGACCAGCCTCGGGGGTCCCCGCTCCGCCCACCTGCGCTGTAACGCGTGGGTCGTCGGGTGAGGTGCGCCGGGCGCTTGAGCCCTTTGCGCCTGTGCCACTGGTGGTAAGCCGTGCGGAAGGGGGCTTGATATTGCCTGAAGCGGGGCGCCGGAAGGCCGCCCAAGACGCTGCAGCAGGACGCGGCCGACGGGTGCCCCGCTGTCCTCATGGCTCAAGCCACGCGCGGGGGTTCCGCGGCGGGACGCCTTGGCTTGGCCAGAAGCGCAAAAACACGGGAATCGTCCTTGATTTTGGCCGCCCGCCCGACCATTCTCCGCGGCAACCGGACGATGCGGAAGGAGCCTTATGGCGAAGGAAGAAATGCTCGAATTTCCGGGGGTGGTCACCGAACTGCTCCCGAACGCCACCTTCAGGGTGAAGCTCGAGAACGAACACGAGATCATTGCCCACACGGCGGGACGGATGCGCAAGAACCGTATTAGGGTGCTTGCGGGCGACAAGGTTCTGGTCGAGATGACCCCTTATGATCTCACTAAAGGTCGGATCACTTACCGGTTTAAGTAGCAAGCTCAAGCTGAAGCGGGAGGCCCCTGCGTCAGCTGAGCTTGCAACAACGGCACCGAAGGCGGCGAAAACGCCGAAGCGGTCGCCGCGCCGGCGCACGCCTACGCCTGGCTCCAGCTTCCGGCCCAAGCTGGTCCTCGCCTCCGCTTCGCCCCGGCGCCTTCAGCTTCTCGAGCAGGCGGGCATCGCGCCGGACGCGCTCAGGCCCGCCTCCGTCGATGAGAGCGTATCGAAGGGCGAGGTGCCGCGGCATATCGTGCGCCGGCTGGCGCGCGCCAAGGCCGAAGCGGCGCTGAAGATCATTAAAACCGAGCCGGAGTACGCCAAAGCCTTCCTGGTCGCCGCCGATACGGTCGTTGCCGTGGGGCGCCGCGTGCTCGGCAAGGCGGAACTGGAGCAGGAGGCCGCCGACATGCTGCGGCTGTTGCGCGGCCGCGCCCACCGGGTCCATACGGGCGTGTGCGTCGTGACGCCGGAAGGGCGCTGGCGCGAGCGCGTGGTCGAGACGCGGGTGCGCTTCCGCAATATTTCGGATCAGGAAATCGGGGCCTATCTCGCCAGCGGCGAATGGCGGGGCAAGGCTGGCGGTTACGCCATTCAGGGCATCGCCGGGGCCTTCGTGGTCAAGCTCGTGGGCTCCTATACAAATGTCGTCGGCCTGCCGCTGACCGAGGTGGTGAGCCTGCTTGGAGGCGAGGGCTATCCCGTGCCGCTGCTATGGCTCTCCAAGTCGGAGGTCGAGACCGAGTGAGCCCGGCCCCGGGCAAAGCGGCGGCCCGGCAAGCCGCCCCGCGCTGTGCCGTCTGCGGCAAGCCTCAGGACAAGGCCCATCGTCCGTTCTGCTCAAAGCGCTGCGCGGAGGTCGATCTTGGCCGCTGGCTCAAGGGCCAATATGCGGTTCCCGGCGAGCCGACCGGCAGGATCGACGACCCGGCCGGCGATGAGTATGAGTGAGGCGCGGGGGCGGAAAATCTCGGTCTCGACAGAACGGGGGCGATTTCCTATAAGCCCAAAGCCTTGCCGTGGCCCGGTCGGCTTTCTGGAAAGCCACCATGCATAAAGGTCTTCGGAGGCTTAGCCCAGGTAGCTCAGTTGGTAGAGCAGCGGACTGAAAATTCGCGTGTCGGTGGTTCGAATCCGCCCCTGGGCACCAAACCCAC
>DGOS01000014.1:0-1524 GCA_002390155.1 Hyphomicrobiaceae bacterium UBA4460 | reverse complement strand
CCCACCGTGGGATACGGGATCACACCACCTGGGTTGATCGGCTTTGGCATGCTTCGTCGATGGCAACAACGAAGACGATAAGCGCAAAGGATTCCAGTATCTCAACGGTGACTGCGTCACCTCCAGAACGGGCGAGGATCGGGCGGCTCTAACCCATGAAGACTTTGTCACTTGACCCTACTGGGCGCCGCCCTCAATGAGATAGAGCTGTTGCGGTGATTATCTGCCGTATTTGTGCCCCATCATTCCGTCGCCCTGCCGCTGGAGAGGTAAACCATGCAAAACAAATTCTCATTGTCCGCCGTCACCTTTCTTGCCTTCATGATGTCAGGCGTGACTGATCATGCTCAAGCTGAAATAGCCCACGATGCGGAGTACTACATTCTTGAGGCGCAGAACGGGGAAAAGTGGACCGCCGAGGATAAGGAACTCGATGAAAGACTGGCAGCGTTTCGCGAAAAGAACGGCGGGAAGCCACCAAACATTTTCTACATCTTGATCGACGACATCGGTTTCGGCGATCTGGGTAGCGAAACGCTGAATTCAATTCGCGGTTACGAGACACCCGCGATCAACGAAATTGCTCGCGAAGGTATGCGCCTTTCCCGAATGTATACCGAGCCCTCATGCACTCCGACACGAGTAGCCTTCATGACCGGGCGCCAACCCTATCGCAACGGCATGGGCAATACCTCGGTGGACATCTCTGGATTTGGCCTCGCAGGCAAAGAAGTGACCCTCGCGGAGATCTTATCCGATGCGGGCTACAACACTTCCCATGTTGGAAAATGGCACATGGGCGATATCAAGGAATCGTGGCCTAACTTTCAGGGTTTCGACTATGCCACCTTTCCCATCCACCAGCAGGGTCAACTGACGATCTTTAACGACGATGCCGCGGACGAAGAGGTATCCATCGGTATCGGCGATAACAACTACGACGACCGTTTCACCCTCGACGGTTGGTTGCGGACGGACGCGTCAAGCATGGTCACCGGCGTTGAAGGAACGCGCAATAAAGCCGTTCGCGAAGTTCACATGAAGCCGGGTGAGCGCTGGACCGAGGCCAAGTATCACGAGATGAACGTGCGCTATCAGCAGCAGGCAATGGATCAACTGCGCAAATTAGCCAAGGAAGATGAACCGTTTTTCCTTCAGTACTGGCCGCTTTACCCGCTGACCGGACCACGGACCACGACCGATGAGTACACAACGCCCAATGGCGGAACTTACGTGGAAAAAATGAAGCTTGTTGACAGCTGGATCAGCGAGCTAATGGCAGAAATGGATGAGTTGGGTATTGCCGATAACACGCTCGTTATTGTCATGGGCGACAACGGGCACTTCACGAAATACTCGCCGCAATCGGGCTATACCCCGATGATCTTCAGGGGTGGGAAGGGTTCCACGACTGAAGGCGGCGTGCGCGTCGATGCGTTCGTACGTTGGCCCGGCATGATCGAGGCGGACTCGGTCGCTGGTGACATCGTGCATGTCACTGACCTGTTCACCACCATCGCCCGC
>DGOS01000003.1 GCA_002390155.1 Hyphomicrobiaceae bacterium UBA4460 | reverse complement strand
GCGTGTTCTCCATGGACGGCGACATCGCGCCACTCGCGGAGATTTCGGCGCTGGCCAAGACGCATGACGCCATGCTGATCGTGGACGATGCGCACGCGACCGGAATCTTAGGCGATGGCGGGGCAGGACTCTCCGGCGGGGCCGATCTCATCGTCGGGACGTTCTCCAAGGCGCTTGGCAGTTTCGGCGCCTATGTCGCCTGTTCGGACACAATGCGCGACTATCTCGTCAATCGTTGCAGCGGTTTCATCTATTCGACGGCGCTGCCGCCACCCGTGCTCGGTGCCATCGATGCCGCGCTCGACCTTTTGCCTAACCTCGACGATGCCCGCACGCATGTGGCGGCGCTTGCTGCGGCGTTTCGCAAAGGCGCACACGCACGAGGCTACGACACGGGCGAGTCCGTCACGCAGATCGTGCCGGTGATCGTGGGGTCGGCGGATGCTGCGCTTGGCTTGAGTGCAAGACTGCGCGAAGCGGGGTTCTGGGCGACAGCGATCCGCCCGCCCACGGTGCCGCAAGGATTGGCACGGGTGCGTTTTGCCTTCACGGCCGCGCACACGGAAGAAGACGTGGACGCGTTGCTCGCCGCGCTCGGAGCGCCGGCCAGCCAAGAGCGGACGAAGGCCGAGTTCGCCTGACATGCATTTCGTGCTCGTTCATGGTTGGGGATTCAATGGCCGGCTTTGGGCCGATCTCGCAGCGCATCTGCCGGCGGCGAAGATCTCGTTCGTCGATCTCGGCTTCGTCGCCGGCGGTCCCGAGGCGCAAGCCGGCTGGCCGGAGGACGCAGACGACGCCATCGCCATCGGTCATTCACTCGGCGTGTTGTGGCTGTTGAAGCATGGCGCACCCTTCAAGGCCCTGGTCTCGGTGCAGGGCTTCGACCGCTACTGCCCCCATGTGCCGCCTGTGCGCGTCGCCGCCCTGAAGCGCGGGCTCGCCCGAAACGCACCCGAGACCTTGCTAGCCTTTTGGCGGTCCTGCGGGGCCCCGGATTTCGCCGAAGCCGAGGCGCTGAATGTCGCGCGACTGGACGAAGGCCTCGATTGGCTGATGCATTGGGACGCGGAGGGCGCTAAGAAAAGCGTTAGATGTCCCATACTTACCTTGGCAGCCCGAGACGACGTTATCGTCCCGCCGGACATGTCCGAGGCCGTCTGGGGCGCAGAGACCATCCACTGGTCGCCCGACGGCGGCCATGTCCTACCCTTGAGGCACCCAGAGTGGTGCGCCCGTCATGTCCGTGAATTCGCCCAATCTCTCCCGTCGTAGCGCCGAGATCGCAGCCCGTTTCGGCGCGCGCGCAAGCAGCTACGAGGCGCATGCGGGACTGCAGGCAGACGTGGCTCAAAGACTTGCGGCCCACCTTCCGGACGTCACCGCGCCGTGTGTGCTCGAGCTCGGCTGCGGCACAGGCCTCCTCAGCCGGCATCTCTTAGCGCGCTACCCGGACGGCCGCTTCGTCCTGACGGATGTATCGCCCGCCATGATCGCCGAGTGCCGGCGCAATCTCGCCGACGTTGAAGGGGCCCGCGTACGCTTCGAGATGATGGACGCTGGCATGACCAGCGGACGCGACGGCCTCGATCTCATCGTCACCAGCATGACGCTGCATTGGCTGCCCGACCCTCTCGCCAGTCTGGAGCGTCTGCGGGCGCGATTGTCGCCGCGGGGGCTGCTCGTGTTCGCGGCGCTTGGTCCGGACAGCTTCGTCGAGTGGCGCTCGGTTCTCGCCATGGAAGGGTTGCCGAGCGGTGTCCCGGACCTTCCCGCGATTCCCGGCGTTATCGAAGAAGAGTACCTAACGCCCGATAAGGATTCGCTTTCCTTCCTCAGGCGCATCAAGGCCATTGGCGGCCTCACACCGCAAGAAGGCTATCGGCCGTTGCCGCCTGGCGCGCTGCGCCGCGCGATCCGCGCCACAAATTTGCGCTTTGGCGGCCGCGTCACCTGGCACGTCGTCTATGGGCAGCTAGAGCGCGCCTGACGCAAGCTGGTCGAGCCCTTCGATCATGCCTGCATAGGCGCGCGAAAGTTCCTCGTCCGTAATGCAGTAGGGCGGCATCAGATAGACCGTCGAGCCGATGGGCCGGATGTTGAAGCCGTTCGCCAGATACCAGGCCCTGAGCTTGCGGCTCGCCTCAGATTGATACTGCCCCCCGTCCTCGACTTCGAGTGCCAGCACAGGGCCAAGCACACGCGGACGTGTGACGTCCGGGCGCGTATGCAGCGCGTCGAGCATGGCGCGGTGGCGCGCATTGATCTGCGCAATGCGGTCCATGGTCTGTTCTTCCTCGTAGAGATCGAGCGCGGCGAGCGCGACAGCGCAGCCTAGCGGATTGCCGGTGAAGGAATGGCCATGCGACAGCGCGAGGTCGAAGCTGTCGCCGAGAAACATGTCGAACAGGCTGTCCCGTGCCACGGTCGCGGCGAGCGGCATGTAGCCTGCCGTCAGCCCCTTGGAGAGGCAGACGAGGTCCGGCACGACGTCGGCTTGCTCCAGCGCGAACATCGAGCCGGTGCGGCCGAAGCCCGTCGCCACCTCGTCAAAAATAACAATGACTCCAGCGCTTTGTGCCATCTCGACGAGACGTTTTAAGAAGCTCGGGCGGCAGAAGCGTATACCGGCGGAGCCCTGCATGAGCGGCTCGATGATCAGCGCGGCGATGGATTGCCGGCGCTCCGCGATCAGGGCCTCGAAAGCCGAGAGGGCGCTGGCCTCGCGCTCGTCCGCCGCGTTGTCGCCTTCGAACGTGGCTGGGTAGGGCAGGACGCAGACTTGGCACATCAGGTCCTTGAAGGCGCCGAACATCTGCGAGCTGCGGCCCACCGACATCGCGCCCAGCGTGTCGCCGTGATAGCCGCCATCGAAGGAGACGAGTGTTTGCCGCCCCGTTTCGCCGCGATTGACCCAGGACTGATAGGCGATCTTGAGCGCCGCTTCGACGGAGGTGGACCCGTCGTCGGAGAAGAACACGCGATTGAGATCGCCGGGCAGCAGCGCTGCCAGTTTTTCCGCGACACTGACTGCCGGCGCATGGGTGAAGCCGCCGAACATCACATGTTCCAGCGTCTCCGCCTGGCGCGCGATCGCGGCGTTGAT
>DGOS01000103.1 GCA_002390155.1 Hyphomicrobiaceae bacterium UBA4460 | reverse complement strand
ATGCCCCTATTGCGACTTCAATTCGCATGTGCGCCATGGCGGCATCGAAGAGGCACGGTTCCTCGACGGCTATCTGAGTGAGCTGCGGCACTTCGGATTGCGCGCACCAGGGCGCGCCGTCTCAAGCATCTTCTTCGGCGGCGGCACGCCGTCGCTGATGCGTCCACACACCGTCGAGGCGATCCTCGATGCGATCGCTTCGCATTGGACGATTGCCGACGACGTGGAGATCACGCTCGAGGCAAATCCCACCAGCGTCGAGGCGGAGAACTTCGCCGGTTATGCGGCTGCCGGCATCAGCCGTCTGTCGCTCGGCGTGCAAGCACTCGACGATGCGAGCCTGAAGGCGCTTGGCCGCCAGCACACAGCGGACGAGGCGCTCGCCGCACTCGGTCTCGCCAAGCAGGCCTTCGGCCGCGTATCGTTCGATCTGATCTATGCGCGCGAAGGTCAGTCACTCGAAGACTGGCGCGCGGAGCTGGCCCGCGCGCTTGACTATGCCGCCGATCATCTCTCGCTCTACCAGCTCACCATCGAGGACGGCACACCGTTCGCCGCGCGTCATGCCGCGGGGACATTGCGTGTGCCGGAGAGCGACAAGGCCAGCGCGATGTATCTCTTGACGCAAGAGCTCTGCGAGGCGGCGGGGCTGCCTGCGTATGAGATCTCCAATCACGCGCGCCCCGGATCGGAGTCGCGGCACAATCTTCTTTATTGGCGCGGCCACGACTATGCGGGTATCGGCGCCGGCGCCCATGCACGCCTCACAGAGAACGGCGTGAAGCGTGCGCTTTCCACCCTGAAATCGCCGGAGGGCTGGCTGACGCAGGTCGAAGCGGAGGGCCATGGGCTTTGCGGCGATGAGGCACTGAGCCGCCAAGAGACGGCGGAGGAGTATCTCCTCATGGCGCTGAGGCTCACCGAGGGGCTGGACCTTGAACGCCTCTCGGTCTTGAGCGGGCGCGCCATCGACGCGACCCGGCTTGATGCGCTGGAAGGCGATGGCCTGCTGGCGCGGAACGGCGCGCAGCTCAAAGCAACACCGTCCGGCCGGCTTGTGCTCGAACGGCTGATCCTCGAACTCGCCGCCTGAGGCCTCGACAATGGCAAAGCACGATCAGAACAAGGACGATCGTGACGCGATCCTCGCACGGGTCGGCGAGGCCTTGGGCGAACTCCTCGACCGGCCGCTCGCGCCGGGGCTTTATCTCGTCGCCACACCCATTGGCAATCTGGGCGATACATCACTTCGGGCGCTGGCCGTCCTTGCGCGTGCGCAATTGATTGCCGCGGAGGATACGCGTCACTCCAAGAAGCTGTTGTCGCATTTCGGACTGCGAAACGCGCTCACGCCCTATCACGAGCACAACGCGGAACGGGAGCGGCCGAAGATCTTGGCGCGCGTGCGTGCAGGCGATGCGGTGGCGCTAATCTCAGACGCCGGTACGCCTCTTGTCTCTGATCCCGGTTACAAGCTGGTGCGTGAAGCCCTGGACGAAGGACTGGACGTAACGAGCGTGCCCGGCCCGTCCGCCGCGCTTGCCGCTCTGACGAGCGCGGGGCTTCCCACGGACTCTTTCCTGTTCGCCGGCTTCCTGCCGCCGAAATCCGGCGCGCGCCAGTCACGCCTTGCCGCCCTGAAGGATGCGCCCACAACGCTCATCTTCTTCGAGACGCCGCAGCGTCTTGCCAAATCTCTGGCAGACATGGCGGAGGTGTTTGGGGCGCGCGAGGCCGTCATCGCGCGTGAGTTGACCAAGCTTCATGAGACCGTGATACGCGGTACGCTTGATGGGCTCAGCGAAGACATTGAGACCGAGACTTTGAAGGGCGAAATCGTTGTGGTTGTCGCCCCGCACGCCGGGGTGGGAACCGCGGTTACCGACGAACGTATCTTATCGGAGCTCAAGTTGGCGCTTGAGACGAACAGCTTCCGCGATGCGGTGCGCAGTGTCACGGAGGCGCTGAAAGTGAAGCGCGCGCGCGTCTACGAACTTGGTCTTGGGCTGACGGACAAAACGTAGGGATATGAGCGCACGCGCTAAATCCTATCGCCGGGGTGTCTTTGCCGAGACGCTGGCCGCGCTACTATTCCGCCTCAAGGGCTACAGAATCGTGGCGCAGCGCTATCGCTCGCCCGTGGGCGAGATCGATCTCGTGGCGCTGAAGGACAGACGTCTCGTGTTCGTCGAGGTCAAGCGGCGCAAGGCACTCGATGAAGCCGCCTGGACCGTGCCGGCCAAGCAGAAGCGGCGTATCGTGCGGGCGGCGCAGTACTGGCTGGCAAGCCACCCGGATTTCACGACCTACACGATCGCTTTCGACGTGGTGCTTGCGGCGCCTTGGGCGTGTCCTCGACACATCGAGAACGCATTTCCCGTTTGACGTAAGCCCACTTCGGCGCGAGCTTCTCGCGGCAGACATCCACATTCGCGGCAGGCAAGAAATGGCTCTCAAAGTCGCCTTTCAAATGGACCCGATCGAGCGCATCGATATCAAGGGCGATTCGACCTTCGCGCTGTTGCTCGAAGCGCAGCGGCGTGGCCATGACGTGTTCTACTACACGCCTGCCGATCTTTCTTTGCGCGATGGCAAGCTGATGGCGCGAGGCCACAGCCTCACGGTGGAGGACAAACCGGGCGACCACTACCGGCTCGCGCATCCACGTTCTGAGAACCTCGCGGACTACGATGTGGTGCAGCTCCGCCAAGATCCGCCCTTTGACATGGCCTATATCACGACGACACATCTTCTGGAGCGGTTGCAGCCCGACACGCTGGTGGTGAACGATCCGGCCCAAGTGCGCAATTCGCCGGAGAAGGTCTTCGTGCTCGACTTTCTCGACCTCATGCCGCCGACCCTGGTGACGCGATCGCATGACGAGATCTTGCGCTTCCGCGACAAGCACAAGGACATCGTGGTGAAGCCGCTTTACGGCAATGGCGGCGCGGCGATCTTCCGCATCGCCGAGGGCGACACCAACCTCAACTCGCTGATCGAGTTGCTTGGGCTGACCTTCCGCGAGCCCATCATGGTGCAGCGCTACCTGCCGGAGGTGCGCGCGGGCGACAAGCGCATCATCCTAGTCGACGGCGAAGTGGCCGGCGCGATTAACCGCGTCCCGGCCGCGGACGAGACGCGCTCCAACCTGCATGTGGGGGGAACCGCCAAAGCGACGACGCTCTCGCCGCGCGAGGATGAGATCTGCGCACGGCTCGGACCTGAACTCAAGAAGCGCGGGCTGATCTTCGCCGGCATCGACGTGATCGGCGACTACCTCACCGAGATCAACGTCACCTCGCCGACGGGCATCCGCCAGGTCAAGGAGTTCGACGGCGTGGATATCGCCGCAATGATCTGGGACGTAATCGAGGAGAAGGTGGCCGCCGGCCGCTAGGCGCACATTTGCGGAAGAACACGCACCAGCCATGGGCGAGGACGCCGGCGCCCCAGCCGAGCGCGACCCAATAGAACCACCAGACTTTTGGCGTGACTGTCACGTTGACGATGAACAGCAGCACGACCACCGCCACATAGGCGAAGGCGTGGACCGCGAAGCCGCGCGCGTGCGGGTCGAGAAAGACGCGCTCGCGGCGGCGGGTATGCGCCAGCCAGAAGGCGAGCGCGTGCGCGGCGACGCCGATCCCCCAGCCTGCCGCGATCCAGACGAACCACAGCCTGTCGGGGCTAAGCCACAGATTCACGGCGGCGCTGATGGCCACGGCCACCAGATAGGCGGCGAGGTGGGCAAGAAGCGCGAGCGTGCGGGGATCCCGAGGCATGGCGGCCAGCAAAGCACAGATGCGTTGCTTCTGTGCGGTTTGCAGTGAATGTTCACTTATTGTTCTTGCAGCGACGGGGCATATGCATACTTGACTCGGGTGTCCGGGCCGATGCTCGTTCGCATCGATCTTGAGATCGAAGTGCCCGCCGTTTCCGCCGTCGATCTGGTGCTGCCGCAGCCTTCAGAAAGGAAGCGCCGAGGTTCGGGTCCGCGTCGCGGCCGCGCGCGCGGCACAAACGGCGCGCTATGCAGCGCTTGATCAGCCGCGGATTCGCACCAATGCCGAATGTGATGGGGCTTTGCTCGAAGAGATCGCCGCGCCCGATTCCCAAGGTCTGTCTCTCTTGCGCGATGCGGCGAACGCGCTGTCTTTGAGCGCGCGCGGCTATTATCGGACGCTGCGAGTGGCCCGGACGCTCGCCGATCTCGACGGCGAGGAAAACGTGGCCCGAATCCATGTGGCCGAGGCCTTGAGCTATCGCGGCGAGACCTTGCGCCGGGCCAAGGCCGCCGCTTAAACGCATCCCCTAAAGCCTTTTTCAAGCTTTCTCTGCCATCCTCGGCGCCAATGAAACGTCAGGGCGAAAACGCCCGGCGGCCATAACAAAACGGCGTCAAACAGTGCAGCGTAAGACTTGGCAGAGCTTCGGCGCGGATTGCGCCGGTGGGATTGGTGCGCGGGTTGCCTTGAGCGGCTTGGCCGTGGCGCTTGTTGCGCTGTCGGCCGTGCTGCTCGGCGCGATAACGACATTCGCGCTGGCGTCCTTGGGCGCGGGCGTGGTGCTTTTGATCCTAGCCCTCCGGCAAAACGGCAAGACTGGCAACGCGCGGGTCGAAAGCCTTGCATCACGACTGGACTCCAACCTCGAAGCCCTGAAAGATCTGCAATGGGAAGTCCGCGAGCGCGAAGCGCGCTACCGCGATCTTCTCGATCACCAGGGCGACGTGATCCTGCGCCGTGACGTCGACGGCCATCTGTCTTTCGTCAACGACGCGTTCTGCCAAACGTTCGGAACGTCGCGGGACGCCGCCCTCGGTCAAGTTTTCGAGCTTCCTGTACTCAGCTGCGACAGCACTGCCGCCGCGATGAAGGGCGGTGGACGTCACAGCCGTGTTGTGGAGATTTCCACTGTGTCAGGCGCACGCTGGTTCGTGTGGGAGGACTTCGCCATCGCCGACGATGACGGCAATATGAGCGAAGTTCAAAGCGTCGGCCGCGACGTCACCGAACAACGGGCCGCGGAGCTTGAGCTGGCGCAAGCGCGCGACGATGCAATGATCGCAAGCGACGCCAAGTCGCGTTTTCTCGCTTCGGTGAGTCACGAGATCCGCACGCCCATGAGCGGCATTCTCGGCATGACCGGTCTCTTGCTCGACACGGATCTGTCCCCGGAGCAACACACCTACGCGCGGGCCATCTCCACATCGGCAACAACGCTTTTGTCGCTCATCGACGAAGTGCTGGACTTCTCCAAAATCGAGGCCGGAAAGATCGAGCTGCACAACGCGCCGTTCGACATTGCAGACGCAGCGCAAAACGTCGTTGAGCTGTTGGCCCCCCGCGCGCGCGACAAGGGCCTTGAGATCGGCGGGTTCGTTGCGCCGGACCTGCCAAAGACTGTCATCGGCGATGAGTTGCGTGTCCGGCAGATCCTGTTGAATCTGGTCGGCAACGCGATCAAGTTCACCGATCATGGCGGCGTTGCACTCACGCTCAATATGGCCCCTGGTTCACAGCAGGACGACCGCGCGGTGATGCGCTTCGCCGTGCGCGACACAGGCCCCGGTGTGCCACCGGAGGCTTTGACACGCATCTTCTCGGAATTCGAGCAGGCCGATCAGGGCCGCGCCCGCCAGCATGGCGGAACGGGGCTTGGCCTTGCCATCTCCAAACGGCTCGTGGACGAGATGGGCGGCAATATCGACGTGACGAGCGTGCCCGGTGCCGGCGCAACATTTACGGCGGACCTCCCGTTTGAAACGCCAACGCCACCCGAGCGGGTCGGCGAGAGCTGGCCCGGCCCCCAGATCACCGAACATGTCCTGATCGTGCTGAATGGCAGTATGGAGGCGGCGCTCGTGGGCGAACTCCTGTTGGGCATGGGTGCAAGCGTGGTGCGCGCCAGGCCCGAGGACGCCGCGCGAACGGTGAGTGACGCCGCGCGCAAAGGCATGCCATTCACCGCGGTGCTGACCGACAAGCCGAGCATCGAGGCCGGCGCGGATCGCCTTCCAGCGCTTGTCGCAGCGAAAGGTTGCGAGCACCCGCGCGCCGTCGTCGTGATCGATCCGAGCGAGCGTGCGGACATGCCCAAGTTCCGTGAGCACGGCTTTGGCGGCTATCTGGTGCGTCCGGTCCGGCCGCTCTCCGTGCTGACCCAACTCTTCGGCGACACGGCGCAAGACCACGCGCCAGAGGACCAAGCGTCACACGACCAAGCGCCATGCGCCGCGACGCCCGAAGCGCTCCCCGCCCCGACATTGGACGAACCAGACTGTCTCGCCGAACTCTCCGTCCTTCTTGCCGAGGACAACGACATCAATGCCCTTCTCGCCCGCACCGTCCTGGAGAAAGGTGGCGCGCGCGTCGTGCGTGCCCGCAACGGCGCCGATGCCATTGCCGAAGCCCGCGCTGCCCTAACGGCTGCGCGAGGGTTCGACCTCGTGCTGACGGATATCCATATGCCGGGCATGGACGGCGTCGAGGCCGCACGCCGCATTCGGGCGCTTTACCCGGACGATGCGGGCCCCGGCGCAGGGCGGCCGCCCATCGTGGCGCTTACCGCCAATGCCTTCGCCGAGGACCGCACTGCTTATCTCGCGGCCGGCCTCGACGATTACCTCGCCAAGCCCTTCGAAACGCGGGACCTGGCGGCGCTCCTGTCCCATTGGCACATTCGCGAGACAGAAGAGACGGGTGCAGGCGCCGCCTGACACACGCGCCAAGCGCATCTCCAGGCTTTCCCCAGGCTGTCACATAGACTTCGAATTGGTTTGCTAACCGGCTTGTGTTATGGCCGAATCGGGCAATCGCGAGGCTTTGCATTGCATCCGTCGCTGGCGGCACCCCAGGGTGGATCCCCGAATTGGCGCGTTCCCAGATAACTCGAGTGACGGGCTGAGGCATGCCGATGAAGACAACTCAAGGACCCTTGGGCAAACAGCGTAGTGGAGCCATGTTTCCCGGATTGAACTTCAAGCCGAACCAGATTGGCGGGCTCCCCTTCATGGGATGGCGCCGTGCGCCTGCCGGCTTTCGCGGGCGCTTCCAGCAGCCGAGAATCTACGGCCGCATGGGCCCCCTCGAAGTCCGGCTCGCGCAAAAGAAGAGCGAACTCCGACGGGCACAGCGCCTCCGCTACAAAGTGTTCTACGAAGAGATGTCGGCCACGCCAGGCGCGCTCGCTATGCTGTCGCGCCGCGACGAAGATGCCTTCGATCCGATATTCGATCACCTCCTCGTCATGGACCAGGGCGATCCCAACAAGAAAGGCTGGCGGCGGCCGCGTGTCGTCGGCACCTATCGCATGCTGCGCCAAGACATCGCCGAACTGCATGACGGCTTCTACACGCAAGGCGAATACGACATCGCCCCGCTGATCCGGGCGAAAGCCGACTACAGCTTCATCGAGCTCGGCCGCTCTTGCGTGCTCAAGCCCTACCGCAACCGGCGTACGCTCGAGCTTCTGTGGCAGGGCGTCTGGTCGTATGTGCGCGAGCACGGCGCCGACGTGATGATCGGCTGCGCCAGCTTCCCGGGGACGGACCCATCCGCGCACGCGCTGGCCTTGAGCTTCCTGCACCATAACTCGCTGGCGCCCGAAGATTGGCGTGTGCGGGCGCACGACCATTTGCGGGTCGACATGAACATGATGCCCAAGGATGCGGTGAATACGCGTGCTGCGCTCAAAGCCTTGCCGCCTTTGATCAAGGGCTATTTGCGGGTCGGCGCTTTTGTCGGCGACGGGGCGGTGATCGATCACCAATTCGGCACGACCGACATATTTGTCATCATGCCGGTCAAACATATCAATTCGCGCTACTTCGCGCATTTCGGCGCGCCCGACGAACTCAATTCCCAGATTGCGCCGAAGACCGGCGCGCTGAACTAAGGCTCACTGGCTTGCTTAGCTTGGCTTAACCAGGCTGGTGTGCCCGTTTGACGCCGGTGCGGACGCCTCCTAGATTTCTAGGACCATGGGTCATACCGACGTCAAAGGCGCGAAGGCCGCCGCCGAGGCCGCCGTCAATCTGCGCCAACTCAACGAGCGTTCGCGCGAAGTCTTCAAGCGCATCGTCGAGACATATCTCGAGACCGGCGAACCTGTCGGCTCGCGCAATTTGAGCCGGGCGCTACCCATGACCTTGTCGCCCGCGTCCGTGCGCAATGTCATGTCCGATCTGGAGAGCATTGGCCTGGTCTACGCGCCACATACGAGCGCCGGACGGCTGCCAACGCAAACAGGCTTGCGGCTGTTCGTCGACGGCCTTTTGGAGATCGGCGACATCACCGAGGCGGAGCGCAAGGAGATCGAGACGCGCATGGCCGGTGGCGGCCGGCGGCGCGGGGTCGAGGACTTTCTCGCCGAGGCAGGTGAAATGCTGTCGGGCCTATCGCGCTGCGCCGGCGTCGTCCTGGCGGAACAGCAGCAGGCCAAGACGCTGCGCCAAGTCGAGTTCGTCGATCTCGGCAAGGGCCAGGCCCTGGCGGTGCTCGTCGCGGAGGATGGCGACGTGGAGAACCGCATCGTCACTCTGCCCGAGGGGTTGCCACTTTCGGCGCTCAGCGCCGCCACGAACTACACCAATGCACGGATCGCCGGGCTGACACTGGCGGAGGCGCGCAACCGCATCGAAGGGGAGATCGAGGCGCATCGCGCACAGCTCGACGAGCTCACGGCGCGTGTGGTGACGGAGGGGCTTGCCACTTGGTCGGGCGACGCGGACGACCGTCAGAGCCTGATCGTGTGTGGGCGGGCGCACCTGCTGGAGGACGTCAGGGCGATGGAGGACCTCGAACGCGTGCGGCACCTGTTCGAGGACCTCGATGCCAAGAAGGACCTGATTCAGCTTCTGGGCCTCGCCGAAAGCGCCGATGGCGTTCGTATTTTCATCGGCTCGGAGAACAAGCTGTTCTCGCTGTCGGGCTCGGCGCTGATCGTCTCGCCCTTCGAGGATTCGGAGCAGAGGATCGTGGGCGTCCTTGGCGTGATCGGGCCGACCCGGCTCAACTATGCGCGCATCATCCCCATGGTTGACTACACGGCACGGCTACTCGGGCGCCTGGTTCCTTGAGCTGCCGCCACCCTCTTGATTTTTTGGCGCGCACGGTTGATATCCGGGCCTCCCATTCGAACCGCAAGCGTCGAGGCGTCTGATGGCGGACGACAATTCCGATCCACGTGAGACGGGCGAGGATCAGGCCCAGCCTGATGCGCCGGAGACGGCTGTCGACCCGGATGCGAGCGCGGAGCTTGCCGGAGACCTCGAGGGGCTGCTCACCGAGAATGCCGACATGCGCGACAAGCTGTTGCGCACCATGGCGGACATGGAGAATTTGCGCCGCCGCACCGAGCGCGAGAAGGAAGACACGGCGCGCTACGCCATCTCCAATTTCGCACGCGACGTGCTCGCCATCGGCGACAATTTACGGCGGACCCTTGAGCACGTGCCTGAAGACGCCGTGGCGCAAGACCCCACGCTCAAGAGCATCGTGGAGGGGGTCGAGCTCACCGAGCGCGATATGCTGAAAATGCTGGAGAAGCACGGCGTCGCCAAACTCGAGCCCCTCGGCGAGCGCTTCGATCCCAATCAGCAGCAGGCGATGTACGAAGTGCCAACCACCGAAGTGCCGGAAGGCACCGTGGTCCAGGTCATGCAGGCCGGCTATACGATCGGCGACCGGGTGCTGCGTCCGGCCCTCGTTGCGGTCTCAAAAGGCGGCCCTAAGCCGGCCCCTGAGGCGCCACAGCGCGGCCCGGCTGACGACGACATCCCGGGCGGCGGCGACTAGCGCCTCGCTCATCCCGGCTTTGTCACCCGCCGCAAGGTGAGGTTGAAGCGGCCGCCTTCTTCCAAGAGATCCGACGTACCGGCCAGGATGCGGTCGATGCCGTGATAGGCGAGACGGTCTTCGCCGCCGAGCAGGAAGACATCGCCGGATTTCAGCTCATATTTCTCCGTCGGGCCTTTTCGCGTCTTGCCGCCGACCCGGAAGATGCCGGTGTCCCCAAGCGAGACCGAGAGGACGGGCGCATCGAAGTCCTCCTCGTCCTTGTCCTGATGCAGCCCCATCTTGGCGGCGCCCCCGTAATAGTTGATGAGGCAAGCCTCCGGCGGATGCGGGTGACCCGCCAGCGCCTCCCAGAGATCCAACACCGTTTGCGGCATTGGCGGCCAAAGCTCGCCCGTGACCGGGTGCGTGGCCTGATAGCGGTAGCCATGGGTCTTGTCGGTGACCCAGCCGAGCGGCCCTGCGTTGGTCATGCGCACGGACATCGGATTGCCGGAGCGGGGCATGGTGGGCACGAAGAGCGGGGCCTTCGCGATCACAGCCCTGATCTCGGCCAAAAGGGCCCTTTGGCCGGCCTCATTGAGGGCTTGCGGGGAGTGTCTCACGCCGTCCTTGGTTCGCTGTAATACCTGACACTTGGTCCTACCACGCCTTGCGGTGGGGCAAGAGGAGGGCCGTTGGAAACGGGTCTCCTGAAACACCTGGCAGAGACCGGTGCGTTAACCCCGCTTCTCCTTGCGAGCCATAGGGTTGCCACCTATATAACCGCGGAGCCCTGCCGCCCTTGGCCGGCGGCCAGGGGCAGCGAAACGATTGGGGACCGATCAGCGCCGAAAGATGCGCGATTTTTATGGGTGCCGCACCAGGGCCCGGACGGTTTGCCAGAAAAGAGAGGCTCGCAAATGGCGAAAGTGATTGGAATCGACCTCGGCACGACCAACTCGTGCGTCGCGGTCATGGACGGGGCAAACCCCAAAGTCATCGAGAATGCCGAGGGTATGCGCACGACCCCATCGATGGTGGCCTTCACCGACGACGATGAGGTCCTCGTTGGACTGCCGGCCAAGCGCCAGGCGGTCACCAATCCCGAGAACACCTTCTTCGCCATCAAGCGCCTGATCGGCCGCCGCTGGGACGACCCCACGGTCGCCAAGGATCAGAAGCTCGTCCCCTACAAGCTGGTGGAAGCCGACAACGGCGATGCCTGGGTCGAGTCTCACGACAAGAAATATTCGCCCTCTCAGATTTCCGCCTACATCCTTCAGAAAATGAAGGAGACCGCCGAGTCCCATCTCGGCCAGACCGTTGAGCAAGCGGTCATCACCGTCCCGGCCTATTTCAACGACGCCCAGCGCCAAGCGACCAAGGATGCCGGCAAGATCGCCGGCCTTGAGGTCCTGCGCATCATCAACGAGCCGACGGCGGCAGCGCTCGCCTACGGGCTCGACAAGAAGGAAGGCCAGACCATCGCCGTCTACGATCTGGGTGGCGGTACATTCGACGTTTCGATCCTGGAGATCGGCGACGGCGTGTTCGAGGTGAAGTCGACCAATGGCGACACCTTCCTCGGCGGGGAAGACTTCGACATGCGCCTGGTGGATTATCTGGCGGACGAGTTCAAAAAAGAAAATGGCATTGACCTGCGCGGCGACAAGCTGGCGCTGCAGCGCTTGAAAGAAGGTGCGGAGAAAGCCAAGATCGAATTGTCAT
>DGOS01000059.1 GCA_002390155.1 Hyphomicrobiaceae bacterium UBA4460 | reverse complement strand
TATTCGAAGGGCTGCCTTTCGGGCGGTATCGCGCTTCCCCTCAACGGCCCCGACTGGCAGGTGATGCGCGTCTCGCGGAACCGCCACTGGGGCAGCCCGCAGCTCGTCGACTATATGGAGCGGCTTGCCAGCGCCGCGCGGGCCCTCGACGGCTGGCCGGGCCTTCTCGTCGGCGACATGTCACAGCCGCGCGGCGGGCCGATGCTCACCGGCCATACCAGTCACCAAGTCGGGCTCGATGCCGACATCTGGCTAACGCCCATGCCGGACCGCATCCTTACGCTCCAAGAGCGGGAGGACGTCGAAGCGGTTTCGATGCTGAAGGATCCGTTGCACGTCGATCCGGAGAAGTTCACCGACGTGCATATCAAGCTCATCCGTCGCGCCGCGTCTTATAGACAAGTGGCGCGCATCTTCGTGCACCCGGCGATCAAGCGGTCGCTATGCGAGCGCGCCGAGGTCGCAGGCAAGGACACACGTTGGCTTGGCAAGGTGCGGCCGTGGTGGAACCACCACTACCATTTCCACGTCCGCCTCGGCTGCCCACGCGGCATGGCAGGCTGCAAGGATCAGCCGCCGGTGAAGGGCGATTCCGGCTGCGGCAAGGAGCTGGACGATTGGAACTCTATGCTGAAGAAGTCCTCGATCTGGCGGACGCAGCAAAACATCGATCCAAACGCCAAGCCGGGAATAAAGAAGAAGCCTTA
The DNA here is from genome assembly GCA_002390155.1 of Hyphomicrobiaceae bacterium UBA4460. Next base: position 10,384 of record DGOS01000059.1, on the reverse strand, counting down.
CCCCTTAAGAGATCTGCCGAAGGACTGCCGGACCGTGCTCACCGCGGGCGATTACGAGCTGCTCAGCGTCGATGATGAGTTGCCGCCCGTGGCCCTCAAGGCCGCCGCCAGCAAGGAGGCCGGGCCGGGCGTGCCGCTCTTCACCAAGACGCAGCTTCACAACGTGCTCAAGGGCGGCCAGGTCAACGTACCGATGCCAAACCGCAATCCCGTCCGCTAGGCAAGGCAACGCGCCTGAGCGTCTGAGGCGCTCCACGCCCCCTTCAACGCGCCTTGTTGGCGGGCGCCGGAGGTGGCAGCATGCCGCCCATGGCCACTCCCAAGAAGAAACCGGCGAAGAAGACGCCGCCGGCTAAGCAGAAATCCGCGCCGCGCAAAGCCGCGCCTAAAAAGGCTGCACCCAAGAATGCAGCACCCAAGAAGCCCGCGCCTGCTGCCAAGGCCGCGTCTTCGACACCGCGGGCGCGCAAGAAGCGGGAGATCTATCTTGAGGGTCACAAGCGCAAATTCCTGGTGGCGGTCGACGAGACCCCGGAATGCGATCGCGCCTTGGCCTTCGCGGCGAGCCGGGCCAAGCGCACCAAGGGCCAGCTGGCGCTGCTCTACGTCATCGAGCCGGAAGGCGAGGCCCTGCATTGGCTGGGCGTTGAGGACATGGCGCGCGAGGAGGGCCTCAGCAAAGCCAAGGCCGTGTTCCGGCTGTTCGGCCGCAAGCTCAAGGCCCTGGGCTTCGAGGCGCTCGTGCCGGAGGAGATCGTGCGGGAAGGCAGTAAGGCCGAGGAGATCACAAAGGCCATCGAAGAGGACCAGGATATCGGCGTCCTGGTGCTTGGCGCCTCAAGGGACCCCTCAGGCCCCGGACCGCTCGTGACCCATTTGGCGGGCGGCAAGCTCGCAGGGTCCTTCCCGGTGCCGATCACCGTGGTTCCGGGGCACCTGACGACCGAGGAAATCCTGGCGCTGGCCTGAGGCTAGGGGCAAGCGAATCGGCTTCAGATAGTGGTATAAGGGGCCCGCTCACCTTGATTTTGCGGCGCTGCAGACACATTTTTGGTGTAGAACTATTCTAATCTTGAACGATGTAGAGCAGCCCCGAACCCCGAGAAGAATGCCATGTTCATCCAGACCGAAGCGACGCCGAACCCTGCGACCCTGAAGTTCCTTCCGGGCCGGGCCGTGCTTGGCGAGGCAGACGCGATCGAGTTCCGCGACCAAACCGAAAGCGAAGGCTCTCCGCTCGCCGCGCGCCTGTTCGACATTGACGGCGTCACGGGCGTGTTCCTGGGCTCCGACTTCATCAGCGTCACCAAGGGCGATGGCGAGTGGCAGCATATGAAGCCCGCCATTCTCGGCGCCATCATGGAGCATTACCTCTCCGGCGAGGCGATGACCGAGGGCGACCCGGCACAATATGACGGGGTGAACGAGTCCTACGCGCCCGAAGACGAAGAGACGGTCAAGACCATCAAGGAACTCTTGGACACGCGCGTGCGCCCGGCCGTGGCGCAAGACGGCGGCGACATCACCTTCCAGGGCTATCGCGACGGCGTCGTCTATTTGCACATGCGCGGTGCCTGCGCGGGCTGCCCCAGCTCGACGGCGACGCTCCGTCACGGCATCGAGAACCTGCTCCGGCACTTTATTCCTGAAGTGCAAGAGGTCCGGCCGACTTGACGGCGAAGCTTCCAGATGCATCGCTCGATCAACTGTTCCGCGATGCGCGCTCGCGCGGCGCGTGGCAGGACAAGGACGTCCCCGATTCTCTGCTGCATGAGCTGGTCGACCTGGTGAAGCTTGGGCCGACCTCAGGCAATTGCAGTCCCGCGCGCTTTGTCTTCGTGAAATCCAAAAACGCGAAGGAGAGGCTGGAGCCGTATCTTTCGGCAGGCAATCGTGAGAAGACCATGAAGGCGCCCGTCTGCGCCATCATCGGCTACGACCTCGACTTCTACGAGCATCTGCCGACGCTCTTTCCGCACACCGACGCCAAGGCCTGGTTTGAAGGCAAGCCGCAGAAGATCGCCGACTCCGCCTTTCGCAACGGCACGCTGCAAGCCGCCTATCTCATCCTCGCGGCGCGGGGGCTTGGGCTCGATTGCGGGCCGATGTCGGGCTTCGACCAAGAGGGCGTCGATTTGGCGTTCTTTGCCGGGACCAATGTGAAATCCAATTTTCTGTGCAATCTCGGCTATGGCAACGATGCGCCTTTGCGCCCGCGCGCGCCGCGCTTCGACTTCGACCAGATGGCGCAGATCGTCTAAGAAGCAGCCATGAACATCTTAGCGCTCGATACGAGCATGGGCGCCTGCTCCGCCGCGGTGTTGCGCGCTGGCGATGCGCGGAGGCTTGAGGCTCTTCAGGTCGAGATGCCGCGCGGACATGCCGAAGCGCTCATGCCGATGGTGGACGAGGTGCTGGCCGAGGCGGAGATCGGCGCGAGCGAACTCGACTTGATTGCCGCGACAGTCGGCCCCGGCAGCTTTACCGGCGTGCGTATCGCCATTGCAGCGGCGCGCGGGCTTGCCCTCGTCACGAGCGCGAAGCTTTTCGGCACCGACAGTTTGAGCGTTATGGCGCGCGCGGCGCTTCTGGCCGGCGCGGACCCTCAAGGCCCGTTCGCCGTCGCCGTCGATGCCAGGCGCGGCATGCTCTATCTCGGTCTCTTCGACGAGACCGCCGCTAAGATGGACGGTCCGCTGCTCATCGCGCCGGACGACGCGGCGGCGATGCTCCCGAAAAATTTGGCGCTCGCGGTTGGAAGCGGCGCAGGCGCGCTCGCCGAATCTGCATCCGCCCGCGGTCTTTCCGTGGGCGCCACTTTGGAGACGCTGCAGCCGAGCGCGGCGGCGCTTGCCGAGATTGCGCATGAGAGGGGCGAGACCTGCGAGGTGTTGCGGCCGCTTTATTTGCGGCCGCCGGACGCCAAGCCGCAAGCGCCCACGCTGGAGCGACGCTGATGACCCGCACATGCGCCGTGAGCCGCGCCGGTCCGGGTGATGCCGCGCTGTTGGCGGCGCTCCATGCGCGCTGCTTCGCGAAGCCTTGGGACGAGATCGCCATGGCGCGGTTCGTCGCCGCGCCGGGCGTGCTGTGTCTTGTTGGAACGGCACCCCATGAGGTGGCGGCGCCAGCGGCGCTTCTGATCGCGCGGGCTGCCGCCGACGAAGCGGAACTGCTGACGATGGGCGTGATACCGGAACGCCGCCGCGCCGGGCTTGGCCGCGCGCTTCTGAGCCACGCACTTGCTGTGTTGTCGTCGCGCGGCGCTACGCAACTCTTCCTCGAAGTCGACGAGACCAACGCCGCGGCGGTTGCGCTTTACCGCGCATCTGGCGCGAAGCCCGCCGGTCGCCGGGAGCGCTATTACGAAAGCGGCGCGAACGCCGCCATCTTCAGCCTTGATCTTCGGTCCTGATCTTGAGACTTGATCCTGAGTGTTGATCTTGAGTCTCGATCTTGAGTCTTGCCCTTTGCCAGCCACCCTCCGATGATGGACGCGACCTGCGATGAGCCGCTCGAAACCCACCAACCCTAAAGGATCCATGTCCGGCGAGGCGACACGGGAAAGCAGGCTTGAGCGGCTTTGCGCCGACCGGGGCCTGCGCATGACCGGTCAGCGGCGCGTCATCGCCCGCGTGCTGTCCGAAGCACACGACCATCCGGATGTGGAAGAGGTCTATCGCCGCGCCAGCGCGGAGGATCCGCGCATCTCGCTATCCACGGTTTATCGGACAGTGCGCTTGATGGAAGGCGAGGGCATCGTCGAGCGCCACGACTTCGGCGACGGGCGCGCCCGCTACGAGCCGGCCGGGCACGACCACCACGATCACCTCATCAATATGAAGACCGGCGAGGTCATCGAGTTCAAAAATGAGGACATCGAGCGGCTGCAGGAACGCGTCGCCAAGGAGCTCGGCTTCCGGCTTATCGGACACCGCCTGGAACTCTTCGGCACGCCCCTAAAGAACGGCAAATAGCGCCGCAATATACCGCCTATTTCACCCTGTTTGACTTCCCGCGCGCGGCGGGACAATTTTGGCGAAGCGTCAATCAATGAAGAAGGGGGTGGCGTGATGGGTAGACGCATCGTTCTTGCTGCGATCGTGACATTGCTGAGCGGCATGGCCTTCGCCGGGCATGCTCTGGAGCCGGAAGCCGCGCCAGTGGCCAAGGAAGACAAGTCGGTCGAGACGGACAACGCTGCGGCGTCTGTGACTGAGGTGACGGCCAGCCCTGCGCAGCCTGTCTCGACTCCAAGCCCCACAACGATTGTGGTGCCGGCACCCAAGGTCGAGGTGAAGATGCCGTCCGAACTCGACCTCTACATGGTCCCGGCGGCCACGCGCGAAGTCTGCACGACCCGCGACTGGGGCGCCGGCGAAATCGAGACCGACTGCCGGGTTCGTCCGGTCCCCATAATGCGCGCCGATCCGCAGCTCCGCGGTCTTTGCGTCACACGCTACGGTCAGCGGGTCTGCTATTGAGCACACGCGCGGTAGGCCGTTCTTGAAACGATATCGATGAAACGCGTGCGCGCATTTCTGGTGCTGGCGACATTTTTCGCCTTCACCCTCCCCTTGATGCCGCTGCAGTACCTGCTGGTGCGTACCGGCTCGCGCTTCGCCCGCAGCTTCCCGCATTGGTACCACCGTCAAGTTTGCAGGATCATCGGCATACGCCTCAATGTCGACGGGGAAGTCGCGGAGTCTCAAGGCGTGCTCATCGTCTCCAATCATGTCTCGTGGCTCGACATCACGGTGCTGTCGGCGGTCGCGCCCGTTTCGTTCGTGGCCAAACAAGAAGTCTCGACCTGGCCGTTCGTGAAATGGCTCGCCAAGCTGCAACGCTCGGTGTTCGTCGACCGCGAGCGGCGCACAGAAGTGGGCACCAAGGCCAACGAAATCCTGGAGCGCCTGGAAGCGGGAGACCACGTGGTGTTCTTCGCAGAAGGGACGTCCAGTGATGGCAACTCCGTCGTGCCGTTCCGCTCCGCATTGTTCGCAGCGGTCAAGCCGCCAGGCGGTGCGCCCATGGGATCGAAGGTTTCGGTGCAGACGCTGGCGCTGACCTACACGAAGCTCCACGGCCTGCCCTTGGGACGGCGCGGCCGTCCACAGGTCGCCTGGTACGGAGACATGGACATGGCAAGCCATGCCTGGAAGCTGCTCGGCCTTGGGCCGCTCGACGCCGATATCCGCATCGGCCCGCCTGTGCCGCTCGACGACTTCCCGGACCGCAAAGCGCTGGCGCGCTACACGGAGACGAAAGTCCGCAACGATGTCGTTGAGTTGTTGCGCGCGCGGCCCTCGCGATAGTCCGAGCCGCGCGCTTGTCTGCTAGATCGCGCGACGCAGGCGGATCGTGTCCATGACCGTCGCCGGCGAGAACGTCCCATCAGGCTGCTGCCGGATGAAGCCTGCCTTCGCGACGTTCGTCAGCGTGACGTGCACGCCGCGGTCGACATCGCCATTGGCGAAATAGCCTTCCTGCACCGCGATATGGCAGAGGTCCTCAAACGTCATAGCGCCCAACTCGCTAAGCTTGCGAATTAGAAAGTCCGCAAGAGGCGGCTGCTGGGGTGCTTGAGAGACCCTTTCCGCCGGACGGGGCTGTTCGTGTTCGCCCTCGCGCGCTGGCGCGGCGGCCAAAGGCGCACGCCGATAGATCTGCGGCGCAGCGGAACGCTGCTCGCCCTCGTCCTCATGAGCCCGCTCTTGAACGCGCTCATGAACACGCTCCTGAACTTGCTCTTGGCGAACCGGTACCGGGCCGGGGCGCCTCTGCGGCACGGCCTCCGCTGCATGCGGAGCGCGGTACTGCGCCGGCTCACGTGACGGGCGGCGTTGCGGCTCAGTGGCCCGGCCGTTCGCCTGACGATAAGGCTCCTGCTCCTGGCGGCGCTGGTACTCGGCCTCCGGGGCAGGGCGGCGATCCGGCTCTGCCTCGCGCACCGGATGGCGCTCCGCCACCGGCGGCGCCTGCCGCGGCTCGTCTTGGACGGGTGCGTCCGTCAGCCGCTGGTATTCCAGCTCCATGAGCGTGGTGACGGCCTCGAACTCGGACTGAAGATCCTCGATCCTCGCCTCGTGCTCCCGCTTCAGTTGTTCTTGACGTTTCTCGAATTGCGCTTGCGCCGCGCTTAGCTGCTCCTTGAGGAAGCTGGCACGGTCTTGTAGGTCCCCGCGAATATCACGCATCAAAATGCCCTCTGGTTACTGCACCTCGACAGAACGACACGCCGAATCGGATGTTTCGCAAGCACACAAAGGCCCGCCGTCCACCGCTCGGCAGTTACGCATTACTGTACGGAATTGCGCCGGACACAGCCTCAGCATCGGCACCACTGCCGTCATTCTAGCCCTAACCATCTGCAGAGTCTCGCCTTTGGCGACTCAGACAGTTATGTCGAGCATCGGCGTAATTATTCTGCGCCCGCCCGGCCGCTCAAGGAGCAAATTCCCAAGACAAGACCAAGACACTTTTGGAACAAGTTCGATCCGCCACGCGGATGAGCCGTCATCATCTTGTCAAATCGGATGCACTTCAGCGGGTGGCGGGGCGTTTCTTCTGCCGCTTCCGAGGCTTCGCCTTTGACATCTCTGGCAAGAACGCCGCAAGCAGCCCGATCGCCGGCAAAAATGCGCACACGTGATAGACGAAGGTGATGCTCGTGGCGTCGGCCAGCCGGCCGAGCAGCGCCGCCCCGATGCCGGCAATGCCGAACGCGAGGCCGAAGAACAGCCCCGCCACCATGCCCACGCGGCCCGGCAACAGGCTTTGCGCATAGACAATGATGGCCGGGTGAGCGGACGCCAGGATAAGGCCGATCACCACGCTGAGTATGGCCGTGCCCACCAAGCCCACATAAGGCAGCGCGAGCGTGAAAGGCAGCACGCCGAGGATCGACCACCAGATCACGCGGCGCGTGCCGATGCGATCACCGATGGGACCGCCGATTACGGTGCCTGCCGCCACGGCACCGAGGAACAGGAACAGGAACAGCTGCGCCGACTGCACCGTCAGGTCGAAAGTTTGGACCAGATAGAAGATGTAGAAGCTCGCGATCGAGGCCAGATAGAAGTGCTTGGAGAAGGTGAGCGTGACCAGGATGGCGATTGCCCGCGCCACCTCGCGGCGGCCAAGCGCGGCAATCGCCTCGCGTTCTTCGGGATGAGAGACCGGTTTCCACTTGAGCGCCTTGCCGTACCAGTTCCCGACCACCGACAGCAGCGCCATGCCGAGCAGAGCCACCACCGAGAACCAGGCGATCGAGCCTTGCCCGTAGGGAATTACGATGAAGGCCGCGAGCAGCGGTCCGAGCGCGGTCCCGAAATTGCCGCCCACCTGAAACACCGCTTGTGCCGTGCCGTGCCGCCCGCCCGAGGCGAGCCGCGCGACCCGGGACGACTCGGGGTGAAACACCGACGACCCCATGCCGATCAGCGCGGCAGCGCCGAGTACCATCGCGTAGGACGAGGCGAAAGCGATGAGGATCAGGCCGGCCAGCGAGGAAGCCATGCCGACCACCAGCGAGTAGGGCGTCGGGTAGCGGTCGGTTACGTAACCGACGAGCGGTTGAAGCACCGACGCGGTCGCCTGGAAGGTGAAGGTGATGAAGCCGATCTGCGCGAAGTCGAGCGCAAGGCTCGTCTTGAGCATGGGATAGATCGCCAGGATCAGCGACTGAATCACGTCGTTCAGCATGTGGCACACGCTGATGGCGGCGAGCACCGCCACCGCGGTCCGCTGACCCGCCGCGCCTTCCTGCGCCGTGTGCCCTGTCTGCCTCGCCATCAGGAGAAACCCCGTTGAAATCCTGGTGCGCAGGATTGGGCCAAACCGCCCCTCAAGGGCAAGAGGTCATTTTCCCGTACAGGCCCAGGCGGGCTAAAATAGCGGGTCATGCAGCCGCTACTGATTATTCAACTCCTCGTCCTGATCGCCGTTGCCAACGCTGCGCCGCTCTTCTTGAAGAAGGCGATGGGGACGGCGCTCGACTGGCCGCTCGATGGAGGTTTGACGCTCACAGATGGCCACCCGCTGTTCGGTGTGTCCAAAACAATCCGCGGCATCGTTGCCGCACTTCTGACAACGCCTGCCGTGTCGGCGCTGATGGGGCTCGGCTGGGAGCTTGGCGCCTTGGTGGCCGCTTGCGCCATGGCAGGCGACCTCTTGTCGAGCTTCATCAAACGGCGGTTCGGACTTGCGCCCAGCAGTCAAGCGATCGGGCTCGATCAAATTCCGGAATCGCTTCTGCCGTTCATCGCGGCGAGCTGGCTGGTGCCGATAGGCGTGCTCGACATTGTGGCCGGCACGGCAATCTTCGCTGTCGGCGAACTCGCGGTGTCGCGCATCCTCTTCAGGCTGAACCTCCGCGAGGAGCCTTACTGACTGTAGTCTCTCGGCGACGCCGCAGGCGATGTAGCGTGACCTCGGGCGGACAGTTGAACCGTACCGGCACAACGGAGGAGCCGGCGCCGACCGCCGTGTAGCCGATCATGTCATGATGCCGCCAAGGTCCAGAACCGAGCGCGCGCGGCAGCACGGCGCTTAGGGTGATGGGAATGCCGCCGGGAAGGCAGATCTGCCCGCCATGAGTATGGCCGCTGATCAGCACATCGAAATCGGCGTGGGCGGCCTGACGATAGATCTCGGGTGTGTGCGTGACGAGGATCGAGAACTCCTCATGGGGAATGTTGTCGGCAGCCTTCTCAATATTCTCCATGCGATAGAAGTGCGCATCGTCGACACCCGCGAGATGGAGGCGTTCGTCGCCGCGCTCAATAGTGTCGGCCTCGTTGAGCAGCATCCTCACGCCCATCTCCTCCAATCGCGGCACCATGAGAATTGTGTCGTGATTGCCGAGCACGCCATAGACCGGCCCCTTCAACTGGGCGCAGAGCTTCTCCATACCCGCAAGCGACGGCTCGTAGGGGCCCCAGGTGTTGCCGCGGTAGTCGCCCGTCAGAATGCACAGATCATAGTGGATGGTCGGGAGGAGCTGTATCAGGCGTGCCATGGCGCCTTCGCTCATGTCGACGTGAAGATCGCTGATCTGGAGAATGGATAAGCCGTCGAAGGCTTCCGGCAGATGGGGCGCGTCGATGAGGTTTTCGCGGACTTCAACTTTCGCCGCGTTGCGCAAGCCCCGCCAATAGAGCCCCGTGCCCATGAGAACCGCGCGGATGACGGCATGGCCTATCGTCAGATTCTCGATGTGGAAGAAGTTGATGCCCTGGCCGAAGACCTGCGCCTCGTGATCCTTCTCGACGCCGAGACGCTGGCGGGCATGGCGCCGACCAAGACGCTTCTCCAGGAGTGAAAGAACGGCTTCGTCGGTCATCGATCCCGGGTGCGCTCCATTGCAGCAGACTTGCCAAACCAAAGCTCAAGGGCAAGGGGTCATTTCGACAACCAAGGATATCCAACCTGTCGCGGCTGCGGACGGGGAAAATGCCCGGCGTGCGCTACGAGACCATCGCAAAGATTTACGAGGCGCTCGACGTCAAGCGGCCCAGCGGGCGATCTCCGTATGATCAGGGTAGTAGCGTCCCGCCATATGGCCGACATAAGCCTTGAGATTGGCGTGCCGCTCCGCGGCTTCGCGCAAAGGTGTCTCGAACAGCGGACAGAGGGCGCCGGCAAAAAATGCGAATGCCGTGGCGTCGAGCCCGGTCGGCTCGTCTCCCATCATATATGGCTTGCCGGCAAGAAACGCGGCCGCGGCATCGAGCGACTGTTTCCCGAGCGCGACAATCTCTTCTTGCGCGTGACGCCCCATGCCTTGGCCCCGCAGCTCGGCCTTGATCTGCCGGCGCGCCATACGTGGAACAATGAGCCGCATCGGCAAAGGGATGCGTTCGAAGAATTGCGCCATCCCGGCCGCGAAGTTTGCATCGTCGACCCAGCGTGAGTGCAAGACGGTCCAATAGGTGTGGTCCTCAAGCATCTTCTCGAAGGCCCAGGCGACAGCCCGCTGCTCGTCATCGAGCCCCTTGTCGAAGTCGACCCCGTATTTCTTTTCCAAGTGCCAACCAATGAAGGTGGAGTCGGCGATTCTTTCGCCGTCGTCGTCGATGTAAGGAAGCTTGCCTTTCGGGGCTTTGTTGAAGCCGCTCGTGTCGACCGCGAATTCGAGATCCGCCATCTTCAGCAGCGTTTCGACCTTGGTGACGAAGGGGCTGACGTCAGGAAGCCCAAAGGCGGATCCAAAGGCGTAAAGGGTGATCATCGGTGCTCCCATGGGCGATCAAGACCAGGCGCCGATTGTCCAAGCTGGCGGTGTCAGGATCGTGGCGGCGGGGGCAGGCGCTTCTTGGCGAGCGGAGCGGCGAAAGCACAAGTGCCTGGCGGAGAGAGAGGGATTCGAACCCTCGAGACGGTT
>DGOS01000006.1 GCA_002390155.1 Hyphomicrobiaceae bacterium UBA4460 | reverse complement strand
CATGCCGTAGATCGGGATGCGGCTATGAAGATGGCTGTGCATGGTCTGGAGCATCAGACCATCGCCCCCCAGCGCGACAATGGCGTCCGCCTCTTCGGGCGCCACATTGCCGTAGCGCGCGCTGAGCTCCCTTAGCGCGTCTTCCGCCTCCGTCGTCTCGGCGGCAACGAAGGCAATTTTCTCAAAGCGTGGCATGATCATTGTCGCTGCACTTGGATCGGCGTGTTCAGGGGCACTATAAAGCTGTGCTGCCTATGTCTTGCAAGTGTCTCGAAGAACGGTGAATGGGGACCCCCATGGAGAACGCGGACCGGCCGGTCTTGATTTATGCGACCTTTCCGACGCTTGAGGAGGCCAAGCGCGTCGGGAGCACGCTGGTTTCCCAGCGGCTCGCGGCTTGCGTGAACGTCTTTCCCGGCATGATCTCGATCTATCAGTGGAAGGGCGCGCAGGCAGAGGACAACGAGGTCGCCATGATCATCAAGACGCGGGCGGGCCTCGCCGATGCGGTCATGACCGAGACCAAGAAGCAGCACCCTCACGAGGTGCCGGCGCTCCTCGTTCTGCCGACGGAGGGCGGCAGCGACGACTATTGCGCTTGGATCATGAGCGAGACGAAAGACGGAGGCGTCTGATGGGCTATGTGCTCGCCATCGATCAAGGAACCACGAGCACGCGCGCCATCCTGTTCGACGAGGCCGGGCGTCCCGGTCCTACGGCCAGTGTGCCGCTGAGGCAGATCTACCCCGCACCAGGGCAGGTGGAGCACGACGCGAACGAGATCTGGGACGCTGTCGTTGAGGTCTGCCGCGCGGTGTTGCGTGAAGCGGGTGCGGACGAGATCGCCGCCATCGGTATCACCAATCAGCGCGAGACGACGGTGGTGTGGGACCGCGCGACGGGAGAGCCTCTCGCCAACGCCATCGTTTGGCAGGATCGGCGCACGGCCCCGCTCTGCGACGAGTTGGAGCGGGAAGGGTGGCGCGCGCATGTCGCCGAAGCGACAGGCCTCATCATCGATCCGTATTTCTCGGCGACGAAGCTTTCTTGGCTGCTCTCTAATGTGCCCGGTCTGGCGAAGCGCGCCGCACGCGGTGAGGTCTGCTTCGGCACAGTCGACAGCTACCTCGTGTTCAAACTCACAGCCGGCGCGCTGCATGTTACCGACGCCACGAACGCGGCGCGCACCATGTTGTTCGATATCCGCACCGGGACATGGGACGCACGGTTATTGGAGCGGCTCGGCATTCCGCGTGGCATGCTGCCGGACGTGCGCGACAGCCAAGGAGACTTTGGCGTGACGGCGCCCGACCTGTTCGGCGTGGCACTCCCCATTCGTGGCGTCGCCGGCGATCAGCAGGCGGCCGCGCAAGGGCAGGTCTGCTATCGGCCGGGGATGACGAAGGCGACTTACGGAACGGGGTGCTTCGTGGTCGCCAACACCGGCGGCGACAAGGTCGCGTCGCAAACGCGCATGTTGTCGACAATTTTGAACCAGCGCAGCGGTGCACGCACTTTTGCGCTGGAAGGGTCGATCTTCATGGCGGGTGCCACCATTCAGTGGCTGCGCGACAATCTCGGCTTGATCGGCAGTGCAGAGGAGACCGAGGCGCTGGCGCGAGATGCCGATCCCAATTCCGGCGTTTATCTTGTGCCGGCCTTCCAAGGGCTCGGCGCGCCCTTCTGGGATGCCGAAGCGAAAGCGGCCATTGTCGGCATGAGCCGCGCCGCCGGCAAAGCGGACATCGTGGCGGCGGGCCTGGAGGCGGTCGCGCTGCAAACGCGCGATCTCCTGACCGCCATGCGCCGGGACATGGGCGCGAGCGGTATCGGCGATTCCGGAACCTTGCGGGTCGATGGCGGCATGACCGCCAATGGCTGGGCCATGCAGCGCCTTGCCGATATTCTGGGCGAGCGGGTCGCGGTGGCGCCGATTCCCGAAACCACGGCGTTGGGCGCAGCCTATCTGGCGGGCCAGGTGGTGGGCTTTTATGGCGACGACGCGGCACTTGCCGAGACCTGGACGCCGGCCAGGGTCTATGAGCCGGTCATGGGCGAGGACGAGCGGGAGTCCCGCTATGCGGGCTGGCTGGAGGCCGTTTCTCGCGTCCGCAGCCGCGAATAGAGCTAATCGGACCCTTGGCGTTAACCCGTTGGGAATCCCTTTTCGGGCAAGCTCGTTTGCTGTGTTGCCGCGTTGAATGGAGGCTCCCACGGTGTTGGGTCAAGTTTCGCGTCGCCTTGTGGACTCTGGGCTTTCTGGCAAGCCATCCGCGCTTGCAGTCCTCGCCAAACATCTCATTGGATTTGGCCGGGGGCTGCCGGACCCCGACAAAGCGCTTCGGCATCCCGAAGGGCTTGCGGGCAAGTGCAACGACTTAAGCGTGCCGACGCTTGTCGCCGCTTACGCAAAAGGCCTCTACCCGGAGGACGGTAAGTGGTGGGCGCCCGCTGAGCGCATGGTGTCGTTCCCGGAGAACGCGCATGTGTCGAAGCGCGTCTGGCGGCTCTTACAAACGCGCACATTTGGTGTGAGCTTCGATACGGACTTCGCGGGCGTCCTGCGGGCGTGCGGGCCGGAGCCGGCATTGGCCGAGGCGTTTCAGGCCCTGTTCGAGGACGGCTACGCACATTCTGTGGAAGTCTGGGACCGCTCGGGCCGGCTTACCGGCGGTCTTTTCGGTCTCGCCATTGGCCAGGCCTTCTTCACTGAAAAGACGTTCTCGCGGGAGCGCGATGCCGCCAATGTCGGTGCCGTCACGCTGAGCTGCCATTTGCAGCATTGGGGCTTTGCGCTGAACGACGGCAAGCGCATGAGCGGTCAGTTGAGCCAGCTTGGCTTCCAGGTCGTGCCGCGTTTTGCGTTCAACGGACTTCTTTCCAAGGCGACCCTCGAGCCGAGCCGGCCAGGGCCATGGACCGTGGAAACCGGCCTCGACCCGGCGCGTTGGAACCCGAAAGTCCCCGGAACGGGGAAAGCGGCGCCTGGCTCCCGGAACGCCTTCACGCCTTCTGCCTAGCCAAGCCGACATGACGCGGGGTTAACCTCCAGAAACGCGTTTATTTTGCTTGCATTGTGGTCGCCCCCGGCCATGATCGGGCCTGAACGCAACCCTCCAACTTTTTACGTATTTAGCCCTTGTCGCTGCTTGCGAATTTGGCGTCCAAACGCCCGCGCAATATCGAAGCCTCAACGCTCGGGCGTGATGCTTTGGCGGGGACGATTTCGGCAATCGTCAACATCGCCTACTGCATCTCCTTTAGCGCGCTGATCTTCCAGGGCTCGATCGCGGCCGGTTTTCCGCTCGGACTTGCGGCGCTGATCATGGGTACGGTGGTCACCGGCGTGGTTGTGGCGCTGACCACGACGCTGGTGCCGGCGGATGCCGGTCCCGACACGCCGGCCGTCGCGGTCATGAGCGTGTTGGCGGCGACCGTCGCCGCAGGCCTTGCGTCCAAAGGCGCGAGCGAAGAGGCCATGGTCATCAACGTGCTCGTGGCCATTTCGGTGAGCACGTTCCTGACTGGCGCACTGCTCTTCGGCGTCGGTGCTCTCAAGCTCGGCCAATGGCTGCGCTTCGTACCGTATCCCGTGATCGGCGGCTTCCTGGCGGCTTCGGGCTGGCTTCTCATCACTGGTGGCGTTGAGGTCATCACGGGCTCCAACCTCACGATCCAGCCTTCGAGCTGGGCGGCGATTTGGGATCCGCGTTACGCACCGCAGATCGGGGTGGGGCTCGCCTTTGCGCTGTTCATCGTCCTGTTGAAGCGGTGGATGGACGATTTCCTGACACTGCCTGTCGCCTTCTTCGGCTTCCTCGTCGTGATGAACCTGGTGCTGTTCGGCTTCGTGACCGACGAAGCAACGCGTAGCCAGTGGTTCCTGAAGGCCGTGGGCGCACTGCAGTTATGGTGGCCGCTTGAGGCTATCGCCACGCACGACATCGATTGGGGTGTGCTGGCCATGAGCAGCGTGGAAATCGG
>DGOS01000057.1 GCA_002390155.1 Hyphomicrobiaceae bacterium UBA4460 | reverse complement strand
CGGAGCGCAAGAACAGCCACATCACCAGCGTCGCCAGCACTGCGCCGATGGACAGGTTCGTCCACACATTGCGGATAGACGCTTCGACATAGTTGACGTCGTCCGCCGTGAGCTCCAGCTCCATCCCCGTGGGGATCAGGACTTCGCGGTTGATCTCCTCGACCTCCTTCATCACCGCCTCCTTGATGGCGATGACGTTCGAGCCGGCCTCGCGACGGATCGACAGGAAGATGATGGGCTGGTCGTTCACATAGGCACGTGTGTAGATCTCAAAATGTCCGAGCCGGACGTCCGCAACGTCCTCGAGGCGGATGATGTTGTCACCGCGCCGGGCGATGATCAGCTCCTTGAGGTCCTCTGGATTGTCGAACCGGCCGATGGTCCGCAGCAGGTAGCGTCGCTTGCCGCTTTCGATCTCGCCGCCCGAGGTATCGCGGTTGCGCGCCGCCACCGCGCGGCGCACATCCGTGAGGGAGATCTTTCGTTCGGCCAGCGCCGCCGGATCGAACAGAATCTGAATCTGCTTTTCCGCGCCGCCGCCGAACCCCACATCGGACACGTCCGTGACGCTCTCCAGCCGCGCCCGGACATTGTCGTCGATGAAGTCGCGCATCATGTCCATGTTGAGCTGGCGCGGATTACCCGGCAGCGGCGAGACACGGAAATACATGAAGGAGTTGGCGCTGAAGGAGCTTGCGCGCACGCGCGGCTGGTCCACGTCCTCCGGATAAGAGGGGACCTGGCTCAGCGCGTTGTTGATGCGGATGAGCGTCTCGTTGAGGTCGATATTGTAGGGGAACTCCATCTCGATGCGTGCTGCGCCGCTGGAGGCGCGCGAGATGATGCGTTCAAGGCTTGGGATCGAGCGGAGATATTCCTCCTGCTCGATAACGATCTCTTTCTCGACGTCCTGCGGTGTCGCGCCGGCCCAGCGCGTGTGCACCGTGACCGTGCGCACCTCGAGATCTGGAATCATCTGCACGGGGATGCGGAAGGCAGCAACGATACCGAGCACGCACACGATCAGGGCGATGACCGTCACCAGGGTTCCGCGCTTGACGATCTGCTCGAGCATTGTGCTTTACGTCTCTTGCCTCAGCTCGCCAGCTTGACGGTCTGGCCTTCGCGTAAGGACTCGTTGCCACGAACCACGACGCGGTCGCCTTCCTTCAGGCCTTTAAGGACCTGAACGCGTCCATCGAAGGCGAGTCCGATCTCGACTCGCCGCTCGGTGACGCTAATCGTATCGCCGTCTTGTTTCACGACCCACACGGTGATGCGTCCGTCGGGATAGCGGATCAGGGCGTCACGGTTGACCGCCACGTCCTGCTTGCCTGTGTCGAGATCGATCAGGACGCGGGCCGACATGCCGGGCGTGATGGGGATGTCGTTGCGTTTGGGAAGGACCCGCAAGGTGAACGTGCGCGCATCCGGATCGCTCACCGGGATCAGCGCGCCGATCGTCGCCGGCACGAGTTCGCCGGGCAGCGCATCGATCTCGATCCTAACGTCCGCGCCCTGGCGGAGCCGCGCGTAATAGTCTTGCGGTACGGGCACATCCACGCGGAAGTCGTGCATGGCGACGAGCTCGAACACGGCTGTCCCCGGCGTCACCCACTGGCCGACCTCGGCCATGCGTTTGGAGATCACCCCATCGTAAGGCGCCGGCAGTTGGTGGCGCTGAAGAACGACTTGGCGGCGCTTCTGCTCGGCCTTGAAACTCTCATGCGTCGCCGTGTCGATGTCGACTTCGGCTTGCCTGGCCTCGACTTCGTTTTGCGGTCCGTATTTGCGCTTGGCCAGGCTCTCGGCGATGCGCAAGCGGCGCTTGGCGTCCTTGACCTCGCCGGCGGCTTGCGCCGCTTGGGCCTCGGCCTGCTCATACGCGGCCTCCTCAAGCTCGGCGTCGAGCTCTAGCATGAGATCGCCGGTCTTCACATGCGCGCCGCTGTCGAAATAGACCTTGCTCACCAAGCCGCCCACGGAGGTGGAAATCTGGGACGCGTGCGGCGATGTAACCGTGCCGGAGAGTTCCAGCTTGCGTACCACGGGCGCCTCTCGCACCACTTCCGTGTCGACCGGTGGGATGGTTTGCGCCAGGACGGGCACGCCAAGACAGGTCGCGGCCGTGACAAAAAGGCCAGCAAAGGCCAGCCGTTGCGCCTGCTGAGGAAGACCATCGGCGGCAGGCCTCATATATTTGCAGCGCAAGTCCATCATTGCTCTCGTCAGCATTGCTCTCGTCAGCCCAAGACCATCGTACTGGAAGCACTGGGCCGGCAACATTAACAAGCAGAAAGGGTTAGCCTGTCTCTCGCCTTGGTTTCGCGCCGATTTTATAGAGAGAACGAGGCCGGTTCCAGCAACGGACAGCCTCCGCGTGACGCCAGTTTTCCTAGCCGCAGTGTTAACGGCGGCCGCCGCCTGGACTGGGTTCGGCCTACATTTAGGGGCCGGCCTTCATGAGATCGTCGCGCACCTTCTCAAGGTGCTCAGCCGTCAGCGTCTGCGCGAGCTGTGCGTCGCGCACATGGAACGCCCGGAGAATTCCGCGGTGCTGACGGTTGTACTCGGCAACCACCTCCGGCGTGAGGATTTTCTC
>DGOS01000055.1 GCA_002390155.1 Hyphomicrobiaceae bacterium UBA4460 | reverse complement strand
ACCTCGATGACGATCAACGCCACGGCCGCCTGGCTGCTGTCGCTCTACGTGTCACTCGCCGACGAGCAGGGCGTCGATCGCACCAAGCTGACCGGCACCGTGCAGAACGACATCATCAAGGAGTATCTGTCGCGCGGCACGTACGTGTTTCCGCCTGATCCTTCGTTGCGGCTCATCAAGGACGTGATCGTCTTTGCAAACCGCGAGCTGCCGAAATGGAACCCGACCAATGTCTGCTCCTATCATTTGCAGGAGGCAGGCGCGACGCCGGCACAGGAACTCGCCTTCGCGCTGGCCACGGCAATCGCCGTCCTCGATGCGGTCAAGGCCTCCGGCGAAGTGCCGGAAGAGAAGTTTCCGCGCGTGGTCGGCGCCATCAGCTTCTTCGTCAATGCAGGCGTTCGCTTCATTACCGAGGTGAGCAAGATGCGCGCCTTCGTCGATCTCTGGGATGAGATCGCGCGCGAACGCTACGGCGTCGAGGAGCCGAAATTCCGGCGCTTCCGCTATGGCGTCCAGGTGAACTCGCTTGGCCTCACCGAGCCGCAGCCCGAGAATAACGTCTACCGCATCCTGCTATCGATGCTGGCGGTGACGCTGTCGAAGAAGGCCCGCGCCCGCGCCGTGCAGTTGCCTGCCTGGAACGAGGCACTCGGCCTGCCGCGCCCCTGGGATCAGCAATGGTCGCTGCGCCTGCAGCAGATCGTCGCCTACGAGACCGACCTCCTGGAGTATCAGGACATCTTCGATGGCTCCGAAGTGATCGACCGCAAGGTCGAGGAGTTGAAGGAACAGGCTCGCGCCGAACTCGCCAAACTCGACGCCATGGGCGGGGCCGTGGCGTCCATCGATTACATGAAAGAGTCACTCATCGCTTCGAACGCCGAGCGCATTGCCGACATTGAGCGCGGCGATCAAACGCTGGTCGGCGTCAACGCCTATACCGAGACCGAACCGTCGCCGCTCGATTCTGGCGTCGAAGGCATTCTCACCGTGCCGGAGTCCGTGGAGATCGAGCAGATCGCCGCGCTGCAAGCCTGGCGGCAGCAGCGCGATGACGCGACCGTGCGCGAAACCTTGCGCGAGCTGAAGGACGCGGCCAGCGAAGGCCGCAACATCATGCCCCCGTCGATCGCCGCCGCTAAGGCCGGCGTTACCACCGGCGAATGGGGCGCGGTGCTGCGCGAAGTCTTCGGTGAATATCGCGCGCCCACCGGCATCGGCGCCTCGCACGAGATCGACGAGGCGCGCCTGCAAGACGTACGCGAGCTGGTGAGCCAAGTCTCGGGCAAGCTCGGCCGCACGCTCACCTTCGTCGTCGGCAAGCCCGGCCTCGATGGCCATTCCAATGGTGCCGAGCAGATCGCCGTGCGTGCGGACGATGTCGGCATGAGTGTCGTCTATGACGGCATCCGCCTGACCCCCGATCAAATCGTGGAGCAAGCCAAAGAGGCCAAGGCCCATGTCGTGGGACTTTCCATCCTCTCCGGCTCCCACGTGTCACTGGTGCGCGACGTTGTGCAGAAGCTGCGCGAGGCGGGTATGGGCGAGGTGCCGGTCGTTGTCGGCGGCATCATTCCGGCCGAAGACGTCAACGTCCTCAAGCAGTGCGGCGCCGCAGCCATCTATACGCCGAAGGATTTCCAGCTCAACGAGATCATGACCGGGATCGTCGATCTGGTGGACCAAAAGGTCGAGGTGCTGGCCGAGGCGGACGTTCCCGTGCCGCCGCTGGAAGCCAAGGAAAAGCTGCACCTTTAGAAATTCCCCGGTTCAGGGGCCATGACAGCGGCGCAACTTTGCCGCTAGAGTCCTGGCAACGCTGATTTTTCTTCTGGCGTCATGCCAAAAGAGGCGCATCAAGGGGGGACATCATGGACTTCAAACTGAGCACGCCGCGCCGGCAGACCTTTCTCATCTCCGTCATCCTGGCCGCACTCGTGGTGATCGGCATGATCGTACCGCTGCCGATCTTCACCTCGTACGGTCTCGGCTTGCTGCTGATCGCTTACCTGATCCTGCTCGCCGGCGTCCTGATGGACAATGCCTGACGCGCGCTGGCCTGACGCGAGCTAGGCTTGCGCCGGCAGGAACGGCACAAGCGCAGCGTAGAGGGCGCGGCCCTGGATCGGCTTCGTCACGCGCGCATTCAGGCCCGCCTCGACGAGGCCCTGCAGATCCTCAGAGGACCCAGATGCGGTGATGCCGACGATCGGTACGTCCGACGACGGCGCCTGCATGGTGCGGATGCGCTTTGCCATCTGTGAGCCGTCATAGTCCGGCAGCACCGTGTCCATGAGAACGAGATCGTAGGGCCGAGCCGCGAGGCACATCAGCGCCGCCGCACCGTTGTCGGCCGTCTCGTATAGGTGAGACCGATCTCGTCAAGATAGGCACCGATCAGCATGCGATTGACGCTGTTGCCCTCGACCAGCAGCACGTGACCCGACAGCGCTCCCTCGCGGGGGGCTTTTGTCTCGGGCTGCGGTGCCGGCACTTCCGGTTTCGGCGCGGCTTGCGCCTTTGCCGCGTCTTGCTCATCGGCGGCAACAGACTGGAAGGTGAACCAATGAAGCGTGCCCTGCCCGACCGCGCTGGTGCAGCCAAGCCCGCCGCCCATCGCCTCGGCTAGGCGCCGCGCGATTGGCAGCCCAAGAGAGCCGCCCACGCGCGATGTGCCCGAGCACGGCTGAAACAAGTCATCGATTTCCGCCTCGGTGAGGCCGGCGCCCGTATCCGTGATGTCGAACCGCACCGTGAAGGGATGGGCCGCCTCGGTGACGCCGACATAGAGTCGAATTGAACCTTCGGT
>DGOS01000091.1 GCA_002390155.1 Hyphomicrobiaceae bacterium UBA4460 | reverse complement strand
GACCACATTCATGCCGTTCATGAGCGGGCCTTCGATGACGTGCAGCGGCCGCTCGGCCTTGGCCCGCGCCTCCTCGGTATCTTCCTCGACATAAGTGCCGATGCCGTGCACCAGCGCATATGTGAGGCGCTCCTCGACCGGCTTCTCGCGCCAGGAGAGGTCCGCCTCTTTCTTTTGCGAAGCGCCGCCTTTGTAGCGCTCGGCCGCCTCGAGCAGACGATCGGTGGCGTCCTCCCGGCGATTGAGCACCACATCCTCGACGAGCTTGCGCAGCTCCGGTTCGATATCGTCATAGAGCGCGAGCTGGCCGGCATTGACGATGCCCATATCCATGCCCGCCTGGATGGCGTGATAGAGGAACACCGAATGCATGGCCTCGCGCACCTGCTCGTTGCCGCGGAAGGCGAACGAGAGGTTCGACACGCCGCCCGAGACATGCACATGCGGCAGCTCTTCCTTAATGCGCCGTGTCGCCTCGATGAAGGCGCGCCCATAGTCGTTGTGCTCTTCGATGCCGGTGGCGACGGCGAAGATGTTCGGATCGAAAATGATGTCCTCCGGCGGAAAACCGACCTTCTCCGTCAGAAGCTCGTAAGCGCGCTTGCAGACCTCGAACTTGCGCTCCGCCGTCTCGGCCTGGCCCGTCTCGTCGAAGGCCATGACCACGACGGCAGCGCCGTAGCGCAGGATCTTCCGCGCGTGCTCCAGGAACGGCTCCTCGCCTTCCTTCATGCTGATGGAGTTCACCACCGACTTACCTTGCACGCATTTCAGCCCCGCCTCGATCACCGACCATTTCGAGGAGTCGATCATGATGGGCACGCGGCTGATGTCTGGTTCGGCGGCAATCAAGTTCAGAAAGGTTTGCATCGCCGCTTCGGAGTCCAACATGCCTTCGTCCATGTTGACGTCGAGCATGTTGGCGCCGCTCTCCACCTGCTGGCGCGCGACCTCGAGCGCGGCGGCGTAGTCGTTCGCCTCGATCAGTTTGCGGAAGCGCGCGGACCCGGTGACGTTGGTCCGCTCGCCCACCATAACGAAATTCTGGGCTGCGTTGCTCACTTCAATTCATCCATCAAGAAACTAACCATGCACGAACGGTTCGAGGCCGGAGAGGCGCAACGCCGGACGCACGTCCGGCACTTTACGCGGCGGATACTTCGCCACCGCCTCGGCAATGGCACCGATATGGGCCGGCGTCGTGCCGCAACAGCCGCCAACGATGTTGAGCAGCCCGTCTTTCGCCCACTCCTCCAGGAGGTCGGCCATCATCTCTGGCGTCTCGTCGTACTCGCCCATCTCGTTGGGGAGCCCGGCATTGGGATAGACGCTGACATAGGTCTCGGCGACATGAGCGATCTCATCGACCGAAGGCCGGAGCTGCTCGGCACCGAAGGAGCAATTGAGCCCAATGGAGAAGGGTTTCAGATGCTCCATGGAGTACCAGAAGGCTTCCGGTGTCTGTCCTGACAGGTTCCGGCCCGACAGATCCGTAATTGTGCCGGAGACCATGATGGGCAGTACGACGCCCATCTCGTCGAACACTTGCTCGACGGCGTAGCCTGCGGCCTTGGCGTTCAACGTATCAAAGACCGTCTCGATCATGACGATGTCGACGCCGCCCTCGATGAGCCCGCGTGTCTGAACCGCGTAAGCCTCGACCAGCTCGTCGAAACTCACATTGCGGAATCCCGGATTGTTCACGTCCGGCGAGATGGAGGCCGTGCGGTTGGTGGGACCGACGGCGCCCGCCACGAAGCGTGGGCGATCCGGCGTCTTCTTGGTCCATTCGTCCGCGGCCTCGCGCGCGAGCTTGGCCGCCGCGACGTTCATCTCGTGGCTGATATCTTCAAGACCGTAATCCGCCTGGCTTATGGCTTGGGCGTTGAACGTGTTGGTCTCAAGAATGTCGGCGCCAGCTTCGAGATATTTCCCGTGAATTTCACGGATAATACCGGGCTGGGTGAGTACAAGGAGATCGTTGTTGCCCTTGAGGTCACGATCGAAATCCTTGAAGCGCGCGCCGCGATAGCCGGCCTCATCAAGCTTGTAGCCTTGGATGGCCGTACCCATGGCGCCGTCGAGGATGAGGATTCGTTTCGTCGCTTCGCGCTTCAGCGCCTCGATGCGTTTTTCCCGCGTCATGTCGTTACCTGCTTCTTCTCGGTGAACGCCTTGGCCGGGCGCAGGCCCAGCAGATGACAGATCGCATAGACGAGGTCGGCGCGGTTCAGCGTATAGAAGTGAAACTCGGTGATGCCCTGATCGACGAGACCCAGCACCTGCTCGGCGGCGACAACGGCGGCCACGAGATGGCGCGTCTCCTGATCTTCGTCCAACCCTTCGAACCGGCGCCCGATCCAATCGGGCATGCTCGCGCCTGAACGCTGCGCGAAACTGGAGATCTGCTTGAAATTGTGGATCGGAATGAGTCCGGGCACGATGGGAATCTCGATCCCGGCAGCGCGGACGCGATCGAGATAGCGGAAATAGACCTCGTTATCGAAAAAGAACTGCGTGATTGCGCCCGTCGCGCCCGCATCGATCTTTGCCTTCAGCATATCGATGTCGGCCTCGACGGAGGGCGACTCCGGGTGCTTCTCCGGATAGCAGCCGACGGAAATCTCGAACGGCGCAATCTTCTTGATCCCTGCGGTGAGATCCGCCGCGTTCACATAGCCGCCCGGTGTCGGCTCGTAACGTTCGCCCACGCCGCCGGGCGGGTCGCCGCGCAACGACACGATGTGGCGCACGCCGAGGTCCCAGTAATCGCGGATGATCTCGTCGACGTCCTCCTTGGTCGCGCTCACGCAAGTGAGGTGCGCGGCCGGCCGCAAGGTCGTCTCGCGCAACATGCGGGCCACAGTGGCGTGGGTGCGCTCGCGCGTGGACCCGCCTGCGCCATACGTCACCGACACGTATTTGGGCCGCAAGGGTTCGAGCCGGCGAATGGAACGCCACAGGTTCTCCTCCATCGCATCGGTCTTCGGCGGGAAGAACTCGAACGATACGTCGATGTCGCCACGGCCGAGAATGCGGCGCTTGGGCGGTTCTTGAGATGATGCGAGCATCACGCGGCGACCTCCACGTTGCGGTTTTCTTTTCTCTTCTTGCTGGCAGCAGCCGGCTTGAGGCCGAGCCAGAGCGATACGGTGAGCTTGCCCTCGCCTGTGGGGCTCAGCTCGTGGAAGCGATCAACCTTGAGGCCAGAGCTTTCAAGCACACGGCCGAGCTGATCGCGCGCGAAACCGAGCCGGCGGTGAGCCGATTGCTCGCGCAGGAATTCAAGCTCGTGCGGCGCGAAGTCGACAATGAGCAACTTGCCGCCCGGCTTCAGCACGCGCGCGGCCTCTGCCACGGCGATGGCAGGGTCGTCGAGGAAGTGCAGGACCTGATGCAGGACAATCACGTCCGCCG
>DGOS01000079.1 GCA_002390155.1 Hyphomicrobiaceae bacterium UBA4460 | reverse complement strand
CGGCCTCCGAAATCATCGAGCTTGAATCCTCGGTGCAGACGACGACCTCGGCCTTGGAGAGGATCTCCGGCAGGGTCCCGGGCCCTGCGGTTCGGAAGTCGATGAACTTCGCCACGACGCTGTCATCCTTGGCGAGCTCGGCAATGCGGTCCGCCACCTGGTCCGGCGTGCGGCGGGAAGTGGAGATCAGCCAGCGCGTCCCCCAGGCCTTGGAGATTTCGGCGACGAATGCCAGCAGCCGCTCCCATTCTTTGCTGGTGTAGCGGAAGCTCCCGGCTTTGCCACCAACCAACAGGCCGGCCAGCTTCGGCAGCCGGTCGGGGCCAAAGCACGGCACCGTTTTGGGGCGGCCGAGTGCATCGGGATTGATGGGGGACGGCTTCAGCGTCACCAGATGCCGCTCACTGTCCGCATCGCAGTCGTAAGATGAGATGATCAGGCTGAAATTGTCGGCCTCCAGGCCGCGTAGGAGCGAACCGCAAAAGATGTTGGGCACGTCGAGCAGCCGCGTCACGCAGATATTCGGCATATGCGTCTCGCCGCCCGCGGACACCACGAGATCGGCGTCCGGCAGCTCTTCCGCGTCGATGCGGTAGGCCATGCGCAACATGCGCGGCGGAAAGAAGGTGTCTGCGTTGATCCGCGCGCGCAGCCACCTGGTCGGCACGATCCACTTGCGCTTCACCTCAATGCGCGTGACCTCGACCGGGCGCACATGCGCAAGGGCCGCGATCACGCCTTGAGCGAGGTGGTAGTGGCCGGGCCGGGTATCGGCGAGGAAGATGATCCTGAGTGGGCGCATGGTTTCTGTCTTTAAGAGGACCCCGCCTCATAGCGCAACTTGGCTGCCCGCTTCAAAGCCTTGTTTTGCTGACCTGCCCGTCTTGGCAAAAAGCGCCCGCCCCCGCACTATCGGCCGCAAGATCGAGGATACCCTGGGATGGGGCCAATGGCTGAGGATCAGATGAGCACAGACGCAGATTGGTTGTTGAAGGCAATGGTGGTGATCGCCGCCGCCGATGGCCGGCTTGACACGCGCGAGGTGGGCCTCATCCAGCAGGTCTACGAGAAGCAGACCGGGCGCCGTCTGACCGCCGTCGATATCGCCAAGGCCGCCCAGGCGAACGCCGAGGGCGACGTTCTGGCGCAGTTCGCCGCGGCCTCCGCCGTGCTCGATGACCCCATAAAAGAAGAGATTATCCGCTCGGCTTATCTGGTGCTTCTAGCGGATAACCGGATTTCCGGGGAGGAACGCAAGAAGCTCAAGGATATCGCCATGGCGCTCAAGATCCAGGAAATCCATTTCGGCACGATCCTGGAAAACCTCGCCCTGTCGCTCCAAGGCAAGAAAGACTAATCCGGCGCTTGCCCGACGTGGCGTGAAACGACTAGTTTCACGCCGCCGCCGTGAGGCCCGAAGGTTCCCGTTCCAACGCCCATGATCCTCAGCCACAAGCATAAGTTCATCTACATCAAGACGCGCAAGACCGCCTCGTCGAGCATTGAGGCGATGCTGTCGCGGGCTTGCGGGCCTGAAGACGTGATCACGCCGACCACCGACCGGCTGATGACGGGCGAGCGCATGCCGCCGCGGAACTACCGGCTTGACCATCCGCTCGTACCGAAGCGCCCTTTGTGGCGGCGCCTGCTACGCCGGCCCGAGCGCGTCTATCACCCGACGATCGGCTTCTACGAGCACATTCCGGCGTGGCGCATCAAAGCCTATGTGGGCGATGAGATCTGGAACAGCTATTACAAGTTCACGTTCGAACGGAACCCTTGGGACAAGCAGATCTCCTGGTACTTCTACAAGACCAAGTCGAAGACGCACCGGCCCTCGTTCGAGAGCTTCATGACCAACAAGGAGAAGGCCAGTGTCGAGAATTACTCGCTGTACACGATCGATGGAGACGTCGCCGTCGACTTCCTCGGCCGTTATGAAACCTTGGGCGAGGACCTCGCAAAAGTGCTGAAGGAGATCGGCATCGAAGGCGACACGCCCCTGCCCCGCC
Source organism: Hyphomicrobiaceae bacterium UBA4460 (assembly GCA_002390155.1). The sequence continues at coordinate 848 of DGOS01000079.1, read as the reverse complement.
TCAATGTGTATGGCAGCGGCGGCGACTATCGGAAGCTCTATACCGATAAGACCCGAAAGATCGTCGAAGATTGGTACGCGCCGGAGATCGAGAGATTCGGCTACACGTTCTAGCCGCGCTTACAGCACTTTGTGCTTTCCCTGAACACGCTTGGCGTAGTACCGCGCATCTTCGCGCGCGCGCATCAGGTGGTATTGCAGCGTCTGCTTCGGCCCGCGCTGCCACGTTTTGAAGCCGGCGCGTGCGCGCCGCAACGTGCGGACCGGGTAGAGCGGCCCGAAATGCTGCGCAATGCGCTCCCGCCACCAATCATGCGGCTTCAACGTCACATGCAGGTTCCGGCCGTCTGGAAGCACGCCCTTGGCCGGCGCGGTGTCGACAATGATCAACGCATCGCGGCACATGGCGCGCATGTCGGCGAGCACTTCGTCGAGATCGCTCTCCTCGACATGCTCGAGCACGTCGACATTGATCAGGAGATCGACCTTAGCGTCGGGCTTTTGCGCAAACGCGGGGATCGCCGGATCGTAGCGGTAGCCCTCGACCGGATAACCCAAGTCCAGCCGGTCCAGAAGCGCGCTCTGGCCGCAGCCATAATCGACGATCGACTGGGGCCTCAGGAGCTGAATCTCCGGCCGGATCAGGCGCAGGTTCTTGACCGAGGTATTGCCATAGGCCTGCGACGCATGGATCTGCGCGTAGTTCTCGATGAGTTTGCTGTTACCGACCATGCTCGACCCGCTTCGCCCGCCTTGTCCGGCCGGCGGGGGTCCATAGCACGCCGGGGGCCCTGACGTCATGGGCCTCAGACGTCGCGGGCACCGAGGCGCCCAAGGGATAACGGCGGG
>DGOS01000092.1:23633-32808 GCA_002390155.1 Hyphomicrobiaceae bacterium UBA4460 | reverse complement strand
GGGCTATATAGGCCCCATGAGCGTTGCCTTACGAAAGCAGGGCGATTCGGAGAGCCTGCCTGCCGAAGCGGGCGGCGTCGCCTTCGACCGGCGGCATGGCCGGGGCGCCCAGACAAACCGGTCGGGGCGGTTTGAGAACCTCGCCTACGAGCCCGCCGATGACGGCTGGGACTCGCTTTTTGATCTCGAAGCGCTTCAGACCGAAGTCCAGGAGATGCCGGCCCGGCGGATCATCACCAAGAACCAGTCGCCCGATATCGGCTTCGACCGTTCGATCAATCCCTATCGCGGCTGCGAGCATGGCTGCGTCTATTGCTTCGCCCGCCCGAGCCACGCATTTCTCGGCATGTCGCCCGGGCTCGATTTCGAGACTAAGCTGTTTGCCAAGACCAATGCGGCGCAAGCCCTGGAGAAGGAATTGGCCGCGCCGAACTACCATCCCCGCATGATCGCCATCGGCTCGAACACCGATCCCTATCAGCCGGTGGAGCGGCGCTACCGCATCATGCGGCGTATTCTCGAAGTTCTGAGCGCCGCCAATCATCCGGTCGGCATCGTCACCAAGTCGGCTCTGGTGTTACGCGATCTCGATATCTTGCAGTCGATGGCGAAGCGCGGCCTGGTCAAGGTGGCGCTGTCGGTGACCACGCTCGACCGTAAGCTCGCCCGCGCCATGGAGCCGCGCGCCGCCACCCCTGAGAAACGCCTTGAGACCGTCGAGAAACTGGCAAGCGCCGGCGTGCCCGCCGCCGTCATGGTGGCGCCGGTCATTCCGGGACTGACCGATTCGGAGATGGAGCGCATCTTGGAGCGCGCTTCCGTCGCGGGCGCGGCCGAGGCGGGCTACATCTTGCTGCGGCTGCCGCTGGAGATCGGCGATCTCTTCGTGGAGTGGCTCAAGGCCAATTGCCCGGACCGCGCCGAGCGCGTGTTGTCGCTGATGCGCCAGAGCCGCGGCGGCAAGCTGTACGAGGCGAAATTCGGCGACCGCATGGAAGGCCACGGGCCTTACGCCTGGATGATCGGCCGCCGGTTTCAGATGGCCGCCGAGCGGCTCGGTCTCAACGGCTCCGTTCCCTTACGGACCGATCTGTTCACTCCGCCAAAACGGCCCGGCCAGCAGCTGCGCCTCTTGTAGGTTTTTCCACAGCGCCCGGCACTTAAGGGCCGGGGTAGTTGCGCGGCCGGCGCGGTTTGTCGGAAAGTCGCCGGATCATGGCGCTGCCCGCAGAACCGCTCTCCGCCCCTGCCCTGCCGAGCTTCGATCTCGAAGAAGAGCTCATGGATCTACACGGGGTGCCCGTGGCCGGCATCGACGAGGCGGGCCGCGGACCCTGGGCGGGACCTGTTGTGGTCGCGGCGGTGATCCTCAATCCGAACCGTATTCCCGAAGGGCTCAACGACTCCAAAGTGCTGACACCCCAGGCCCGCGAGGACCGCTTCGCGGAGATCATCGCCACGTCGTGCGTGTCCATCACCATCGGCCAGGTGAGACGCATCGACCGCGACAACATTTTGCAGGCAAGCCTGTGGGGCATGCGCGCCGCGTTCCGTGGGCTACAGGTGCCGCAAGCCGCGGCACTGATCGACGGCAATCTGGTGCCGAAGCGCTTTCCCGGCGGCAAGGCCCGCGCGATCGTCGGCGGCGACGGGTTGTCGTTGTCGGTGGCGGCCGCCTCGATTATCGCCAAAGTCACCCGCGACCGGATCATGGTGAAGCTCGCCAAGCGCTATCGCCGCTATGGCTGGGAAAGCAATAAAGGCTATGGCACGCCGGAGCATGCCCGCGCGGTGCGTGAGCACGGCGTGTGCACGCATCACCGCAAATCGTTCGCGCCGATCGAGCGTGCGTTGCGCATCATGAACGAGCGCGACGAAGCTTCGCCGGTCGCCGAGACTTAAGCGAGCCAGCCGCCGATGCGCTCGGCGATTTTGTCGGCGCCAGGCTCCACCAGCAACATATGCGCGTGGGTTTGAAGCGCCCAGAACTCGGCTTGGCGGTAAGCCTCCGCCGTCGCCTTCGCGCTCTGCAACGACACGATGTGATCCTCCGCGCCCGATAGGCACAGCACCGGACAGGTCACCGCGGACGTATCGACTTCCGTCGCCACGGTCTGGTCGAACATCCAGAAGAAGAACTCGAACAGCGCGCGCCCGGATTCCGGGCCGAACTCGTCGAACACGCGCCGCTGCGCGTCCTGCGGCAACAGGTTCAGCGTGTAGTGGCAAGCCAGTTCGAAGTTCGGATCGATGGCACGCGTCCAGAAATCGCCGATGGTCATCAAGTCCTGGCAGAGCTGCTTCTCTGCGGCCGTCGGCGGCAAGATGCCGGCGCGCGGCGCCGGGCTCACCAGAACGAGCTTCTCGGCGAGATCTTCGCTCGCAAGCTGCTGGGCGATCACCGCACCCATGGAATGGCCGAGCAGGATGGGCTTCTCCGGCAGCAGTTTGACGAATGTGGTCATCTGCGCACGGAAATCGGCGATCCCGACATTGGCCAAGGTGCCCCGCCCCGTCTCCTTTTCGGCCCCATGTCCGATCAGGTCGGGCGCATGGCAGGTGAAGCCATTTGCCTCGAAAACCTTGGCAAAGACGCCGAAACACCAGCCGCCGCAATTGGCGCCGTGGATCATGACGATGGTCTGGCTCACTTGCGGGTCTCTCCCTCGGCTTGTCGGTTAAGGACGCCTTTACCGTACTCCGCCAGCATGGGCCGGTCCTGCCCGAAAGAGGCGGGGTTTTCAGTATTTGCGTAACGAGAGTGGGTGACATGGGTGTGGGGGACACTGGGGAGCTTCGGCTTCCCCGTAACAAAATCATTGTGGGCGATTGCATCGAGGAGCTGGCGCGGCTTCCGGAAGGCTCCGTCGATCTCGTCTTCGCCGACCCGCCGTACAACCTTCAGCTCGCCAACACGCTGCTGCGGCCGAACAATAGCCGCGTAGACGGCGTGGACGACGACTGGGACAAGTTCTCCAGCTTCGGCGCCTATGACGCCTTCACCCGCGATTGGCTCACCGCCTGCCGCCGCGTATTGAAGCCGAATGGCAGCCTCTGGGTGATCGGCAGCTATCACAATATCTTTCGCGTCGGGACGGCGCTTCAGGACCTGGACTACTGGGTGCTGAACGACGTGATCTGGCGCAAGGCGAACCCGATGCCGAATTTCCGGGGGCGCCGCTTCACCAACGCGCACGAGACCATGATCTGGGCCTCGACAGGCCAGAAGGCGCGCTACACGTTCAACTACGAGTCTATGAAGGCGCTGAACGAAGATTTGCAGATGCGCTCCGATTGGCTACTGCCGATCTGCTCCGGGGGCGAGCGTCTGAAACAAGACGGACGCAAGACGCACCCGACGCAAAAGCCCGAGGCGCTGCTGCACCGCGTGATCCTCGCATCCAGCCATCCGGGCGACGTGGTGCTCGACCCGTTCATGGGCTCCGGCACGACGGCGGTTGCGGCGAAGCGGTTGGGGCGCACCTTTGTCGGCATCGAGCGCGAAGAGGCGTACGCGAACGCCGCGCGCACAAGGCTGAAGGGCGTGAAGCCGCTCGATGCGGCGGCGCTGCAAGTCTCCAAGAGCAAGCGCGCGGAAACACGGGTTCCCTTCGGCACACTGCTTGAGCTCGGCCTGCTGGCGCCGGGTGCGGCGCTTTACGATCCGGCCGCGCGTCACGAGGCGAAGGTCCGTGCTGACGGCTCCATCGCCTGCGACGGCGCACAGGGCTCCATTCACAAGATCGGTGCCCATGTGCAAGGCGCCATGGCCTGTAATGGCTGGACCTTCTGGCACTACCAAGCGGACGGCGCGCTCAAGCCGATCGACGATCTTCGGACCGCCGCACGGGCGAAGCTCGCGTCTTAGAGGCTCGCGTCTTAGACGCTTGCTTCTTAGGGGCGCGCCTCTTCGCCTTCGCTTCGAAGGCGTGGGCCAGCACTTTGCGCATCACGGTTGGTAGCGCGGCACCAGGCAGTTCGCGCATGGTGAGCCAGCGGCAGCGCTCAGGTTCCGCCACCTCTAACAGCGCGACACCCTCCGGCACCACTGCGCGGACAACGCAAAGTTCCAAGTGAAAATGCGTGAACGTGTGTTCGACGCGGCCGGACACGTCTTGCCACGGCAGATCGACGGGCGCGTGGGCTGCGCGCGCCGTTTTGGTCGGCGCCGTCTCCTCCCAAGGCGTTGACGGCACTTCCAGCATGCCGCCGAGCAAACCTTTCAGCGGGCGTGTCCGCAGCAGGACTGCGCCGTCCTCGCGCAACACCACGAACGCCACGCCACGACGCGTCGGCCGGGGCGCCTTCTCTTCTTTATAGGGAAGCTGTTCGGCAACCCCTTGTGCGTAGCCACGGCAGGCGGGGCGGACCGGGCAAAGCCCGCAAGCAGGACGCCGCGGCGTGCAGATGGTGGCGCCGAGATCCATTAGGCTTTGCGCGAAATCGCCGGCGCGGGTCTCGGGCGTCAAACTTTCGGCGAGCGCCTTGAGTTCCTTCTTGGCGGCGGGCAGCGGCCTCTCCACCGCGAACAACCGCGCCATGACGCGCTCAATATTACCGTCGACGGCCGTGGCGCGTTTCCCGAAGGCAATCGCGGCAATGGCCGCGGCCGTGTAGGCGCCAATGCCGGGGAGCTTGCGAAGCTCCGCCTCCGTATCGGGAAAGTCACCGCCATGTTCGCCCGCCACGGCTCGCGCGCACGCATGGAGATTTCGTGCGCGGGCGTAATAGCCAAGGCCGGCCCAAGCGGCGAGCACCTCGCCGAGCTCGGCGCGGGCAAGCGCGGCGACGTCGGGCCAGCGGCGCAGGAAATCGATATAGCGCGGCGCGACGGCTTTCACCGTGGTCTGCTGCAGCATGATCTCGCTGAGCCAGACCTTATAAGGGTCTTGGCGCTCCTTTGGCGGAGCACGCCATGGCAGCGCCCTCGCCTCGCGGTCGTACCAGGCGAGCACGGCCCTTTCGATCGCGCGCGGCTCCAGCGCCATGTGACTTTCCTGCATAAGTCGGTTTTCCCGCCGGGCTCTTGATGAGCCATGGTGTAAGCTCAGGCCCTGCCAGGGCAAGCGCGGAGCGCAGGCTCTCCACGGCGATAAACGGCAAGGCGATGGCCCGACAAACGCGAAAACCCAGATATGGCGCGCGCGCCATTGGCTCTTACGTGGCCCGGGCGCTCGATCCGGCGGCGCGGGCAAGGGGCTTCGCCACCACGGCGCTCCTCAGCGACTGGCCGGCCATCGTGGGCCGCGATCTTGCCCGCTTCACCATGCCGGACCGGGTCATCTGGCCCAGGCGCCGCGATGAGGAGGCGGAGACGCCGGCCCGCGGGCACAAGGCCGAGGGCGCCACCCTGGTGCTGCGGATCGAGGGCCCGCGCGCCATCGAGGTCCAGCACCGCTCGGGGCAGATCCTGGAGCGGGTGAACGGCTATTTCGGCTATCGCGCGGTGACCGAAATGCGCTTCCTGCAAGCGCCCATCGCCCGGGTCCGCAAAACCCCTCCGGCCAAAAGACCGCCGCTGCCTGCCTATTCGCTGCCCAAAACGGTGGACATCGAAGACGAAGGTCTGGCCCAGGCGCTCACGAAGCTCGGCGCCGCCACCAAGGCCCGCCTCACGAGGGCTTGAGCCCAAAGACCTTTCTCGCACTTGCCCGATACGGGCCGATCAACGATTGTAGGCCCCGCCCACGCGCCCATCACCTGGGACCGCCAAGCACCCCAGGAGCGCGCCCGCTTGGGCCGCAAGAAACCAGCCATTTCCGGAGTAGTACCGTGGCCAAACCCAAGAAGCCGACCGAGCCCTCAACCGAAGACACCAAAAGCAACAAGACCGGACTGATTGTCGGCGGCGCGGTGCTTGCCGCCGTGGTGGTCGCCGGCATCGTCCTCTTCGACGACCGCGGAGGCGCGCCCGACCCCAACGCACCCAAGATGGATCCCGAAATGGCCGCGCTGATGGAGGCGGGGCCGCTGGAGGATATCGTCCTCGGGGACGCGAACGCGCCTATCGTCATCGTCGAATACGCCTCGATGACCTGCCCGCACTGCGCGAACTTCTATACGGAGGTCTTCCCGCAGGTGAAGGAGAAGTACATCGACACGGGCAAGGCCCGCTTCATCTTTCGCGAGTTCCCGCTGGACGGGCTTGCCGTTGCCGCCTCCATGCTGGTGCGCTGCTCCGGCAACGACCGCTTCTATCCGATGCTCGACGGCCTGTTCGAAACCCAGGAGACCTGGGCGGTGCCCGGCGAGGACGGCAAGGCGAAGCTGCTGATGATCGCCAAACAGGCTGGATTCTCGCAGGAAGCCTTCGACAAGTGCCTGGCCGACAAGGATCTGTTCGACAAGATCGTCGCCGTGCGCAAGAAGGCGCATGAAGAATATGGCGTCGACGCCACCCCGAGCTTTTTCGTCAACGGCAAGCGGCTGAAGGGCATCGGGATCGATAAGTTCGAGGCCGCGATCGAGGGGACCGGCAAGCCGGATACCCCGCCCAGCGGCTAGACTCACGGTGATCGATGGGACGGGTTAGAGGAGCCGCGCTGGTTGTCATCGCCGCGCTCGGCCTTTCGGGGTGCGGCGGCGGCGCGGGCACGCCTACGGAAGCGGCCGTCCCCCTCAAAGAAGAGATGGTGCAGCCGGGACCGCTCGGGGACCGCGTGTACGGCAACAAGAATGCGCCCGTGACTATCATCGAATATGTGTCCCTCACCTGCCCGTATTGCCGGCAATACCACGCCAAGGTGTTCCCGAAGGTGAAGCGGCAATACATCGATACGGGCAAGGTGCGCTATATCATCCGCGAGTTCCCCATCGGCCGGACTGCGGGCAACGCGGCGATCGTCACGGCTTGCGTGTCCAAAAGCAAATATTTGCCCTTGGTAGAGGCCTTTCTCTCCCGGCAGCGCGAATGGGTCAGCCAGGAGGTGCGCCCCAACGCCATCTATTCGGTGGCCAAATCCAGCGGTATGAGCCGCGCGGAATTTGACAAATGCCTATCGAATCAATCCATTATCGATGGCCTGACGGTGGTGAAGGAGCGCGGGCGCAAATACGGCGTGATCGGGACGCCGAGCTTCTTCATCAATGGCCAAAAGCTTCAAGGCACCGTCACATTCGACGAAATCAAGGCACTGATTCGACCACAGGCATCTTGACCGCCGCCGTTGCGAATCACGCCCAACCACTGCCAAGTTCACTGGTAACAGTACGCGTCCATCCACGCGTCACTCATACGTCCATTTAAGGATCGCTAGCCCGTGCAGATCACCCGACTCCGCCTACTCGGATTCAAGTCGTTTGTGGAGCCGACCGAGCTCCTGGTCGAGAACGGCCTCACCGGTGTCGTCGGCCCGAACGGCTGCGGCAAGTCCAATCTGCTCGAGGCGCTCCGCTGGGCCATGGGCGAGACCTCTTATAAGAGCATGCGCGGCTCGGCCATGGACGACGTGATCTTTGCCGGCTCTCAGGACCGGCCGGCGCGCAACACCGCCGAGGTGACGCTGTTCCTCGACAACAGCAAGCGGCTGGCGCCTGCCGAATTCAACGACTCCGACTTGCTTGAGGTGACGCGGCGCATCGAGCGCGAGGCCGGGTCGGCTTACAAGATCAACGGCAAGGACGTGCGCGCCCGGGATATCCGGCTGCTGTTCGAGGACGCCGCGACAGGCGCCCGCTCACCGGCGCTGGTCCAGCAGGGCCGCATCGGCGAGATCGTCAACGCCGCGCCGCAAGAGCGCCGGCGCGTGCTGGAAGACGCCGCCGGCATTGCCGGCCTGCATAGCCGCCGCCACGAGGCGGAATTGCGCCTCAAGGCAGCCGAGACCAATCTCGGGCGGCTGGCCGACCTCATCGGCCAAATCAAATCGCAGCTCAACGCCATGCGCCGCCAAGCGCGCCAGGCCAAGCGCTACCGGCAGATCTCCGACAAGATCCACGAGATGGAGGCCTTGCAGTACCACCTGCAATGGACGGCCGCTTGCGGGCAGGTCGAGGCTGACGAGGCGGCATTCCAAGAGTCGCTGTCGGCGGTCGCCGAAGAGACCAAGGCTGAAGGCGAGGCCTTGCGGCGCCAAGCCGAAGCGGCCGAGAAGCTCCAGCCGTTGCGCGATGCGGAAGCCGAGCGCGCGGCGGTGTTGCACCGCTTGAGCGTGGAACGGGACGCGCTGGAGCGCGAAGAGGCCCGGGCCAAGGCCCGCCAGGCGGAACTGGAGACGCGGCTGGCGCAGGCCTCCCGCGACCTCGCCCGCGAGGAAGAACACATCGCCGAGGCCGAAAGCATGTTGCGCGGACTGGGTGAGGAAAGCCGCAAGCTCGTAGCATCGAGCGAACGCGACGAGGAGGAGCCGCAGCTCCGCGCCGCCGCCGCCAAGGCAGTCGAGGCGCGTATCGCCGCGGAGGACGCGCTGCGCCAGGCCACCACCGAGCTCGCCGAGGCAAAAGCCGAACGCGGCCGCTTGGAAGGCGAGAAGACTACGACCGCCGCGCGAATCGCCCAGCTCGAGTCCCAAGCGGGCGACGTCGAGCAGGAACTTGCCAAGCTGGAAGCGGAGACCGGCGGCAACGCCCAATTCGCTCAACTGCGCGCGGACGCCGACCGGCTCACCGCTGCCTTGCAGGAGACTGAGACAGCACTCGCCAAAGCCGAGGCGGACGAGGAGCAGGCCCGTGCCGAGGAAGCACGCTTACGTTCGGATGCCGCCGCCGCCAAACTCTCCCGCCAGGAGATCGAGACTGAACTCGCTACGCTGACCAAGCTGCTGGCACCGACCCACGATTGGGCGCCGATCGTCGAAGAGGTGAGCGTCGAGGGTGGATACGAGCAGGCTCTTGGTGCCGCGCTGGGCGATGATCTGGACGCTGCGTCCGAGGACAGCGCGCCGGCCCATTGGCGGAAAACCGCCGACGGCGCCGGGGATCACCCTCTTCCAGCCGGTGCGGTCCCGCTCAGCCAGTTCGTGAAAGCCCCGGAGGCGCTTGCCCGCCGCTTGGCGCAAATTGGCGTCGTGGAGCCCACCCAAGGCCGGGACCTGCAAACGGCGCTCAAGCCCGGCCAGCGGCTTGTGTCGCGGGACGGCGATCTATGGCGCTGGGACGGTTACAGCGTCACAGCGGGGACGGAGACCGCCGCGGGCGCGCGCCTGATGGAGCGCAGCCGGCTCGCGGCCTTGAAAGA
>DGOS01000092.1:0-23567 GCA_002390155.1 Hyphomicrobiaceae bacterium UBA4460 | reverse complement strand
CAAGACGACCGAGGCTGGAGAAGCGCAATCCTCCGCCGAGGCGGCGTTCACCGCCGCCACCGAGCGCGCGGCCGACGCGACCCAGAAGACCAAGGACCTCCGCCTGAAGGCCAAGGAGACGCAGAGCGAGCTCGACCGCGCGCGCGAAGGCATCGCGGCGTGCGAGCACGAGGCTCAAGCCAGCTCCAAGCAGCTCGGCGCACTTGCTGAAGCGCTAACCCGCACCAAGTCGGCGCTGGAAGAGGCGCGAGGGCTCAGCACAAGCAACGATGAGGCGCAGCTAGCGCTCGCCTCCCTCGCCGGTCTGGAAGCCGCGCTGGAAGCGGCTCAGGGCGAAGCCGGGACGGTCCGTTCGGAAGCGGCGCGCGCGGAGGCCAATTTGGAAGGCTTCGAGCGCGAGGTGCGCCTGCGCCAAGAGCGCGCGGAGGCCATTCGCGCCGAAGAGGACTTGTGGCGCAAGCGCATCACCAATGCCCGCGAGCAGATCGAGACCTTGCGGGCGCGCAAGGAGGAGACGAGCGCCGACCTGGAGGCCCTCGTCAACCTGCCGGCGAAAATCGAAGAGCGCCGCGGCAAGCTGATGGAGGCCATCGACGAGGCCGAGCGCGAGCGGGCCAAGGCCGCCGACGACTTGGCGGTCGCTGAGACGGCGCTGAAGGAAGAAGACAAAGCCTTACGCGCGGTCCAGGAGAAGCTGGCCGAAGCGCGCGAGGCCAAGGCAGGCGGCGAGGCCAGGCTGGAAGGCGCGCGTGAGCGCCGCAGCGAGCTGGCCCGTCTGGTCCGCGAGCAGCTGGACTGCACACCGGAAGAGTGCCTCGCCCGCGCCAATCTGGACGACGGCGCCGATATCCCGCCGCTCGAAGAGGTGGAAGAGCGGCTGACCAAGTTGAAGGCCGATCGCGAGCGGCTCGGCGGCGTCAACCTGCGGGCCGAGGAAGAAGAGGCCGCGCTATCGACACAAATGGAAGAGATGGAGCGTGAGAAGGCGGACGTCGAGGAAGCCATCGCACGGCTGCGCCAGGGCATCTCGAACCTGAACCGCGAGGGCCGCAAGCGCCTGCTTGAGGCATTCGAGACGGTGAACAGCCATTTCGGCCATCTGTTCAAGACGCTGTTCGGCGGGGGCTCGGCCGAGCTGAGACTGGTCGATTCCGACGATCCCCTGGAATCGGGGCTGGAGATATTCGCCCAGCCACCCGGCAAGCGGACGCAGACCCTGACGCTGCTCTCGGGCGGCGAGAAGGCGCTGACCGCCATGGCCTTGATCTTCGCGGTGTTTTTGACCAATCCGTCCCCCATCTGTGTGCTGGACGAGGTGGATGCGCCGCTGGACGACGCCAATGTGGACCGCTTCTGTCGGCTGATGGAGGAGATGGCCCGGGAGACGGACACCCGCTTCCTGATCATCACCCACCATCCGCTCACCATGGCCCGGGTCAGCCGGCTGTTTGGCGTCACCATGGCCGAGCGCGGCGTAAGCCAGCTCGTGTCGGTGGACCTGGAGACCGCGGAAAAGCTCCGCGATGCCAGTTAGGGCTGATTTTCAGCGCATTTCGCTAGCCCCCCTGCGTCGCCGTGACTTCCTTGACAGCCTAGAATCCCTAACTAAAGTGCCCGCGAAGCTTGAGGGCCAACCGGTTCCTTGGGGCTTTCCCGGAAATTGAGTACGCCAATGGCCGGAGCCGAAAATCAGTCCGGACGCCAACGAAGCGGCCGCGACAAAAGTGACATTCGGCGGCGGCTTGACGCTCTGGAAGGGAAGCTCGCGACGGCGCAAGGGCGCCGCCCGGAGACCTCCGACGACCAGGAGGGCCGGAGCAAGGCAATGGGCCAGGCACTCAGGCTGGCGACCGAGTTGGTCGCTGGGGTAGGCGTAGGGGGTTTAATCGGCTGGGCTCTCGACCAGCTGTTCGGCACAGCCCCGTTCTTGATGGTGACCTTTCTGTTTTTAGGCGGGGGCGCCGGCATCATGAACGTGGTTCGAACAGCCAAGGCGATGCAGGGCGAGCCGATGCCGGGACACCACCTGCGAAACGCGACTGACGATGACGACGAGGACTAGGGCAAGGTGATTTCGGCAGCTTACGCAGCGGACGATGCACACGGTGGACACGGTGGCGGCGGCACGGGTCTGCCCGATCCGATGCACCAGTTCGAGATTCAACGCCTGATCGATCTCAACGCGTTCGGCTTCGACGCGTCTTTCACCAACTCCGCGCTGTTCATGGTCATTGCCGCGGCGTTGATCACCCTCTTCGCGCTATTCGCCATGCGCTCCGGCGCACTGGTACCCGGCCGCATGCAATCGGTGGCCGAGCTGTCCTACGAATTCGTGGCCAACATGGTGCGCGACAATGTCGGCACCTCGGGGATGAAGTATTTCCCCTTCATCTTCACGCTCTTTATGTTCGTGCTCGTGCTGAACATGCTCGGCATGGTGCCCTACTCCTTTACGGTGACGAGCCACATCATCGTTACCTTCGCACTGGCCGCTTTCGTCTTCATCGGCGTGACGCTGATCGGCTTCTGGAAGCACGGTATCGGCTTCTTGAAGTTCTTCGTGCCGTCGGGCGTGCCCTTCGTCATGCTGCCGCTGCTCGTGGTGATCGAGGTTATCTCTTATCTCACGCGGCCCGTCAGCCTTTCTGTTCGTCTTTTCGCCAACATGATGGCCGGCCACACGATGCTGAAAGTGTTCGGCTCGTTTGTGGTGGCGCTTGGCCTGCTCGGTGGTTGGGCGGCGCTTGCATTCATGGTGGCCTTTACGGGCCTCGAGATTTTGGTGGCGTTCCTGCAAGCCTATGTGTTCGCCATCCTCACCTGCATCTATCTCAACGATGCGCTTCACATGCACTGAGGCCATCACACACAACGATCGTTCTAAGGAGAGAGAGTTATGGAAGCAGAAGCAGCAAAACTGATCGGCGCAGGACTTGCCTCGATCGCGCTCGTCGGCGCCGGCATCGGCATCGGCACCATCTTCGGCAACTACCTGCAGGGTGCTTTGCGCAACCCGTCAGCGGCGCCGACTCAGTTCGCCAACCTGCTGCTCGGCTTTGCTCTGGCTGAAGCGACGGGGCTGTTCGGCCTCGTGGTGGCACTGATCATTCTGTTTGTGTTCTAGTTCGAGCCCTTTGGCTCTTTAACTTAAGGACACGACGATGCCGCAACTCGATCCGCTCGATTGGGCACCTCAGCTCATCTGGCTCGCCCTCACCTTCGGCGTTCTTTACCTGCTGATGGTGTGGGTAGCGTTGCCGCGCATCGGCAACGTGATCGATAAGCGCGCGGCACACATCAAGGACGACTTGGAAGCCGCCGACAAGCTCCGGCGCGAGACCGAGGACGCCATCGCCGCTTACGAGCAGGCGTTGGCCGAAGCCAAGCAAAAAGCGCATGGCATCGTCGAGGAAGGCCGCGCCAAGCTGAAAGCGGAAACCGACGCTGAGCGGGCCAAGCTCGAAAAGAAGCTCGCCGCCCGAAGCGCTGAGGCCGAGGCGCGCATCGAAGAAGCCAAGGCTTCGGCGATGAAAGAGGTGAACACGGTCGCCACGGATGTTGCTGCCGACATCGTGCGGCAACTGACGGGCACGGCGCCGGCTAAAGGCGACATCGAGAAGGCCGTGACTGCGGCGCGGAAGGCTTGACGTCATGGATATCTTCGCCACACCGGAATTCTGGGTTGCCGTCTCCTTCTTCTTGTTCCTTGCGCTCGTGTTCTATTTCGGCGTGCACAAGAAGATCGCCACGGCGCTTGACGCCCGCGCGGATGCCATCGCCAGGGAGCTCAACGAAGCCCAATCCTTGCGCGAAGAGGCGGAGAAGGTGCTCGCCGACTACCGCCGCAAGCAGGGTGACGCGGCCAAGGAAGCCGACGACATCGTGGCGCTCGCGGGCAAAGAGGCCAAGGCCATGGCCGCCGAGACCTCCCGCGCCATGAAGGAGCAGTTTGAGCGGCGCATGAAGCAGGCCGAAGACAAGATTGCCCGCGCCGAGACGGAGGCCCTGCGCGACGTACGCGCCGCCGCGGCCGACGCCGCCGTGGCTGCTGCGCAGTCGGTGATCGCGGGCAAGCTGACGGCCGAGACGGCCGACACGCTGATCACGCAGGGCATCGATACCCTGAAATCCAAGCTGAACTAGCGCTTTTCCGCCTCAAGACTGTCGATCGCGGCAACCGCTTCACTTCGTCTCCAGTTTTTGGCAATTCGCTAAGACCTGATGAGATAGAGTGATCTCATGGTGCATGTCGTCGAACCACGGCACTCAGCCACCCTTGCCGATTACGAGAGCATCGCTGATCTGAACGGCACGGTGCGCAGTCTTCGCCAAGAGGCCGAGAGCCGCTTGACCGGACTGGAAGGCCGCCGCTTGGTGATGGTGAACAGCACCGCGCAGGGCGGCGGTGTCGCAGAGATGTTGCCGGCGCTGCTGGCCTTGCTGCGCGAACTCGGCGTCGACGCACACTGGCTGGTGATGGAGACGCAGGACCACGACTTCTTCCGGCTGACCAAGCAATTGCACAATCTCATCCATGGCATGGGCGACCCAAATCTCGGGCCGGACGACCGCGCACTCTATGACCGGGTGAGCGAAGAGAATGCCGACGCGATCGAGGCATTCCTGTCGCCGGGCGATGTGCTGGTCATTCACGATCCCCAGCCCATGGGCGCCGGCGCGCTTCTTCGCGAAAGGCTGGATCTCGCGGCGATCTGGCGCTGCCATATCGGCCTCGACCGTGAGACGCCGCAGACCCGTGCCGCCTGGGACTTTCTCGATCCTTACGCGGAGCCTTACGATCACGCCGTATTCACCGCACCGGAATACATTCCGAGCTGCCTCGCCGGACGCTCCACAATCATCCACCCGGCCATCGACCCCTTGAGCGACAAGAACCGCTACCTCAGGGTCCACGAGCTGGTGGGCATTCTCGCCAACGCCGCGCTCGTCAAGCCCTGGGGTCCGGTCACGACCCCGGCGTTTCCCGAACCCGCCAAACGACTTCAGGCGGATGGCAGCTGGGCGCCCGCGACAGAGCCGGAGGATTTCGGCCTGTTGTTCCGGCCGATCGTGACGCAAGTGTCACGCTGGGACCGGCTTAAAGGTTTCGTGCCGCTGATGGAGGGCTTCGTCTCTCTGAAGCTCGGCCTGGAAGCGCGCACCGATCTCGATGATCAGCATCAACATGCACTGCAGCTGGTGCGGCTCGTTCTCGCGGGACCGGACCCGTCTTCCGTCGACGACGACCCGGAAGGCAAAGAAGTCCTCGCCGAGCTATGCGCGGCCTATGACGCCCTGCCCCCGCATCTCCAAGCCGATATCGCCATGATCTCCTTGCCGATGTCATCGAAGAAGAACAACGCGCTCATCGTCAATGCCTTGCAGCTGTGCTCCGATGTCGTTGCGCAGAACTCGATCCAGGAAGGATTTGGGCTCACGGTGACCGAGCCTATGTGGAAGCGTGCAGCATTGATGGGCTCGGGTGCCGTCGGCATAAGGCAGCAGATCCGTCCAGACCTCGACGGGCTCTTGGTCACGAACCCGGAGAATCCTCAAGAGATCGCCGAAGCGCTCGATACGCTGCTGAGCGATCCGGTCAAGCGCGCGGCTTTCGGGCGCAGCGGTCGCCAGCGCGTTCACGACAATTTCCTCGTGTTCGCCCAAGTGAAGAGCTGGCTCGAATTGCTCACCAATACGGTCGCCGCGCGCTGGCCACGTAGCTGAGCGCGACTCAGTTGCCCGGCGCTCGCGATATCATTGGGCAGCTGAGCGTTTCGCGGAAGGCGGCGATAAGCTCGCCCTGTGTGTCCGCGGTAACGTAGAGGCCGTTATTCTTCTCGGCCAAGCATCTAATTCCGAGAACGCTCTGCTCGCCTGTCCAGCTGAAGTATGACGTCCGGTACGCGATGACGTGAACGGTCAGTCGCGCGGCGATGTCTTGAAGTTCCTTGCCGAGCTCGCACGGCGATCCGCCGCACGTCTCCTCCCCGTCGGTTAAAACAACGATGACGCCGGGCTTGTTGCGGAAATCGAGAACCTCCGCCGCCTGCTCGACTGCGGCGGTCAGCGGCGTCTTGCCGGCAGGCGTGATCACATCCACCTCTTGCATGATGTGCCTTGCGGCGTTGGGCTTTGGCTTCAGGTTCAGTTCAACGTTGCACTGGTTGTACGGTCCTGGTCCGTAGGTGATAAGCCCCACGCGGCGATAGCGCGAAGCGACGGGCAGGACCTTGCCGAGCGCACTGCGTACTTCGTCGATCCGCGTAATCGCAGTGGCCATTCCGAGCATCACATTGCCGGACATGGAGCCCGAGGCATCGAACACGATCATGGCATCGTCGGTGCACGATTCCTCGACGCCGACTTCCGCATGGGCAAAACTGAGCATGGCAAGAAAGCTGAGTGCCGTGGCGGTGCCCAAGCCGATCAGGTGGGGCAACCTCACGCCAGCACCTCTCGGAGATCCTTGAAAGCAAACACCCGAGTCGCATGCGAGTGCTCTTTCCATGCGCCGCCGCCGGCAAGAACCAACTTGATACCAGACTTGGCGGCCAACTCGGATAGCGTCTTCTGATAGAGAACAACCGATACAGGCGAGCTCGCGGCCGAGGCAGTAACCAAGAACATGTCCGGCTTGAGCTTGCTTGCAAGATCGCCGAGTTCGCCAACCGGCAGTCCTTCGCCGATCCAGATGGAACGCCAGCCCCGTTCGGCCAACACAAGCTCGGCGAGCGCCAGACCTAGTGTGTGCCGTTCGCCTTCGATGGTGAACAGTGCCGTACACGGCGCATCGTCAGGGGTACGCATCTCGCTGAGGCACGCCGCCGCCGCACGACGTAGCGCTTCGGTAGCTGCATGCTCCTCGAAGATCTGACACACACCGGCCTCCCATTGCCGGCCGATCTCGGCGACTGCGGAGGCGACTTCGTCGGCCGTATCGGCCCAGCTTCCCGTCTCCTGACGCGAGGCAATGAGGGCCGCCTTCACGCGTACCGGATCTCCGCTCATCAGCACATCTAACCAGTGCGCCAGAGGACCGCTAAGCTGGGCAGGGCGGCTCGCGGCGATCAGGCGTCGGAGTTCGGTGACATAGATGCGGCGGTGACCGCCCGGTGTCCGCTCCGCATGCAAGATACCGCTATCTGCCCATCGCTGGATCGTCGCTGGCGCTACACCGAGCCGTCGCGCCGCCTCTCCGGCCGAAACCATCATATCGCTCATCTCAGTCCTCCAGAGCCTTGCGCGCGATATTGTTCGCGCGCTCGACTTCAGCATCGATGCATCAATGCATCAATGACGATGACCGCGCGGTCGTCGTCAGTCCGTGTCGAAGAGGCTTGCTGCGGAAAGTGCGGCAGGATGTAGGTCCGGATGTCGCAATACGGATTGTCGACAACAGCCAACTTCCGCCGGAACTCGAATCCAACGCCTGTCCGCCGCGCCGGTCCGGCGGATTGGTCGGCGCCCGGCACAACGAGAGCCTCCTCCTCGGCCAGTGCGACGATGGGCGCGAGGGGCGCTGTGACAAAAAGCGCGAACGCAATCCAGCTCAGCCTTTCAATCCTTCGTTTTCCAGACAAACAGCCATCTCCCGGGAACTGATCAAATTCAAATGAAGGATATGAGCGATTTTCGTGCTTGTAAATCACTTATTTCACGTTAATCGTTAGATCGTCAACCGACCCCGCTTCCTACAGGCCCCCACCCGTGGAGCGGAACGAGGGCTCCGGAGCTTTCCCCCCGCTCCGGAGTCTTCTCGAAGCCGCACCAGTGGGTCCCGCGCCCCCCAACTGGGGTCGGTTCGTGAAATGCGTGAAAAAAGGAGCAAGGAAGTATGTCGAGACTTATTAGATTTGTGGCCGCCTCGGCGGTCCTCATGGCGCTGTTCCTGAGCGGCGCGGTGGCACGCGCGGCTGAGAAGGATATCGTCGACACGGCGGTCGCCACCGGACAGTTTAAGACGCTGGCCAGCGCTCTCGATGCGGCCGGCCTAGTCGGCACGTTGAAGGGCGACGGGCCGTTCACCGTCTTCGCCCCCACAGACGAGGCGTTCTCCAAACTACCGGCGGGCACGGTGGAGAATCTGCTGAAGCCCGAAAACAAGGATCAGCTCGTCGCGGTCCTCACCTATCACGTCGTTCCTGGAACGGTTAAGGCCGCCGACGTCGTTAAGCTCGACGAGGTCAAGACCGTGAACGGCAAGATGGTCGACATCAACGTCAAGGGCGACACGGCGATGGTGAACAACGCCAAGGTTACCAAGGTGGACATCCCCGCGTCGAATGGCGTCATCCATGTCATCGACACGGTGATCCTGCCGCCGAAGAGCTAACCCCCGCAAAGCCAACCGGATGGCGCGGGCTCCCGTTTCAGGGGTCCGCGGGTGCAAACGTCTCAGCACGACGGCATGATGCGCTTCTTCCTGCCGGCGAAGCACAACACCGTCGCGCCGCCTCAACCGATCGACGCCCGCGTCCAGCTTCTGGCAGTCCCGGCCAGAACGATCGCCGCGCTGCGCTATTCGGGAGCACGCGGAAATGCTGCCGACAAGGACAAGAGCTTCTCGAAGGCCTGAAGGGCTCAGGCTGGAAGCCTGACGGGCAGACCTATAGCCTCTACTACGATGCGCCGTTCACCCTGCCATTCTTGCGCCGAAATGAGGCCGCCATCGCGGTGAGCAAGACCCGTTGACCCGTCTACTCCACGACCGCAATGATCGGCCCATAGCCGCCGTGAGAGGGCGCATCGTTGCGGCGAAGGCCGGGCGCATAGATGCCGGGCGCGGAGCCGCCGTCTAGGAACAGCGCGTTCTGCGTGCCGAGCCCGTCGCGGAAGAACTGTGCGAACTCATAGAAGCTCACCCGGCCGCGGGTCATGACGAAATGCGCCTTGCCGTCGGGCGAAACGCCGACACCGTTGCGCGGCTTAAAGTCCTTCGACTTGACGAGGAACGCCGGATGGATTTTCCCGTCGATCACCAGCATCGGGCCCGACTGGGTGGCAAACTGCGCCTTGGGCCGCGTCTCGATATAGCGTTCCGTGGGAAGCACGCCCGCGCCGTCGTCGCCAAAATAGAACACGCCGTTCGGCTTCTTGTAGAAGTTCGGCACCTGGCTCGGCCTGCCTCTGACGATCTTGCGGTTGATCTTCGCCAGCCGCCTGCCGTTCTCGACATAGAGCCCCACGGGGCTGAAATCGTCTTCGTACATACCGCCGTTCATGGCGAACTGTAACGACTGCCCCTGTTCTTCGAGCTCACTTGCGAGCGCATCGAAGGTGCGGAACGCGCGCCCGTCTTGCCCACGCCAGTAGAGTTTTAGGTCGTCCTTGGCAGGATCGAACGTGCAGACGATGTAGCGTGCGCGCTCGTACCGTGCATCGCGGCAAGCATCGGCGCGGGCTACACCGGAGGCAGCCACGGCCGTCAAAAGCACGAGGCCAATCTGGAGGAAGCGCTTGCGCATCGGGCCCAAGCGTCTACTTCAGCGCCACGAAGATCTTGTAGTCCTCGAGCCTGGATCCGTACTGAACTTGAAGAGACATCTGCCGCACCATGGAGAAGTAGCCGGACGTCTTGCCCGGCGGAATGGTGGCGGAGACCGTCATTCTGTCGTTGGCCAGGGTCTGCTTGTTGGGACCCGCCGCGCGGACGCTGACCGGCGCGCTCACCCTGCCCGGCTTGCCCTTGGGCCCTAACAGTACGCGGCCGGCGAAGCCGTATTTGACGACGACCTGGCCGCCATAGACCCGGCATTCGCGCGACAGCTTGGTGATCTCGGTGCGATTGACGACGTACATCTGATCGCCGTCATGACCATTCTGGTAAATTGTGCGCAAGCGCTCGTTGGGCCAGGCAACGACTTGCGGGCAGTCGAGGGATTTGCCGTCCGGGGACGTGGTCGCGGCTGCGGGCGCCTGGGCGATTTGGGCGTCGGGCACACTGTCCGGCAACCTTTCGCTGGAGTACCCCGTGGTTTCGCTCGAGCCGAAGGGGTTGGAGACGGCTCCACCGCCGCAACCAGCCATAGCCGGAAGGCAGGCCAGCAATCCGCAAAGCCCGATCGTCCGCAGCCACGAAAGTCCTTCGATCCGCCTCAACTCCGCCCGTCCTTGGCTTGACATGCCAGGCATCCGCGCCTGATATGCCCGGGCTCGACGCAAGACTTCGCATGAAATCTTGTGAGTTTCCGGGCCCTTCGCTGGCCGCCAAACTATCCCGCCAGCGGTAGGACCGACAAGGCCAGACTTGAGCCGCCCATGGCCCGGAAAAGGCCATTTTCTGGAGCGCCGATGACCGGCATAAACCACGCGAACGGACGGTCCGACGGACGTCCCGCCTTGACGATCTATCTCGCCAGCCCGCGCGGATTCTGCGCCGGCGTCGACCGGGCGATTCAGATCGTGGAGCTGGCGCTCGAGAAATTCGGCGCGCCCGTCTATGTCCGCCATGCCATCGTCCATAACCGCTATGTCGTCGAGACCCTCAGGGCCAAGGGGGCAGTTTTCGTCGAAGAATTGGACGAAATCCCGGATACCGAGGCGCCCATCGTGTTTTCCGCCCATGGCGTGCCCAAGGCGGTGCCCGAGGCGGCTCAGAACCGCGACATGTTCGTGCTGGACGCCACCTGTCCGCTCGTCTCCAAAGTGCATATCGAGGCGGAGCGGCTCTATGAGGACGGCGCGGAGATCCTCCTTATCGGCCATGCCGGCCATCCGGAGGTGATCGGCACCACCGGCCAGCTTCCGCCGGGCGCGGTGCATCTGATCGAGACCATCGGCGACGCCCAGGCCTTCACGCCGAAGGATCCCGGCCGGCTTGCCGTCATCACCCAGACCACGCTCTCGGTGGACGACACCAAGGAAATCATGGACGTGCTGCGGGAGCGGTTTCCGAACATCGCCGTGCCCCGCAAGGACGATATTTGCTACGCCACCACGAACCGGCAAGACGCGGTGAAGCGAATCGCGGCAAAATGCGACCGGATGATCGTGGTTGGCTCGCCAAATAGCTCGAATTCGCTGCGCCTCGTGGAGGTGGCTGAACGTGCCGGCTGCCCGCGCGCCATGCTGATGGAACGCGCGGCCGAGATCGACTGGAGCGTGTTCGACGGGATCGGCCGGCTCGGCATCACGGCAGGCGCCTCCGCGCCCGAAGTGC
Source organism: Hyphomicrobiaceae bacterium UBA4460 (assembly GCA_002390155.1). The sequence goes on along the minus strand of DGOS01000092.1, from coordinate 12,409 downwards.
TGGTGGACGACATCATCGACGCGTTCAGGAAGCGCTTCGACGTGCGCGTCGAAACGGTGACTACGGCGGAGGAGAACATCTCCTTCAAGCTTCCCCGCCCCTTAAGAGACGTGCCGGCGGCATAACATGGCTGTCTATACGGACGTCTCTGATGAAGAACTCGATGTCTTCATTGCCAGCTACGACATCGGCGCGCTGACCTCGTTCAAGGGCATCGCCGAAGGCGTGGAGAACTCGAACTACCTCGTTCATACCGAGGCCGGGCCCTTCATCCTCACGCTCTACGAGAAGCGCGTGCGCCCTGAGGACCTCCCCTATTTCCTGGGGTTGATGGAACACCTCGCGGCACACGGCATTTCATGCCCGCTTCCGGTGCGTGACCGGGAGGACCGCATCCTGCGCGAGTTGGCAGGGCGGCCTGCCGTATTGATCAGCTTCCTGGAAGGCTTGTGGGTGCGCAGGCCGGGCATCGCCCATTGCGCCGGTCTCGGCGCGGGGCTGGCGCAATTTCATCTCGCCGGCCTCGACTTCGACATGCAACGGGCCAACGATCTGTCCCTGCCCGGCTGGCGGGAGTTGTTCGACGAGGTGCGCGATTCTGCCGACGGCGTCATTCCGGGACTCAAGGACGAGATCGCCGGCGAGCTCGATCATCTCGGCGCGAATTGGGCTTCCGGTTTGCCGGAAGGCGTCATTCACGCGGACCTGTTTCCGGACAACGTGTTCTTTCTCGACGACAAGCTCTCCGGACTGATTGACTTCTATTTCGCCTGCAACGACATGCTGGCTTACGACGTCGCGGTGTGCCTGAACGCGTGGTGCTTCGAGCCTGATGCCTCGTTCAACATCACCAAAGCGCGCGCCATGCTGCAAGCTTATGAGCGCGTGCGTCCGCTCACGCACGCCGAGCTCGATGCGCTGCCGTTGCTGGCGCGGGGCGCGGCCTTACGCTTCTTGCTGACCCGCACCTACGATCTTCTCAACACGGACGCGAACGCGCTGGTGAAGACCAAGGACCCGAACGAGTATTTGCGCAAGCTGCGCTTCCACCAAAGCGTGACTTCGTATCGCGACTACGGAATTGGGGAGCATTAAGCGTGGGGACGCTGCCTAAGGTGGTCATCCACACCGACGGCGCTTGCTCGGGCAATCCGGGCCCCGGCGGCTGGGGCGCGATCTTGGAATCGGGCTCGCATCGCAAGGAGATTAAGGGCGGCGAGACCATGACCACCAATAACCGCATGGAGCTGACAGCGGCCATCGAGGCCCTTGAGGCTCTGAAGGTTTCGTCCGATGTCGATCTCTACACGGACTCCAGCTATATGCGCGGCGGCATCACGAGCTGGATCAAGGGCTGGAAGCGGAACGGCTGGCGCACCGCGGACAAGAAGCCGGTCAAGAATATCGAACTATGGCAGCGCTTGGAGGAAGCCGAGACGCGCCACACCGTGCGCTGGCACTGGGTGAAGGGTCATGTCGGTCACGACGACAACGAGCGCGCGGACGAACTGGCGCGCGAAGGCATGGCGCCTTTCCTGAACCGCTGATCAGACCTCTTGCAGGATCGCCTCGGCGGTAGAGACCTCCGCGACACCCGGCGAGTCTTCGGTGTGCAGCACCGTTACCACGCCATCGTCGACGACCATGGCATAGCGCTTCGACCTTGTGCCGAGCCCGATGGCGCTGCCATCGAAGCCCATGCCGATTTCATTCGTGAACTCGCAATTGCCGTCGGACAGGAGCATGACCTTGCCTTCGGCGCCTGCAGCCTTGCCCCAGACATCGAGCACGAACGGATCGTTCACGGCGACGCAGGCCACGGTGTCGATCCCCTTCTGCTTGAAGACGCCGGCTTTCTCGATGAAGCCCGGCAGATGCTTCAAGTGACAGGTGGGCGTGAAGGCGCCGGGCACCGCGAACAGCACGACCTTCTTGCCGCCGAAGATCTCCTTGGTCGACAGACTCTGGATGCCTTCATCATCGAAAACCCGGAACGTGACGTCCGGCAGGCGGTCTCCTACGGCAATGCTCATCGGGGAGTCTCCTCAATACTGACTTTCGCGAGGCACCTTACCGGCTCACCTTTGGGACGCCAACCGGGCCTCGGCTATTCCTCTGTCCGGACCGTGTCGCTCGCCCCTTCGTTCGAGACGAGCGTGAAGGTCAGCGGCTTGCCCTTGACTGCGGCGGCCTCCTCTGCGCTCGCGAAGGCAACGGCGAACCGCTGCTTACCGGCCTTGAGGGGCCCGAGCGCTTTGGGCACAGGAACGAGAAGCTCCGGACTTGCGACGAAGAGGTCGGTCGCCGTGGCGCCGTCCGCGAACAACGCGTCGATCTCAAGACCAGGCGCAGGACCGTCCAGCGTTGCTTTGACCGCTTCGAGGCGTGGCAGCGTTTCATGCCCCGCCGGTTCCGGGACGACCGCGTTGGCCTGCTCAATCAGCAGGGCGTCTCCCTTGCCGAGATCGGCCGGAAGCAGGGCGCGCAGATCAACCGAACTCGGAATGCAAAGATCCTTGCAGAGCCCGTACTCAAAAGTCAGCGACAGCGTGACGGGTTCGCCCGCGTTTTCCGGCGTGATCTTGACGGGAAAGACCACCTCGTCGTCGTAACCGATCGCCGTGCCTGCAGCGTCGGCGAAACGGTGGGGCATGGGATAGAGCACCTCGGCGCTTTTGACGTTCTTCGAACCGGTCCAGTCGAAGGTCGGCGGCACGCCGGAATCACCAGGGTTGCGCCAATAGGTTTTCCAACCGGGCTCCATGCGAAGCTGAACGCCGGCGTAAAGTGCAGGCGTACCGTCTGCATCAAGCGTCCCGCTCACCAGCCGCACCTTGGAATTGGTCTGCTTCGACCAAGGCGATTGCCCCTTCGATGCGGCAAGCCCGGGCGTGCCGAGGGCGACGCCTAGAAACGCGCCAAATGCCGACAGGGCAAGCAGCATCCCCGCGCGGTACAGAAAATCGTTCATTCTTGACATAGACCTTGCTTCAGAAATTGGCTGAACACTTGAGCGAAAATTTAGCGCTGCTACGGAAACGGCGCGACCTTGGAAGGGTCAAGTTGCGTCACGCTTGCGTGAACCGTTTGCGCGAAGAATGACAGGGCCGCCTTAATTCAGCGTTGCCTCTTCCCTGGTGGTGGAACTGATGTAGCATGGCCTTATGGAAAGCGGCTCCCAAACTGAGGACGAAGGCTATCTCGACGGCCAGCTCCTCATCGCTATGCCGGCGATGGGCGATCCGCGCTTCTCCCGCTCGGTGATCTATCTGTGCGCGCACTCTTCGGAAGGCGCCATGGGCATCATCATCAATCAGCGGGCGCCCAATATCAGCTTCAGCGAACTCCTCGAGCAGCTCAACATCGTGCCGACGGAAGATCGCATCGCGCTTCCTGCCGGCTTGTCTGCCATGGATGTGCATCTTGGCGGACCGGTGGAGACTGGCCGCGGCTTCGTGTTGCACAGCGCGGACTACTTCAAGGTGGAGAGCACGCTGCCTATCGATGAGACCGTCTGCCTTACCGCCACTGTCGACATCTTGCGTGACATCGCCAAAGGCAGCGGGCCGAACAAGGCGCTACTCGCGCTTGGCTACGCGGGCTGGGCGCCCGGTCAATTGGAGGACGAGATTCACGCGAACGGCTGGCTCAACTGTCCCGCCAATCCGGAGCTGATCTTCGATCCCGAACTGGACGGCAAGTATTCGCGCGCGCTCGGCAGCCTCGGCATCGATCCCATTCGGTTGGTGAACGACTCAGGTCACGCCTGAGCGGTGCTCGGCCCCGGCAGCGCCGGGATGGCGCCTTGGCTTGGCGCATCGACTTCCATGCCCGAGGGTGCTGTCTGCGGCGCCGGCGCATGAGCGCGTTCGCGTTGCTTCCGTTTGCGATGGCTCGCCAGCGCGGCGAGAAGCGCGGCGACATCCTTCGCCGCCATCGGCTCGCCGTAGTAAAATCCTTGGCCGAACTCGCAGCCTATTGAACGCAAATACCCGGCGTCGGCTTGCGTCTCCACGCCCTCGGCGACGACTTCTTTGCCTAACTCGTGCGCCAGCGCCACGACCGAACGCAAAATCAACGGCGTCTGTCCGTTTTGCGAAGCGTCCCGGACCAACGAGCGATCGACCTTGATGACGTCAAAGGGGAAGCGATGCAGATAGCTCAAGGAGCTATAGCCGGTGCCGAAATCGTCGAGCGCTAGGCTCGCGCCATAGGTCTTCAGCCAGGCGAGAATTTCGACCGCGCGCTCGGGGTTCTCCATCACCAGCGACTCGGTGATCTCAAGCTTCAACGTGCCCCGCGGCACTGACTCGCGGGCCAGCATTAACCGGATCTCCTGCACCATGTCCTGACGGAAGAGCTGGCGGCTCGACACGTTGACGCTGACGAACAAGGGATCGCGGTCGCGCGGCAGCACTTTGTGCCAGCTGGCCGCCTCCTCCAACGCCTGGTTCAAGACATAGCTGCCGAGATCGACGATGAGATTGGATTCTTCGGCGAGCGGGATGAAGTCCTCGGGCACAAGACGCCCGCGGGTCGGGTGGTCCCAGCGCACCAGCGCCTCGAAGCCGGCGAGCTGGTTCGACGCGAGCCGGGTAATGGGCTGATAGAACACAGAAATCTGCCCGCGATCCAACGCCAATCTGAGCTCGCTCTCCAGCGGCAGCCGGCTCTCGTCCTCGGTGCGCATTCCCGGATTGAAGATTTCGATACGGTCGGCGCCGCCGCGCTTGGCGCGCAGCACGGCAATCTCGCCGTCGCGCAGCATGTCCTGCGCCGTCGCTTGGGAGCCGTCATGCACGACGATGCCGATGGACGCGGTCAGGACAATCTCTTTGGCGCTGATCTTCATCGGCGTGCGCAGCGACCGCCTCACCCGCTCCGCCAGCGTGGCAACATGATGCGGATCGCTGTCAGAGATCAACAGGATCGCGAACTGATCGCCACCAAGGCGCGCCAACGTGTCTTGCGGATTGAGATGACGGCCAAGCCGGCGTCCCAAGGTCAGCAACATGGAATCGCCAATGACGAGACCGAAGCTCTTATTGACGTTCTTGAAGCGATCGATGTCGATGAAGATCAACGTGGGCCGGTGAGACTGACCCTCGGCGGCGCGCGTGATGGCGCCTTGCAGGCGGTCCATGAACAGTTCGCGATTAGGAAGCCCCGTCAGGCTGTCATGTACCGCGTCGTGCATGAGCCGCTCGTGCGAGCGCTTCAGGCTCGTCACATCGCGCATGAGACCGACACAGCGCAACAGCCGCACGTTGTCGCTCGGAGCGGCGTGGGCGCGAAGGTCGTACCAAAGATAGGTTCCGTCGTGACGCCGCAAACGGAAGTCGATCTGAAGATCGCCCCCTTGCTTCTCCTGCAGCGACCAAAGCATGAGACGGAAACGCTCGCGGTCGGACGCGTGCATGTGCTGGAGGAAGTTTTCGACCGTCCCGTTCAGCGCACCGGGGTCGAGGCCCAGCTCCACCTCCACCTCGTCACCCATGGTGATGAGATCGCGGCCGGCGTGCCATTGGAAAACATGTGTGCCCGAGCCGTCGACGGCGAGCGACTTCATCTGCACGAGGCTGGGGGGCCCGAGGCTCACCGCTGTGCCGCCGGTGCGGAAGGCGAACTGCGTCACCGTGAAGCCAAAGAGCACGATGATCAGCACGAGGCCGGCAATGAGACCCGAGACGACGACCTCTCCCGACAACTTGCCGAGCACGATCATGGCTGCGCCGAGGATCCACACGATGAGGAGCATCCAACTCGGGATCAGCGACATGGCGCGATCTTGTCCGCGCAGCGCGAAGTACACGATGAGCGCGGTGCCGACACCGGCTATGACGAAGGCGGAAGCGCGGGCGAGGCCGGCGGCGGTTTGCGGATCGACGATGGCGACAACGATCAGCGCGAACTGAGCGGCGATCCAGACCCAGAACACGGTCTTGATCCACATATGCCACAGGCCGATACGCAGGAAGGTGTAAAGGAACAGCACGAAGCTCGCGAAAAGTCCGGCTTCGGCGGCGGCCCGATAGAGCGCGGTGCGGTCGGGGCCTACGGGGAACAGCTTGTTCCAGAAACCGAAGTCGACGCAGAAATAGACGAGCGCGGCCCAGGCGACGAGCGCGGTTGCGGGGAAGATCGCCCGGTGGTTGGCGGCAAAGATCGCGGTGAGGAAGATGGCGAGCAGGCCGGTGATACCGAGCAGGACCCCGTTGAACAGCATGCGGTCTTGCTGTTTCGCCTGGTAGATGTTCGGCGTCCACAGGGTGAGGCTCGGCACTTTCGATGAGGCGAGCTCAGCGGCGTATGTCACCGTCTGTCCGGGCTCCAGGCTCAAGCGGAACATGTCCGCGCGGTCGCTTTTCAGTGGTTCGGGACGAAAGCCGAGAGACGGCGTCACCGCGGTGATGCGCGGCGCATCGAGCTCGGGGCGGAAGACGCGGGAGTTAGCCAGCGTATAGCGCGGCGCCACGAGCCAGCGCACGATGCGCTTGTCAGTCGGGTTCGACAGGGCGAAGACGAGCCAACCCGGATTGGTGCCGGGCGTGGAGGCCTGCACCGCCATGCGGCCGATATAGCCGTCGGGACCGGGCGCGGTCTCAATTTGAAGTCGATCGCCCCTTCCCTCGTAGAGTTCGCCCTTGGCGGTAATGTCGACCTTAGGATTATCCGGTTCGACGGGGATCGCCTCGATGGCGTAGGCCAGCCCAGGCAGAAAAAGGAACAACGCGAGCGCAAGGCACACCGCCACGCGAAGCGCGCCCCGGCAGTTTTGCCAGGGAGACATCGCTTCAACGCTTGCAGCGGCGTTTGTCTCCGCCATTACTCCCCCGTTCATCACCGCATCCCGCTAAATACGCGGATCGGAATCCAGCAGCGCATAGAGAATGTGGTCCTGCCAGACGCCGTTGATCCGCAGATAACGGCGCGCCAGGCCCTCGCGCTGGAAACCGGTCTTGTCGAGAAGCCGCATGGAAGCCGTGTTGGTCGGCAAGCACGCGGCTTCCAGCCTATGCAGTTCGAGCGTCTCGAATACGAAAGGCACGAGGGCGCGTACGGCCGCCGTCATGTAACCCTGTTGGGCGTACTCCGCGCCAACCCAATAGCCGAGCGTGCAGGACTGGGTCACGCCGCGCCGGACGTTGCAAAGCGTGAGGCCGCCGACGAGTGCGTTGGTCACCTTGTCATAGATGAAGAGCGCATAGCCGACATCCTCGCGCAGGTCGCGCAAGTAGTGCCGCACGCGGCGGCGGAAGGAAGCTCGCGACAGCTCGTCCGGCGCCCACAGAGGCTCCCAAGGCATTAGAAAGTCGCGGCTGGTCGCTCTGAGCTCGGCCCAAGCGGGATAATCGGACATCTGCGGGGTCCGCAGCATGACGCGCCCAGCCTCGATGGCCGGGCCAAAATCGCTTGGGGATGCAGCTCGCAGCAATGCCATCGCTTAGCACCCTCTTCAGGCAGCTCTGCTCGCCGGGAGCCTGAACTTTTCGGCCACCGATTCGAATTTTGCAACATTAAGAATGGGGCCCACGGTGGCAAGGCTCACGGGCGATCCCAGCAAACGCGCAACCATGGATTGAATATCGGCGGTCTCCACCCTCTCGACCTCTTCAATGATCTCGTCAGTGGTCAGCACCCGGCCGTGAACGAGGATCTGCCGCGCAATCTGCTCGGCGCGGGCGCCGGAGCTTTCCAGTCCGGCCAAGAGCCCCATCTTGATCTGCGCCTTGACCCGGGCAATCTCCGCGTCGTCAAAGCCGTCGTCGGCCGCGCGCGCCAACTCGCCCCGAATGACGCCGAACAGGTCGTCGGCCTTTTCGGGACTGCCCGCCGCGTGAACGACAAACATGCCGCTATCGGCGAGGCCCGAGGAGAAGGCATAGACGGAATAGCAAAGGCCGCGACGCTCCCGCACCTCTTGGAACAGGCGCGACGACATCCCGCCCCCGAGCGTGCCGGCAAGAATCTGCGCCGTGAAGTAATCGTCATGGCGGTAGGGCGGCGCCTCGAAGGCCAACATGAGGTGCGTCTGCTCGAACGGTTTGTCGGACCGTTTGACGCCGCCGCGGTAGACGGCCGTCTCAGGCTTTGGCGAGGCGTTCCTGTCGAGGCCCGCAAGCCGGCGCTCCGCCTCGGTCACCAGCGCTTCGTGGTCCACGGCGCCCGCCGCGGCGAGCACCATGTTGGGCGCATGATAGTGGGCGGATAAATACGACCCGAGATGATCGCGGCTGAACCCGGCAACACTCTGCACCGTTCCGAGGATCGGGCGGCCGACGGCTTGGTTGGGAAACGCCGCCTCCGAAATAAAGTCGTAGGCGATGTCCTCCGGCGAGTCCAAAGAGGCGGCGATCTCCTGGAGGATCACGTCGCGCTCGCGCCGGAGCTCGGCCATGTCGAACCGGGGCTCAAGGATGATGTCGCTCAAGATGTCGAGGGCGAGCGACATGTCGCCCCGCATCACCCTGGCGTAATAGGCGGTGGAATCCACGCTGGTGGCAGCATTGAGATCGCCGCCGACCGCTTCGATCTCCTCGACGATGTCGCGGGCGCTGCGCCGCGCGGTGCCTTTGAAGGCCATGTGCTCAAGAAAATGGGCAACGCCGTGCTCGGCATGAGCCTCCGACCGGCTGCCGGCGCCGATCCAGATGCCGAGGGACACGGTCTCCACCTCGGGCATGGCGTGGCTGACGACCGTCAAGCCATTGGCGAGCTCTGAACGTTCGACGCTCACGCGTCCACCTCCGCCTGCTGTGGTATGTCGCGGCCGTGGCTGACGATGAACTCAGAGACGGCGCCGAACTCAGGGGGAAGCGACGCGCAGCGTTCTTCTCGACCGAGACGCAGCTTTAAGCGTTCCGGCATCTCGGGGACGCGGCCGGTCGCGCGCTTCACCGCGTCCGGGAACTTCGCCGGATGCGCCGTGGACAGGACGACCATGGGTGTGGGGGCCACGTCTTCACGCGCCGATGCGGTGATGCCGACCGCCGTATGCGGATCGACCAGCATGCCCGTTTCCTCGAAAACCCCCCGAATGGTCATCTGCGTCTCTTGCTCGTCAACGGCGTGCGCGCCAAACAGCTCGCGTAGCTGGCCAAGCTCGCCTTGGCTCAATCGGAACGCACCGGTCGTGCGCAACTCTTCCATCAGCGCCCTGATGCGGGCGGCGTCGCGACCAGCGAGCTCGAATAGAAGCCGCTCGAAATTGCTTGCCAGCTGGATGTCCATGGCCGGACTAGACGTGGCGACCACGCCTTGCGGCTCGAAGGCCCCCGACGCAAGCGCGCGCGGCAAACTGTCGTTGAGGTTCGTGGCGATAACGAGGCGCTGGACCGGTAAGCCCATGGCGCGGGCCGCGTAACCTGCGAAAATATCACCGAAATTTCCGGTGGGCACGGTGAAGGCCACGGCCTGATGCGGCGCGCCGAGGCTCACAGCCGAGGTGAAGTAGTATGGGATCTGCGCGAGGATCCGGGCGAAGTTGATGGAGTTCACGCCCGTCAGATGAAGCCGGCCGCGAAGCTCCGGATCGCCGAACATCGCCTTCACGATCGCCTGGCAGTCGTCAAACGTGCCTTCAATGGCGATGTTGTGGACGTTGGGCTCAAGGGCCGTGGTCATCTGCCGGCGCTGGACATCCGAGATGCGGCCCTTGGGGTGCAGGATGAAGATGTCGATGGCGTCGAGCCCCCGGAAGGCTTCGATGGCCGCCGCGCCTGTGTCGCCCGAGGTGGCGCCGATCACGGTGGCGCGGGCACCCTGGCGCTTCAGGACCCGGTTCATGAACCGGGCCACGACCTGCATGGCGAGATCCTTGAAGGAGAGCGTGGGCCCATGGAACAGCTCCAGGACGAAGCTGTCCGGGCCAAGCTGCGTCAGCGGAACGACCGCCGGATGGTGGAAGCCGTCATAGGCGTCCGAGAGCACCTCTTCCAAGTCCTGAAGGCACGCATCGCTGGCCAGATAGGGGCTCATCACCCGGTAGGCGGCCTTGGCATAGTCGAGCCCGGCAAGGCCTTCGATCTCGTCCGCACTGAGCTGCGGCCAGACCTCGGGCATGAACAGCCCGCCATCGGAAGCCAGAGCGGCCATGAGCGCACCCTCAAAGGGGAGCGCCGGCGCCTGCCCACGCGTCGAGATGAACTTCAAGGTCTGCCTCACGTCGAAAAAAGGGGGCTTTTCGGCCTGACCCTAGCGGCCGGAGAGGCCCCAAGCAACATGACCAAGCTTGGCTCAGTTAAGGCCGCGGGCCACGCAGAGCCCCCCACATATAGGCGGCATAGACCACCACCAGGACCACTGCCAGGCAGAACCAGGTCAGAGCATATTGCAGGTGATTATTGGTTAGGGTGAGCCGGGTCTGCCCGCCGAGGGGAAGGCCGCCCGGGACGTCGCTCTTTCTTGCCTCCAGAAAAAAGGGAATCGGCTCAACGGTGCCGCCCGGAAACATGGAGCGGCCCATGGCGGTGAGATCCCGGCTGAACCACTGATTCCTGTCAGGCTCGTTCTCGGGAATGAAGATGCCGGGTGTCTCGGGGCTGCGAATGAGGCCCGTGACCGCCCCCACCTCTTCGACTTGGCCTTGGGTCCGCGTGACGGGGTCGCGCATGGCCTCGGGCACGAAGCCGCGATCGACCAGCACCACCTCCCCGCCCACGGTCTCCAAGGGCGTAATGACGTGCCAGCCAGGTTCGCCTTCGAGAGACAACGCATAGAGATAGCGCTCCCGGTCGTGATGGAAGCGCCCCTCGACGCGCACGGGGAAATAGTCCGGGTTCGGGTACCTGCGGACAATATCGAGGGCCCGCTCCAGCGACATGGGCTCGCGTTCGGTTCGCGCTTCGATCCTGGCGATGATGCCTTCCTTCCACTCCAAGCGTTGGAGTTGCCATACCCCAAGGCCGACAAGCAGGGACACGCCAATAAGCGTAGCGATCGTCAGCTTCAGGAGGCTGCCGGTTTGCATCGCGCGCCTACTCGGATAGCAGCTTGCCTTCTTCTGCCTTGTGTCGGAACTGGAGCGCGACAAGCACGCCCTTGAAGCACCGAAGCAGAAGCAAAGGCAAGACGATGGCGAGGCTGCCCCACACGAGCGCGTGCAACCAATAAGATGGCTGGTAGAGAATCTCGGCGATGAGCGCGAGGCCGACCACGATGAAGCCGGTGATGAGAATGACGAAGACGGCAGGCCCATCGCCCGCATCGGCAAAGCCGTAGTCAAGCTCGCAGGTCTCGCAGCGCGGTGCGAGCGTGAGATAGCCGGCGAACATCTTGCCCTTGTGGCAGGACGGACAGCGCCCCGTCAGGCCGGACCGGATGGTCGCGCCGAGGGGGACGTTTGGATCGTGAACGTTGGTCATCTTTACTCAGGCCGAAATAAAAAGGGGGACGGTCCTACGACCGCCCCCCAGAATAGACGATTGTTCGCCGCTAGTGTCCGGGAGCGGACCCTGCGCCCCACACATAGATGCAGGTGAACAGGAACAGCCAGACAACGTCGACGAAGTGCCAGTACCAAGCGGCGGCCTCGAAGCCGAAGTGCTGCTTCGGCGAGAAGTGGCCTTGCATGGCCCGGAACAGGCAGACAAGCAAGAAGACCGTGCCGACGATCACATGGAAGCCGTGGAACCCGGTCGCCATGAAGAAGGTCGAGCCATAGATGTGGTCTGCGAACCCAAAGCCGGCATGCATGTACTCATAAGCCTGCAGGCAGGTGAAGAGTACGCCGAGCACGACCGTGATCGCGAGTGCCCAGACCAAATTCTTGCGGTCATTCTGCAGCATCGCGTGATGGGCCCAGGTCGCCGTCGTACCCGAGGTCAGCAGGATCAACGTATTGACCCAAGGCAAGCCCCACGGATTGAAGGTGTGGCCGAAATAGCCGAGGCCCGCCACGCCCGTTTCGTCACTCGGGATAGGCGGCCACTGACCGCCGGTGACTTCCGTGCGGGCATAGGTGACCTCGCTGGCGGGGAACAGAGCCACGTCGAAATAGGCCCAGAACCAGGCGACGAAGAACATCACCTCCGAGGCGATGAACAGGATCATGCCGTAGCGCAAGTGAAGCTGCACAACCGGCGTCTCATGGCCTTCGTGCGCCTCTTTGATAACGTCGCGCCACCAGCCGAACATGGTGAGAACGACCAGCGCCAGACCCGGGATGACGTACCAAAGCTGCGGATCGCCCGCCTTCTTCGACACGAAGTACATCAACAGGCCGATGGCCAACGAAAGTGCGCCAAGCGCGCCAATGATGGGCCACGGACTCGGATTGAGAATGTGATAGTCGTGTTGCGGTTTCGCGTGGGCCTGGGCCATGTTTGGTTCCCCTCTTCTCCCCAGTCTATCTCATTGACGCCTTTGCCGCGCCATTCAGCTTACGATCCCGAGGCCCCATCGCGCGACG
>DGOS01000115.1 GCA_002390155.1 Hyphomicrobiaceae bacterium UBA4460 | reverse complement strand
GAGCTCCGTGAGCTCGTGGTAGTGCGTGGCGAACAGCACGCGGGAGCGGTTGACCTCGTGCAGATATTCGAGCGCCGCCCAGGCGATGGACAGACCATCGAAGGTCGCGGTGCCCCGGCCGATTTCGTCCAGCACCACGAAGGAGCGCGCAGTCGCTTGATTCAAAATGGCGGCGGTCTCCACCATCTCGACCATGAAGGTGGAGCGGCCGCGCGCCAGATCGTCGGCTGCACCGACGCGGCTAAACAGACGATCGACAATGCCGACATGCGCGGACTTCGCGGGCACAAAGGCGCCCGCTTGCGCAAGCACGACGATGAGCGCGTTCTGGCGCAGGAACGTCGACTTGCCGGCCATGTTGGGCCCGGTGACGACGAGGATGCACGTACCGGTGCCGTTACCTTCACCTAGATGGCAGTCATTGCCGACGAAGCTTGCGCCATCGTTGCGCTCCAGCGTTTGCTCGACGACCGCGTGGCGCGCCTCTTCGACGTCGAAGGCGGCGCTGTCGTCAACGTCCGGACGCACATAGCTCTGCTCGACAGCCAGCTCGGCGAGCCCCGCGTAGTGGTCGAGCTCGGCGAGAGCGGCGCTCGCTGCAGACAGTGCCTGCTCCTCGGCGAGGACGTCTTTCGTAAGCGTGGCAAAAATATCGAGTTCGAGCGCGAGCGCGCGGTCGGCGGCCGAGGTGATGCGCGCGTCGAGCTCCGCGAGTTCGGATGTCGAGAACCGCACCGCGTTTGCCATGGTCTGGCGGTGAACGAACGTTTCCACATGCGGCGGCTTGGTGAGCGTTGGCGCATGCAGCGCCGTGACCTCGACGAAATAGCCGAGCACGTTGTTGTGGCGCACTTTGAGGGACTTGACGCCGGTTGCCTCCGCGTAGGTCGTCTGGAGTCCCGCGATCACTTGCCGGCTGCCGTCACGCAATTGCCGATGCTCATCCAGATCGGCATTGAAGCCGTCACGGATGAAGCCGCCGTCGCGGGCGTTGACGGGAAGCGCGTCGGCAAGCGCCGCAACCAAGGCCTGTTCCATCCCGGACGGCGCGGCGGCAAGGCGTTCGGCGATCCCCATCAACTCGCGCGGCAGGCCGAGCGCCTCGCTTGCGCGCAAAATATGTGTGGCGAGATCGTGCGCGGCGCGGATGCTCGCCGCTACAGCGCCGAGATCGCGGGGGCCGCCTCGGCCCAACGCCAGCCGTGCAAGCGCGCGAGAAAGATCGGGCGCGGCTTTCAGCGCCTCGCGGAGCTCCTGGCGCAACCGCGGCTCGTCAACGAGATAGGCGACCGCATCGAGGCGTGCATTCACGGCCTCGACATTCGTTAAGGGGCTGGCGAGACGGCTGCCCAACTCGCGTGCGCCGGCGGCGGTGACGGTGCGGTCAATGGCGGCGAGAAGGCTGCCGTTCCGTGCGCCCTGGTTGGAGCGCGACAGCTCGAGATTGGTGCGAGTCGCGGCGTCAATAAGAAGGAGGCTCCCTGCCGCTTCTTTTCGCGGCGGTCGCAGCAGCGGCGCACGCCCCACTTGCGTGATCTCCACATAAGTGAGGAGGCCGGCGAGCGCGGCCAATTCGCCCCGCGTGAAGTCGCCGAAGGCATCGAGCGCGGCCACGCCAAGCCGCTCTTTGAGCGCGCGTTCTCCGCGCACGGAGTCGAAATGGGCGCGCGGGCAAGGCGTGAGCGCGGCGCCGGCCTCATCGACATGGCGGCGAATATCGTCATCGCCCGCGAGATCCTCACCAACGAGAACCTCGCCGGGGCGAATGCGCGACAGCTCCCCGGGCAGATCGGTGAGACGCGCAGAGGCGGCAAGGAGTTCTCCGGTGGAGATGTCGATGGAGGCAAGCGCGAAGACGGGTTCGGCGCCTTCCTTATGAGGTGCCCGGAACAGCGCGGTGAGGAAATTATGCGCCCGGGCATCGAGCAGCGACTCCTCGGTGAGCGTCCCGGGCGTCACCAGGCGGACGACATCGCGCCGTACCACGGCCTTCGGCCCGCGCTTCTTGGCGTCCGCCGGGTCCTCGGTCTGCTCGCACACGGCAACCCGGTGCCCTTGGGCGATCAGCCGCTGGAGGTAATCGTCCGCCGCGTGCACCGGCACGCCGCACATGGGGATGTCCTGCCCAAGATGCTTGCCGCGCTTGGTCAGCGCGATCCCGAGCGCGCGCGAGGCGATTGCCGCGTCCTCGAAGAACAGCTCATAGAAATCGCCCATGCGGTAGAACAGCAGGCTGTCGGCGTTGGCCGACTTGATCTCCAGGTACTGCGCCATCATGGGCGTAGCGCCTTGAACCGGCGTGGCGCTAATAGCCCCCGCCTTGGTGGCAGCGCTCCCCGAGGCCGCGCGTGCGCCTCCGGCCGTGGTCTCGCTCTGGGCCATGTTCCAAGGGTGGTATCTTCTCGTTCCGGACCGCACAAGCCCGCGCCACGGCAGAGTTGGGGAAAGGGCTTTTCCCCGGCAAGTGCCTCCTCTAGGGTGCGCGGCCTTGGCCTATTTTCCAGGAGTTTAGCCATTACCCGTCCGTCCAACCGCGCCGTTGACGCGCTTCGTCCCGTGACCCTCGAACGCGCCGTGTCGCGCCAGGCGGAGGGCTCTTGCCTCGTTCGTTTTGGCGAGACCCATGTCTTGTGCACGGCCACGGCCGGCGAGTCGGTGCCGCCCTGGCTGAAGGGGTCGAGCCGCGGCTGGGTGACGGCGGAGTACGGCATGTTGCCCCGCGCCACCAATGAGCGCATGCGTCGCGAGGCGGCGGCGGGCAAGCAGTCTGGCCGCACCCAGGAAATCCAACGCCTGATCGGCCGTTCCTTGCGCGCGGTGACGGATCTCGCCGCGCTCGGCGAGAAGCAGATCATCATCGACTGCGACGTGCTCCAGGCCGACGGCGGCACCCGCACGGCCGCCATCACGGGCGCCTGGGTGGCACTCCACGATGCGGTCGCCTGGATGGAAGCGCGCAACATGATCAAGGGCAAAGTGCTGCGCGATCATGTGGCGGCCGTCAGCTGCGGTCTTTATGGCGGCGAGGCGGTGCTCGACCTCGACTACGCCGAGGATTCGGAGGCCGACGCCGACGCCAACTTCGTGATGACGGGCTCCGGCGGCATCGTCGAGGTCCAGGGTACGGCTGAGACGGAGCCGTTTGCCCAAGAGCAGTTCGATCAGCTGATGTTGCTCGCGCGGGGCGGGATCGCCGAGCTCGTCGAACTCCAGAAGCTCACAGTTGCTTAAGCCCGGCGCCCTTCACCGCGGCTCGAAGCTGGTCATCGCCAGCCACAACGAAGGCAAAGTGCGCGAGCTGGGCGAACTGTTTGAACCCTACGGCATTGAATGCGTCTCGGCCGGAAGTCTTGACCTGCCCGAGCCCGAGGAAACCGGCAGCACGTTCGAGGAGAATGCGCTCCTCAAGGCGCGCGCGGCGGCGGCGGATGCCCAATTGATGGCGCTGGGCGACGACTCTGGGCTTGAAGTGGAGGCGCTCGGCGGCGCACCCGGGATCTACTCCGCACGCTGGGGCGGGGCGGAGAGAGACTTCGCCAAGGCCATGGTCAAAGTGCACGAGGAACTTGAGAAGACCGGCGGCGCCTATACACGCGCCAACTTCACCTGCGCGCTGGCTCTCGCCGCACCGAACGGCGAAGACATGGTGCTCACAGGCAAAGTCTTCGGCGCGATCCACTGGCCACCGCGCGGTGACCGCGGTTTCGGGTATGATCCGATCTTCATGCCGGATGGTCACGACGAGACCTTCGGCGAGATGGACCGCGAGCTAAAGAACGCGCTGTCGCACCGCATGCGCGCTTTCGAGCAGTTGATCGAGGCTGCCTACTCCAATGTCGAATGACGAGCCGTTCGGAGTTTATGTGCACTGGCCGTTCTGCATGGCCAAATGCCCCTATTGCGACTTCAATTC
>DGOS01000001.1 GCA_002390155.1 Hyphomicrobiaceae bacterium UBA4460 | reverse complement strand
ACCAGCTGAGCTAACCGCCCGTTGTCGCGTGAATTCCTCGCGCCGCCTTGGCCCGAAGGTCTTGCGGCGCGGCTGGAGCGTGGGATTTAGCGATTGGCCCTAAGGGAAGTCAAGGCAGCAGAGGGAAGTCAAGGCAGCCGCGCCTTGAGACGCTGCCTGATTTGAGAACTTGGCTACTGAGCCGCCGGAGCCGGCTGAGCCGCTGGAGCTTCCGCAGCCGGCTTCGCCGACGAGGCGACCAATTTCTTGACCTTGGCGATGGACTTCTTCGCCTTCTTATATTCCCCCTCGGTACACGCTGCGTCGGCCTCGTCCAGCAGCATGTTGACGTCCTCGACGTCGCCCTCGCTGAGAGCTTTGGCTTCGAACCGCTCGTCGACCAGGGCCTCGGCTTTCGCGAGCTGGTCCATGCAGGCTTGCTCGTCGTCGGCAAGGGCGCCGCCGCTCATGAGCAGTATCAGGCAGGCGCTGGTCACGATGCGTGTACGCATTCCTGTCTCTCCTTGGCGCAAGGCTTACGACGCCGAAACTGAAGGCGAGGTCTGGCGCGAGTGTGGCACGCGCCGATCAACGGCCCGAATAGGACGGTGTGCTGGCCTTGTCTGTCAAGGGGGTCAGCAGCTCTAGGGCGTTTTCCTCCAGCGCGTCGAAATGCCCGATGACCGCGTCAGGCTGGGGCCCCTCGGGCGGTGGGGGGCAATAGCCGAAGTCCACGAGGATCGAGGGGACGGATGCGCCGCGCGCCGCCTGGATGTCCACCGCACTGTCGCCGATCATGACGGCGCGGGACGGATCGCCGTCGGTCAGCGCGATGGCGCCCAACAGATGGCCTGGATCGGGCTTTGATACCTCGAACGTGTCGCGCCCGGCGATGCCCCCGAAAAAGTATTCGATTTCCAAGGCTTGCAGGAGTAGGCGGGTCAGGTGTTCGCGCTTGTTGGTGCAGACGGCGAGCTTGGCACCGGCCGCGGTAAGCCGTTCCAGGACTGCGATGGCGCCTGGAAAAGGGCGGCTCTCCGCGGCGATGTTGGCCTCGTAGTGGACGAGAAAATCCGCCAGCATGGCCTCGACGTCCTCTTCCGCCGCGGTGAAGGCGAGGGCCCGTTCGATCATGACCCGGGCGCCACGGCCGACGGCCGCCCGCACGCTAGCGGCAGGTAGGGGCTCACGGCCACGTGCCATAAGGGCATGATTCAGCGCGTTGGTGAGATCGGGCGCGGTATCGATCAGCGTGCCGTCGATGTCGAAGACGATGGTGGCCCCGTTCAGCATGCGCCTCTGTCCCATGGGGCCCGCGGCCTGGCAACCTCTTGCGGCTTGACTGGTGGCGGCGTAGAGAGCGGGCCATGCAGCAGAGAACGTTCGACATCCTCAAGGAGCGTTGCCTGATCGACGGGAATTGGGTCGGCACGCCCGCGCACGAGGTGATCAATCCCGCGACCGGCGATTGCGTAGGCCAGGTCCCATCTCTGGGCCAAGCGGAAACGCGTGCAGGCATCGAGGCGGCGCATGCGGCGTTTCCCGCTTGGAGCGGCATGTTGGCCAAGGAACGCGGCGCCATCTTGCGGCGCTGGTACGAGCTTCAGCGCGATCACAGGGAAGAGCTGGCGCAGCTCATGACCGCGGAGCAGGGAAAGCCGCTCGCCGAAGCGCGGTCCGAAGTGGACTACGGCGCGTCCTTCACCGAGCTCTATTCGGAGGAGGCGAAACGCATCCTTGGCGAGATCATTCCAACGCCAAAGAAAAGCGGCCGCATGCTCGTGCTGCGGCAGCCGGTTGGTGTCGTGGCGGCGATTACACCTTGGAATTTTCCCTACGCCATGGTCACGCGCAAGGTTTCGCCGGCGCTCGCGGCGGGGTGCACGGTGGTGTTGAAGCCGGCGCCGGAGACGCCGCTCAGCGCACTTGCGCTTGCCGGGCTCGCCGAACGCGCAGGAATTCCGCCCGGCGTGTTCAATGTCGTGACCGGCGATGCGGAAACAATTGGCGGGGAGATGACGGCGAACCCCCTAGTACGGCTGATCACGTTCACCGGATCGACCGAGGTGGGGAAGCTCCTGATGCGGCAGTCGGCGGATACCGTGAAGAAACTTTCGCTCGAGCTCGGTGGCAATGCGCCCTTCATCGTGTTCGACGACGCCGATGTGGACGCGGCCGCCGAGGGCGCTTTGGCGTCCAAATACCGAAACTCGGGTCAAACGTGCGTGTGCGCCAACCGCATCTTGGTGCAAGACGGCATCTACGACCGCTTCGCCGAGGCACTCGCGGCGGCGGCCACAAATCTCAAACTGGGTGCCGGCCATGAGGACGGCGTTACGCAAGGCCCGCTCATCAACGATGCGGCGGTCGCGAAGGTCGAAGCGCATGTGGCGGATGCTGTAGCCAAAGGCGCCAAAGTGCTCATGGGCGGCAAGCGGCACGTTTTGGGGCGGACGTTCTATGAGCCGACGGTGCTGGCCGAGGTGACCCCTGAGATGCAAATCGCCCAAGAAGAGACGTTCGGCCCTGTCGCCCCGCTATTCCGATTCAAAGACGAAGATGACGCCATCGCGTTGGCCAACGGGACGCCGTACGGGCTTGCTGCGTATTTCTTCACGCGCAACCTTTCACGCGCTTGGCGGGTGGCCGAGGCGCTCGAATATGGCATGATCGGCGTCAACGAAGGCATCATCTCATCGGAGCTGGCGCCGTTCGGCGGCGTGAAGGAGTCGGGCCAAGGCCGCGAAGGCTCCCATCATGGCATCGAAGAATTTTTGGAGCTGAAATACGTCATGATGGGAGGGCTCGAAGGCTAATGGCGGACAGCGCGGCGAAGGTCGACGAATTCAAAGCCAATGCGGCGAAGGCCGCCATCGAATTGGTCAAGCCTGGCATGCGGCTCGGGTTGGGCACGGGCTCGACCGCCTACCACTTCGTTGAGGCGGTCGGCGGGCTTGTGCGCAACGGCCTTGAGGTCATCTGCGTGCCCACGTCCGAGGCCACGCACGCGCACGCCGAAAAGCTTGGCATTCCGCTGTCGTCTCTCGACGAGACCCCGCAGCTCGACCTCACCGTCGATGGCGCCGACGAGATCGACGACCAACTCCGTCTGATCAAAGGCGGAGGGGGCGCGCTTCTGCGCGAGAAGATCGTGGCGACGGCGTCGGATCGTATGGTGGTGATTGCCGACGACAGCAAGGTTTCGAAGACGCTCGGGTCGCACCCGCTGCCTATCGAAGTGGTGCGGTTCGGTTTGCGGGCAACCATGCGGCTGATCGAGGCTTTGGCGGCCGAGGCCGGCTGCGAGGGCGAGATCCGGCTTCGGCCGGGGCAGGGCGATGCGCCGTATGTCACCGATCAAGGAAACCTCATCGTCGATTGCGCCTTCCACAAGATTCCCGAGCCCGAAGTATTGGCCTTCGCAATGAAGCGGGTTCCCGGCGTCGTCGAACATGGCTTGTTCTTGGGGCTGGCCGACATCGCGATCATTGGCGGTGCCGATGGGGTCCAAGCGATCCACCATCCGGGAGCATGAGGCGATCCGTGTCTGAGTACGATTACGACCTCTTCGTTATTGGCGCCGGATCGGGCGGCGTGCGGGCCGCGCGGCTCGCCGCGGCGCTCGGCAAGCGCGTCGGCATTGCCGAGGAATACCGCATTGGCGGCACCTGCGTGATCCGCGGATGCGTGCCGAAGAAGCTGCTCGTCTATGCCAGCCGTTATGGCGGCGAGATCGAAGATGCGCGCAAGTTCGGCTGGGACTACGAGGATCTGCAGTTCGATTGGCCGACGCTGATCCACAACGTGCACCGAGAGGTCGACCGGCTGAACGGCGCCTATACGCGAACGCTGGAGAATGCCGGCGTCGACCGCTTCCTTACGCGCGCGACGGTGGACGGTCCGCACGGCGTGCGTCTTGCGGATCGCGAGGCGCCCATCTCGGCTGATTACATTTTGATTGCGACGGGCGGGTCTCCGTCAATGCCGGACGTTCCCGGTAAAGAACATCTCATCAGTTCGAACGAGTGCTTTCAGCTCGAGGCGCTTCCCGACAGCATCGTTGTTATCGGCGCCGGCTATATCGGTATGGAGTTCGCCTCGATCTTCGCCGGACTCGGTGTCGCGGTGACCGTGCTCCATCGCGGCGAGCAGGTCTTGCGGGGCTTCGACATGGATTTGCGGGACGGCTTGGCCGAGGCTATGCGCGACCGGGGTGTCGATTTGCACATGAACGCAGATATCGCTGCTGTCGAGAAAGACGGCGGCGGCTACCGGGTGGCGCTGAAGGACGGCAGCTCGGTTTGTGCGTCTCTGGTGATGGCGGCCACTGGGCGTGGGCCCAACACGAAAGGGCTGGGCTTGGAAGACGCAGGTGTGGAGCTTGGCCGGAACGGCAACGTTGTCGTCGACGAATACTCCAAGTCCTCCGTCGACAGCATCTACGCGGCGGGTGACGTCAGCGACAGGGTTGCCCTGACGCCCGTGGCCATTCGCGAGGGGACGGCGTTCGTGGAGACGGTGTTCGAAGGCCGCCCCACGGTGATGGACTATACGTTCATTCCGACGGCGGTGTTTACCGAGCCGGAGATCGGCACCGTTGGGTTGACCGAGGAAGAGGCGCGGAAGAAGTACCGCGAAGTCGACATCTATAAGTCGAGCTTCCGGCCCATGCGTGCAACAATCAGCGGGCGTGACGAGACGGTGCTCATCAAGATCGTTGTCGACGCCGCAACCGAGAAGGTTCTCGGCGTTCATCTGCTCGGACCCGATGCGGCGGAGATTGCGCAGATGGCCGCAATTTCTCTGAAACTCGGCGTTACCAAGCCGCAACTCGATTCCACCATGGCGCTTCATCCAAGTATCGCCGAGGAACTTGTCACCATGCGGCAGAAATGGACGCCGCCAGAACCGATAAAGGGCTCCGATGCGGCGGCTTGACGACAAAATCGCGCTTGTAACGGGCGGTGGCGCCGGCATTGGCCGTGCCATCTGCGAGACGTTCGCGCGCGAGGGCGCGCATGTCGTAGTCGCCGATATCGACGGCGATGCGGCAAAGGAGACCGCCGACGCCATCGTCAAGGCGAACGGCGCGGCGAGCGCACAGACTGTCGACATCGCCGACACTGCGCAGGTGAAAGCCTTGATGGACGACATCAAGCAGACACATGGCCGGCTCGATGTGCTGGTCAACAATGCCGG
>DGOS01000110.1 GCA_002390155.1 Hyphomicrobiaceae bacterium UBA4460 | reverse complement strand
GGGTTCACACACCGCGAGCTCACGCACCGCCCTCACCTCGTCGAGATGCATGGCTTCTGCCGATGATCTGCATCAAGGGCTCTGAACCAGGGTACGAATTTTCGCGCTGCGGCGATCCCCGTTCCCTTTCCCATTGATGAAGATCAAGGCCTGCCGTCCTGCGGCGGGGACTAATTGAAATGCCAAGAAGAACGACCAGGCCAGAACCTCAAACGGTGGAATGGCTAAATGACCGTAACACGATCGCCTTATGCCTCCTGTCGGACAGCTCAGCTGTCCATGTCGGCGATCAAGGATATGGCGATCCGGGCGGCNNAAGCTGCCGGATGTCGCTTCCCTGACATGGGGACTCCCGTCCTTTCGCACGCCTGAGCACATTCGCGAGGCGGTCGCGGAGGCTCTCCGTGAGGACCCGGACGCCGGCAAGTACACGTTACCCGACGGCTTGCCGCAACTTCGTGAGGCCGTTGCCGACACTCACTTCGCACTGACCGGCCTCCGCGTCTCAGCAGGGCGCAACGTCGTCGTTACCGCCGGCAACATGGAAGGCGTCAAGGTCGTTCTCGATACGATCCTGGACGACGGAGATGAGGTCATCCTCACCGATCCCGGCTTCGCCTCTCATGTTCAGCAGATCATGGCGTGCGGCGGCCAACCGATCTATTGGCCGCTCGACGAGGCGCGTGGCTGGGGCGCCGACATCGGCAAGCTGGAACCGCTGATCTCGCCACGCACCCGGGCAATCCTGCTTGTCACACCATCGAATCCGACGGGCACCATTCTCGATCGTGAGGTTCTCCTTTCTGTCGGCGAAATCGCGCTGCGCCACGGAATACTTGTGGTGCTCGACGATCCTTACAGCCACTTCGCGTTCCACCGGGCCTCCGACTGCTTCAATCTCGCCTCAGCCGAAGCCTACGCAGGCAACGTGGCCTACCTTTTCAGCTTCTCCAAGTGCCACGCGATGAGCGGGTGGCGGCTCGGCTACGCCGTCGTGCCGGAGGCTTTGAAACGTCAGATGCTGAAGCTGCACGATGCGACCTTGATATGCGCGCCGCGGCCTTCGCAGCTGGCAGGTCTGGCCGCATTGCGCGGCAGCGGGGATCACCTCGATGAATTCAGATCCATTCTCGACCGGCGCCGCAATCTCATCTGTGGGCGCCTCGACCGCGTCCGCCATGTGTTCTCCTATATCCGGCCGCGTGGCGCCTACTACGTCTTTCCCCGCATTGAAACAGCCCACGAGAACGCGACCCAATTCTGCCTGGACCTTCTGAACAAGGCGCAGGTCTGCGTTACGCCGGGGTCGGCGTTCGGGCCTTCAGGTGAAGGCCATGTCCGCATGGCATTCTGTGTATCCGACGAGGAAATCGAGAAGGCTTTCGACCGGATCGAGCAGCACTTCCCCAGCTAGCCACGGGAGCCGGTCAGACCGCCGGCCCATCGTCTAGGCGTGAGAGCCAGGAGAGGATCACCGATGCCAAACGAGATAATCGTCAAAGCCGCAAAGTCGGGAGTTCCATCGCCCAATCTCACCGACTACGACGCGATCCGGCAGGCGTTTACTTGGGATGCGGCCACCGCGGAATTGGCCGGTCTGCCGGGCGGGAGCGGGATCAACATCGCCTACGAGGCTGCAGACCGCCATGTCGATGCGGGCGATGGCGGCCGCGTCGCTTTAAGGTGGATCAGGAAGGATCGCTCCACACGCGAATACACTTACCGCGACCTTAAGGACCTCTCCGCACGGTTCGCGAATGCGCTGAAGGATCTCGGTGCCGAACGCGGCGAAAAGGTCTTCAGCCTCCTGGGGCGCGTCCCGGAACTCTTCGTCAGCGCGCTTGGGACATGGAAATGCGGCGCGGTGTTCTGTCCGCTGTTTTCCGCGTTCGGTCCGGAACCGATCAAAGCCCGCATGAGGATCGCTGGTGCTTCCGTGCTGGTCACGACGGAGCGCTTGTTTCGCCGCAAGGTTGCGCCGGTGCTGCCGGACCTAACGTCGTTGCGTCACGTCATCCTGGTCGGCGGGGGCGAGGGCGGGCACGATTTCGACAGTCTCATTGGCAGCGCCAGCAACGAGTTCACCTACGTCGACACACAGGCCGATGAGCTGTCGACGCTGCACTTCACCAGCGGCACGACGGGCAAGCCCAAGGGCGCGATGCACGTCCACGGTGCCGTCGCCGCCCACCGCGCAACCGCCCGGTTCGCGCTCGACCTGCATCCGGAAGATACTTATTGGTGCACCGCCGACCCCGGCTGGGTCACGGGAACGTCCTACGGCATCATCGGGCCTCTGGTGATTGGCTGCACGGCGATCGCGGATGAGGCGGAGTTCAACGCGGAACGTTGGTACGGCATTCTAGCCGAGGAAAAGGTTAACGTTTGGTACACCGCGCCGACCGCGATCCGCATGCTGATGCGGGCGGGCGATGAGATGCCGGGCAGCTTCGATCTGTCCTCGCTCCGCTTCATCGCCAGCGTCGGTGAGCCGCTCAACCCCGAAGCCGTGCTCTGGGGGGAGCGCGTTCTCGGGCTGCCGATCCACGACAACTGGTGGCAGAGCGAGACGGGTGGCATAATGATCGCGAACTATGCCTCGATGGATATCAATCCGGGCTCGATGGGCAAGCCACTTCCAGGGATTGAGGCGGCCATCGTGCGGCGCACGGATGATGGCGTCGAACTCATCGATACACCCGATACGAAGGGCGAGCTTGCTCTGAAGCGAGGCTGGCCGTCGATGTTTCGCGGCTACCTCGGCGAGGAAGCCCGCTACCGGAAATGCTTTGCCGGCGACTGGTATCTGACCGAGGACCTTGCGACGCGCGATGCCGACGGGTACTTCTGGTTCGTCGGCCGCGCGGACGACATCATCAAGTCAGCCGGGCACCTGATCGGTCCCTTCGAGGTCGAAAGCGCGTTGATCGAGCACGAGGCCGTTGCCGAAGCCGGCGTCATCGGCGTGCCGGACCCGATCACCGGCGAGGTGGTCAAGGCGTTTGTTGCACTCAATCCGGGCTACAGGCAATCGGAAGCGCTGACCAAGGACATCCTCGCACATGCACGCAAGCGGCTCGGCCCCGCCGTCGCCCCGCGCCTCCTGGCGTTTCGGGCGACCCTGCCGAAAACCCGATCAGGCAAGATCATGCGACGTCTCCTGAAGGCGCGCGAGCTCGGCCTGCCGGAAGGCGACACCTCGACACTGGAGGGTAACGAATGAGCGCGGACAACGAAGTCTCATTGTCTCGGGCTGAGGCCATGGCACTGTTGGGCCAGATGATCCTCATTCGCCGGTTCGAGGAAAAATGCGCCGAACTCTACAGTGCGCAGAAGATTCGCGGTTTCCTGCACCTCTATATCGGCGAAGAGGCCAACGCAGTCGGCGTAATGCGCGCCCTTTCGCCTAACGACGCAGTGGTCGCCACCTACCGCGAGCATGGCCATGCGCTTGCCCGAGGGCTGCCGCCCGGCGAGGTGATGGCCGAAATGTATGGCAAGGCCAGCGGCTCCAGCCGGGGGCGCGGCGGGTCTATGCATATCTTCGACAAGAAGCACCGCTTTTACGGCGGCAACGCCATCGTCGGGGGCGGGCTGCCGCTCGCCGTCGGGCTGGCGCTCGCCGACAAGATGCAGAAGCTTAACCGCGTCACGTGCTGTTTCTTCGGCGAAGGGGCCGCAGCGGAGGGTGAGTTCCACGAATCCATGAATCTCGCCGCGCTTTGGCAATTGCCCGTGTTGTTCGTCTGCGAGAACAACGGCTATGCGATGGGCACGGGGCTCAGCCGGTCGGAGTCGGAGACTAGCATTCTGCAACATGCCAAGAGCTATCGCATCGCGGGCGAAGATGTCGACGGTATGGACGTCGTCGCGGTCAGGGCCGCGGCGTTGAGTGCAGTCGGGGCCATCCAGAACGGCGGTGGGCCACGTTTCCTGGAGAATAAGACGTACCGCTTTCGTGCTCACTCCATGTTCGATCCAGACCTTTATCGGCAGAAGCAGGAGATCGCGCAGTGGAAGACACGGGGGCCCGTGGTGCAATTTAGCAAGTGGGTCATTGAAACCCAGCTGCTAAGCCAGTCCGATATCGACGGACTGGAGGAAGAGGCGGCGCGCACCATCGACGAAGCGGTCCGCTATGCCGAGGAGTCACCGTGGGAGCCGGAGGAGGATCTGGAACGCGACGTTTACACACCGCGCAAAGTGGAGGAGACGGCCAGATGACCGCGCGAACGATCACCTACCGCGACGCCGTC
>DGOS01000112.1:6466-6612 GCA_002390155.1 Hyphomicrobiaceae bacterium UBA4460 | reverse complement strand
TGCTCGCCGCCGGACAAAATGTGCGGATACTCCTTGGCGTATTGGGCAAGCCCCACGCGCTCCAGCGCGTGCAACGCCTCGGCGCGGCCTTGCGATTTGGTCAGCGACCGCAAGCCGAACGCGACGTTGTCGAGAATGCTTAAGTG
>DGOS01000112.1:0-6344 GCA_002390155.1 Hyphomicrobiaceae bacterium UBA4460 | reverse complement strand
GTGGTCTTGCCGCAGCCGGAAGGGCCCAGAAGGCACAAGACCGTGCTGGCGGGCACTTCGAGGGTGACGTCTTGGAGCGCGTATGCCTCGCCGTAGCGGCGCCACACATGCTCCAGGTCCAGACGCGCAGCGAAGGTCACGGCGGTCGTGCCACGCACTGCTTTGCCGCGAGCGGCTTTGCGGACCGCACGCTTTGCGGCGGCGGCTTCGCTCAATGAGCGGGTCCGTATCTTGAGAAACTCAAGCATCAGGCTGGTCTACGCGAGGGGCGCCCCTCAAGGCAACGCCCTACCCTCATGCAATGAGGCGCGAGGGGCGGCTCTAGGCCTTTTCGCCCGCGCTGCCTTCCTGCTCTTCCGTATCGCCAGCGCCCAGAGGCTCGTCGTCTTCGCCCTCGCCCAGCGGCTCTTCCTCCAGCGGCGTCTCGTCCTCGCGCAAGTCGGGCGCATCGTCCGGGTTCGGCATGGCGAATCCAGGCGGCAGGTTGGAATCCAGGAGACCGGCACCCTTCAGCTCGGAAAGCCCTGGAAGATCCTGGATCTGCTCGAAGCCGAAATGCTCCAGGAAATACTCCGTGGTGCCATAGGTGACGGGACGCCCCGGTGCGCGGCGGCGGCCCCTGAGCTTGATCCAGCCGGTCTCCAGAAGAACGTCAATCGTCCCCTTGGACGTGGACACGCCCCGGATCTCCTCGATCTCGGCACGGGTCACAGGCTGGTGGTAGGCGATGATCGCCAGGGTCTCCAGGGCCGCGCGCGACAGGCGGCGTTGCTGCACGGCCTGGCGCTCCAGCAGGAAGGACAGGTCGTCGGCGGTACGGAAGGCCCACTTTCCGGCCACGCGTACGACATTGACGCCACGGCCGGCATAGAGGCCTTGCAGCTCCTCCAGCAACGCCTTCACGTCTTCGCCCTCGCCGAAATGCTTCGCCAGTTCCGCCTCTTTGAGCGGCTCGGGCGCGGCGAACAGCAGAGCCTCGATGATCCGCAGCTTCTCGCGCCGATCGGCGGAGGGCAGCGCCATCACGTTGGACGGCAGCGGCAGCATGGGCGCTTGCACGCTCTGCTCGTCCTCTTCCGCCGTCATGTCCTCTGCCCTTTCCGCTTGGTTCATTGTCATTGGCATCCCCGCATCCGTCTTCTTTGTATGTTCTGCGACCACCGCACGCATCGCCTGATCCAGCTTCACCAGGGCCGACCCGCCTTTGGCCTCGCCCTCATCCTCCGACAGCTTCGATATGTCGGAGAGCACCGCGGTCAGGTTCGGCTTGGACTCATCTGCCTTGGACTCATCTGCCTCGCGCCTATCTCGAGCAAGCTTCGATGGCAAAATTTTGGGTTTCGGCATGATATGCCCCTCGCGTATCGGCCAGTAACGCGCCTGCCAGGTACCGGTGGCCTCATTCCTCCACTGACTGCACTCGATTCAACGCAAATCCAACTCAACTCAACCCGCTTCGCCGCGACGGCGAACCAGGAGCGGTCCAAACGACTTCGACTGGCGGATCTCAAGGGTGCCTTCGCGTGTCATCTCCAAGCTCGCGGTGAAGCTCGACGCCAGCGCGGTGCGCCGGACCTCCGGGTCCACCAAGAACTCCAGAAGCAGCTGATCGAGCGGCGCCCACTCGCAGGCGACACCGAGGAGCCGCTCCAGTTCGTCGCGCGCCTCCTTAAGCGACCATACGGAGCGCTTCTCCATGTGCAGCGTGTGCGTCGCCGTGCGCTGCCGCTGCTGGGAATACGCTTTCAAGAGATCGTAGACATTCGCCTCATAAACGCTGGTCTTGGTGACGCGGATGGGTTCCGGCAGCCCCCGCCCGAAAACATCACGGCCAAGGCGCTTGCGCGTCATCAGCTGAGCTGCCGCATCGCGCATGGCATCAAGGCGCTTCAGCCTAAAGGCCAAGAGCGCGGCAAGCTCTTCACCGGTCGGCTCGCCCTCCTCCGACGGTTCAGCCGGAAGCAGGAGCTTCGACTTCAAGAAGGCCAGCCACGCGGCCATGACGAGATAATCGGCGGCGATCTCCAAGCGCAGGCGTCGAGCCTCTCCGATGAAGTCGAGATATTGCTGCGCCAGCGCCAGCACGGAAATCTTGGCGAGGTCGACCTTCTGGGTTCGCGCCATCGTCAAAAGGAGATCCAGCGGGCCTTCGAACCCCTCAACGTCGACCCGAAGCTGATCGCCGTCCTCGATGCGCTCGGCCTCCTGTTCCCAGTCGGAAACAATGTCGGAAGCGCCAGGGCCTTGCGGCTCCTCTGCTGTCACTGGTGTGTCTTCGCCGCTCATGCCTGCACCGTCGGGTCTGGACCAAGACTCGCCACGCGGGTTCCGGCAGCCTCGGTCACCAGCGCCAAAGCTTCTGCCTCGTCGAAAGGCTCAGGGTCGTGCAGAGCCGCCCTCGCCGCCTCGAAGCGTTCCGCAGGCTTCCCTTCCAAAAGGGGTGCTGCGACGGCGACGTCGGTCATCTCCGCGAACTTGCCGGAGCAGTGGAGCACCACATCGCAGCCGCCCGCGATCACCGCGCGCGTGCGGTCCGCGTACGAGCCCTCAAGGGCCTCCATGCCGATGTCGTCACTCATGATGAGTCCGGTCAATCCCATCTGACCTCGAATCACTTTCCCCATTATAGCGGGGGAGAGGGTCGCAGGGTGGCACTCGTCGCAAACAGGCAGCAAAACGTGCGCGGTCATCGCCAGGGGCGCATCGTGCAGCGCTCGAAACGGCTTGAAATCCACCTGCTCGAGCTCTTCCTTGGACGCATCGATCCGCGGCAGCGATTTGTGGCTATCCGCTAGGGCGCGACCGTGGCCAGGCACGTGCTTGATGACCGGCAGAACGCCGCCTGCGAGCGTGCCGTCCATAACCGCCCGCCCCAAGGCGCTCACCACTTCAGGATCTGTGGAGAACGCCCGGTCGCCGATGATGTCGTGGGCGCCGTCTTGGGGCACGTCGATGCATGGGGTGCAGTTCACGTTGATGCCGAGGTCGGTCAGTTCAGCCGCGATCAGCCTGGCGCCTGCGAACGCGGCACGCTTGGCCGCTTCCGGATCGGACGCATAGAGGTCCCCAAATACCCGGGCCGGCGGCATGGCCCGCCAATGCGGCGGACGAAGCCGCTGCACGCGGCCACCTTCTTGGTCGATGAGGATCAGCACCTCGTCGCTGCCGACCGCAGCCTTGAAGTCGGCGACAAGCGCTTGGACCTGTCCGGGGCTCTGAACGTTCCTGGCGAACAGGATGAGGCCGCACGGCCGCTCGCGTCCGAAGAGCTCAGTCTCCGCAGGCGTCAGCGCGGTGCTCGCGCATCCCGAGATGAAAGCTTTGAAAGTCACGTTGCGGGGCTAGCCCCGCCGCGCGCGGCGGTCAAGCGTTCCGTGGCCTATTGCGCCATTACCAGACAGTCGGCGTGCCCTTTCGCCTTCAGCTGACCGCAAAGCTTGTAGGCCGCGGACTTGTCGGCCAGAGGCCCGACCTGAAGCCGATACCAAGTGCCCTTGGCGCCGAGATCGGTCTTGCGGACGACGGGCTGATGGCTGCTCAACAGGCTCGGATATTTCTGCTGGGCATCGGCGAAGTTCGCCAGCGCATCGGTCTGGCTCTTGCTGGAGCCGAGCTGCACGACATATTTGGAGTCGGCTGCGGGAGCCGCTGGTGCTGCGGCTGGCGCCGGGTTGGCAGTGGCCACCTGCTGCGGCGCAGCCTGTGGCGCCGGCACCGGCATCATGTTGGCCGCCTGACCCGCCGCTTGGGCGGCAGCGCCGTTCGCGGCCTGGGTGGCTGCTCCGGTGGCGTTCTGAGCCATCTGGGCCGCCTGGCCGGCAGCATTCTGGGCAGTTTGTGTCGCCGCACCGGCCGCGCCTGCAACTGCGCCTGCAGCCGCTGCGGCAGCTTCGACGGAGCCGTCAGGACGGACGACGAAGGTATTGACCTTGCGCGCACCATCCGCCGCGGCCTGGGCCTGGTTGGCCAAATCGGTGGTAGCAACGGGCGTCGGCAAACTGTGGGTCGCGGTTGCCGGCGGCAGGGCCGGTACCGCCACGTCTTCCTGGCGGGGCACGAGACGCTCGGACCCAGGTTGATCGCCATTGGTCAGACGATCGTAGATCAGTTTGTTTTTGTGAGGAAATTCCTTGCCGCCCGGCTGGTCGGGGGCTTCCTTCACCGGCGTCGCGTCGGCCGTGATCATCGGCGCCTCGCCGCTCCCGCCGCTCTGCTTGTAGGCGTAGGCCAGAGCACCGCCGAGCGCGATCGCTCCAAGCAGTGCGCTTGCGACCATGACGGCGCTGCGGCCTTTCAGCGAACTCTTCAACTTGGAGCCCTTACCCGCCGGCGCGGCAGCAAGCTGGCTCTCATCCATAAAATCGGCATCGCTCCCGGCCTCGGCGTAGTCCTGCGGCGGGGGCGCCATGCCCTGCTGGCCACCCAGCGGGATTTGCGGGGGCTGGTCGTAGGCGGGGTCAAGGGCCTGAAGTGCACGTCCAGGCTCGCCAGGCGCAGCCTGAGGGGCTTGCGGCGCTGGGTGTTGCTGCGGGTAGCCTTGGGGCGGATATCCCGGATGCTGCTGCATGGGCGCCTGAGCAGCACCTTGCGCGGCCGGGTCGTAGGGCGACGCGCCATATGCCATCTCGCCGCCGCCAAGCGCTGGGTCCGCGCCGGCCGCCGCAGGTGTCTCCGGGAAGCTCGCCTCCGGGAAACCGGCATCAACCGGCTCGGGGAAGGCCGCATCGAGGCCAGCGTCCGCAGCCGGGTTCGGCGCGGCGAAATCGGCCTCCGGGGGGCTCGCTTCGGGGCTCTTGAAGTCTCCGAAGATCGAGTCGGGAAAATTCGGATCGGCGTCGCTCAGGTCCGGCAGCTCTTGGCCGCCCGGCGCCGCGGCGGGGCTGGGCGCCGTGTAGGCCTGCGGCTGGGCCGGCGGCTGTCCACCGAAGGCTTGCGGTTGAGGCTGTTGGGGCTGGTAGGCCGCAGGCTGGGGCGGCATGGCCTGAGGTGCAGGCTGGGCCGGCACAGGCTGAGCGGCTGTGGGCTGAACGGGAGCGGGCTGCTGGGCTTGCGCCGGAGCAGGCTGCTGGGGCCGCGCCGTCTGGGGCGGATAGGGCGCCTGCGGATCGGCTTGGGGCGCCTCTCCGGGCGCGCGCGTCACCGGCTGATAGGTCGGCATCTGGGCGAATTTCGGACCACCGCCGGCACCGAAAATGTTTGGCTGACCTGGCCGCCCCGCTCCTTGAACCATGAAAGATACCTCACTCTTTTCGATGTTGGCCGCGCTCGCGTCCCAGGATTACCCGGCGCAGGCGACGGCGTGCCTGTTGATCAAATCTGATGCAAATTTTGCGGATCGGCCAGCCCAGCGGCCGAACCCGCTCTCGCGCGTGGACATGGCTTAAGTCCCTCGAACTACCCCCTGCCCCAGGCCGGCTAACGCAACTCGTTCATGGCATGAACGCCGAGTATTCCCAAACCCAACGCCAAGACACGCTTTGTGGCGGCCACGAGCGCAACACGAGCACGTGTTNNAATAAAACGTAATTGTGGCAAGTCTTTGCCTCTGTTCCAAAGACCATGGAAGTCTCCAGCAAGATCGTAAAGATAGAAACTGAGCCGATGTGGCTCATGTGCTTGCGCTGCACCCTCAACAATACGAGGAAATTGAGCCAGACGACGGATCAAGGCGATCTCCCCGTCGTCATTCAACTGATTTAGGTCGGCCTGCACCAACACATCCTCCGCTACACTGAGGTCCGCAAACGTCTCAGCAACATTACGCAGAACCGAACTCGCCCGGGCGTGGGCGTACTGAACATAGAAGACCGGATTGTCCCGCGACTGCTCGGTGACCTTGGCGAAGTCGAAATCGAGCGGCGCGTCGTTCTTCCGGTACAGCATCATGAAGCGAACGGGCCCTGCGCCCACTTCCTCCACGACGTCCCGGAGCGTCACGAATGTCCCGGCACGCTTGGACATTTTGACGGGCTCACCAGACCGAAACAAGCGGACCAGCTGGCATACCTTAACGTCGAGATCGGCCTTGCCGACCGTCAGCGCGGACAGGGCGGCGCGCAGGCGCTTGATATGGCCCGCATGGTCGGCGCCCCAGACGTCGATCATGGAGTGAAAACCGCGTCTGAACTTGTCGTAGTGATAGGCGATATCGGAGGCAAAATACGTGTATGAGCCATCCGACTTGACGAGCGGCCGGTCCTGGTCGTCGCCGAAGTCGGATGAGCGGAACAGGAGCTGCTCGCGGTCCTCCCAGGCCTCGTCCACCTTGCCCTTGGGCGGAGGCAAACGGCCCTCGTAGATCAGGCCTTTGGCTCTCAGGTCGTCGATGGTCTCGGCGACCTCGT
>DGOS01000064.1:4151-22142 GCA_002390155.1 Hyphomicrobiaceae bacterium UBA4460 | reverse complement strand
CCCGTCCGGGTTCGAACCGGAGACATCCTGATTAAAAGTCAAGCGCTCTACCAACTGAGCTACGGGCTCCCACCGAGGCGATCATATGGGCCGGGGACACCTGGAGGTCAACAAACAAGACCGGTTTGCGCCCTAGCTCTTTCGCCGCAGCCAAGCCGTAAAAGGCCGTCGCGATTTCCCGGCGCTTTCAGTATGGTCCGGCCCGGTCGGGCACGTTGGGGAACTGGAAAATGGGCAAAGAGGGGAGAAAGGGGTGGCTGTCGCGCCATTGGCCGCGATTCCTCCTGATCATTCCCTTCGCCCTGGTGGCATGGGTGCCCGCCTACAACCGCGTTGAGCCGACGCTCGCCGGCATTCCCTTCTTCTACTGGTACCAGCTCGCCGCGATCCTCATGGGGGCCGTGGTCGTCATGTCGGTCCATCTCCTGGAGAAGCGTATCCGGCGTAAGGGCAGCGGCGGGCCCGACGACGATCCTTCTGGGGTTGCAGGAGACATCCTGTGAGCCTGAACGTCGTCGCCGCATCCGTCTTCATTGGCCTGTTCCTGTTCGTCACCTGGGTCGGCTTCATGGCCGCGCGTTGGCGCAAGGCCGATCTCAACGTGCTGCACGAATGGGGCCTAGGCGGACGCCGCTTCGGCACGGTGGTGACCTGGTTCCTGCTCGGCGGGGATCTCTACACGGCTTACACCTTCATCGCCGTGCCCGCGCTGATCTATGGCGCCGGCGCCATGGGGTTCTTCGCCGTCCCCTATACGATCATGATCTATCCGATCCTGTTCCTGGTCTTCCCACGGCTGTGGATCGTTGCGCGCGAAAAAGGGCATGTCACGGCGGCCGACTATGTCCGCGACCGGTTCGGCTCGCGGCTGCTGGCGCTTGCCGTCGCCCTGACGGGGCTTGTGGCGACGATGCCCTATATCGCGTTGCAGCTCGTCGGCATGGAAGTGGTCATCGGCGCGCTCGGCTTCCCGACGGAAGGCTTCACCGGTCATCTTCCGCTGATCATCGCCTTCATCATCCTCGCCGCCTTCACCTATACGAGCGGCTTACGTGCGCCCGCCCTGATCGCGGTGGTGAAGGACATGCTGATCTTCATCACCATCTTCGCCGCGATCGTTATCATCCCGGCGAAGCTCGGCGGCTACGGCGCGATCTTCGATGCCGTTCCGAAGTCGAAGTATCTATTGGCGCCACCCTCCGGCAACAGCCTCGGCAGTTACAGCGCCTTTATCACCCTCGCGCTGGGCTCTGCGATGGCGCTGTTTCTGTATCCGCACTCCATGACGGGCATTCTCAGCGCCTCGAGCGACAATGTAATCCGCCGCAACGCCGCGGCCCTGTCCGCATATTCCTTCGTGCTCGGCTTGATAGCGCTTCTCGGCTACATGGCAATCGCCGCGGGCGTGGAGAACAATCCGTTCCATGTCGACGGGTTCGAGCGTTACGGGGCGAGCTATGCGGTGCCCGCGCTCTTTCTCGACATGTTTCCCGACTGGTTCACCGGCGTCGCATTCGCCGCCGTGGCCATCGGGGCGCTGGTTCCAGCGGCGATCATGTCGATCGCTTGCGCCAATCTCTTTACGCGCAATCTCTACAAGGAGTATTGGCGGCCGAACTGTAGTGACGCTGAAGAGGCGCAAGTTGCGAAGATCGTTTCGCTCGTGGTGAAGGTCGGCGCGGTGTTCTTTATCCTCGCCATCCCGCAGGCCTACGCCATCCAGCTTCAGTTGCTGGGCGGCATCTGGATCATCCAGCTTTTGCCGCCCATTCTGCTCGGGCTCTTCACCAAACGCTTCAACGCGCAGGCTCTACTGCTGGGATGGGCCGTGGGAACCGCGCTCGGCACCTATATGGCGGCCACGCGGGGGTTTGTGTCGTCGATCTATCCGCTTGAGATCTTCGGCGTCACCGTGCCCGGCTATGCCGCGTTATATTCGGTTCTGGTGAACTTTCTCGTAGCCGCTGCGTTGTCACCTGTGTTCGATCGCTTGGCAGGGCGTGCCAAGTCTCAAGAGCGCTAGGCTCTGACATGCGATCGACACGGCATAATGCTCACGCTTGCACTCTCGACCGCGCCGCGATTCGCCGATAGCCTAATGCGTTCGCGTTGACCGTCGTCTCGAAAGGGGAGGACTGTACATGGCACAGCACAACCCGGGCGCCCTGCCATATCTGTTGATCGTCTTGGGCGGCATCGTGATCGGCTTTGTGCTCGCGGGCTATATCGTTGGCGGTCACCAAAGCGAGACCAATGCCAAGACGCACGCGACTCAGCCCGAAAAGACAGCGCCCGATGCGGGGAAGCACTAAGTCCCAGCCATAGGGAAGGATCGAGCGCGAAACGTGTTTGTGGGATGCCGGTGGACGCCCCGCCATTTGCACAAAAGAAGAGCCCCGGCGCGGGGAGTGCCGAGGCTCTTACGCATTTACACAGAACGCACTACCTGCTCAGACCGAACACAACTGAGCACGTGGAGGATGCCCATTCCGCATGGCAGTTCTGTGACGTTTCCTTGTCATTATCTTTAATAGCCACAGGGATTTGCGGGCTTGTCCTCAACTGACTTGATGAAATTCTAGAGCCACCGGAGAACGCCCCGGACGCCACGCCCTGTCAGACTGGGTTGTGCAATAAACCTCCACATGTGCAAAATGCGCCCAACAATTTGGGAATTGTGGCGAGGGATTTTGCAATGCGTTGGCGTGGACAAAGAAAGAGCCAGAATGTCGAGGATCGGCGCGGGCAACGGCGCGGCTTCGGCTTTCCATTTCCTGGCGGCGGCGGGCGCTTCCCATCCAGTGGGGGCGGCCGGCGCGGCGGCGGGATCGGCCTCATCGGACTCCTCATCGTTCTCGGCATCATGCTGCTCCTGGGCATCAATCCCCTGAAGCTTCTGACAGGTTCGAATCCTGATGCAGGCGGGGGCGGCGCCGGCATTCCGGATATGCGGCTGCCGCAGCAGAGGCCCGACACCGCGAATGTTCCCGCTGGTGGCCAGGCCCAGCGGCGCGGCGGGGGTCTCCAGGCTCCACAAACGTCCAACGAAGACGATCTGAAGAGTTTCGTCGCCGTCGTGCTCGGTACCACGGAGGACACCTGGCGACAGACCTTCCGCGAGATCGGCGCCGAATATCGGGAGCCCAAGCTCGTGTTGTTCGACGACTATGTGCGCTCCGCATGCGGGACGGGCATGTCGGCCATGGGGCCGTTCTACTGCCCCGCCGACGAAAAGGTCTATATCGACCTCGCTTTCTACCGTGAGCTGAAGAACCGCTTTCGGGCGCCGGGCGATTTCGCGCAGGCTTATGTGATCTCCCATGAGGTTGGTCACCACGTTCAAAAGCTGCTCGGAATTGCCGACAAGGTCGAGGGCGCCAAGCGCCGGATGAGCCGGCGGTCGGCCAACGCCTTGCAGGTCCGCATGGAGCTTCAAGCGGATTGCTTCGCCGGGGTCTGGGCCCATCAGATGCAGGCCGACAAGGGCCTCATCGAGCCGGGCGATATCGATGAGGCGCTGCGTGCGGCGAGCGCCATTGGCGACGATCGTATTCAGCGGCGGACGCAAGGTTATGTCGTGCCAGATTCCTTCACCCACGGTTCGTCGGAGCAGCGCGCCCGCTGGTTCCGCCGTGGCTACGCGGATGGCCGTCTGCAAACTTGTGATACCTTCAATACCAAGCAGCTCTAGTCTGGCCTCGGCGATCTCGGCGAGAAACGCCGTCGCAAAATGCCCATAAAAGATGCGCGCGGGCCGATTAGCGCGTAATCTCCCGGCTCCAGGAGATTCGGGCAAGACGGGGCGGTTTCATCACATGGCGTTCGCGCGTCGATTCTGCGCAAGCATCGCGTTTGCGTCGCTCGCATTCAGTGCGGGTTGGGCCGTAAGCGCCGACCAGACCATTCGGCTCGGCACGGCGCTTTCTCTCTCAGGCAAGTTCGCCGTCAGCGGCACGCACACCAAGAACGGCTACGACCTCGCGGTCCGAAAAATCAACGACAAAGGCGGGGTGAAAATTGGTGGCAGCGCCTACGCGCTCGACGTTCTGTATTACGACGACGAGTCCACGCCCCAACG
Organism: Hyphomicrobiaceae bacterium UBA4460; assembly: GCA_002390155.1. The sequence continues at coordinate 18,064 of DGOS01000064.1, read as the reverse complement.
TGGCACGGTGCTCGTCGAGCGTTTGATCCGTGAGGATGGCGTTCGCTTCATTCTAGGCCCTTACAGCGCTTTGCTAACGAAGGCTGCAGTGCCGGTCGTCGAGAAGCATCGTATTCCGATGGTGGAGGCAAACGGCGCATCGCGCGATGTCTTCTCCAGGGGCTACAAATATCTCTTCGCCGTGTTGTCGACGTCCGACAACTATATGATTCAGGTGATCGATCTCGCCGTGGCATATGCGGCAAAGTTCGGCAAGGCCCCGAACGAACTGACCCTTGCCATGGCCACCGACGACGGCCCGCTCGCGCAGGACGCGCGCTGGCGTGCTTGCCAGCGTAAAAGAGCACGGCGTTAACCTGGTGGTCGACGATCGGCTTCCGCCGGAACTCGACGACATGTCGATGACCTTGAGCAAGGTCGAAGAACTCAAGCCGGACATGCTTGTGGTGTCGGGCCACGACAAGGGCGCGCTCACGGCCGTGGAGCAGCTCGGTGCATTACAGGTGAGTGTGCCGATGATCGCGATGACCCATTGCGATTCCGCGCAAGTGGAGAGGAAGTTCCTAAAGGCGTCGTCGTACATCTTCTGCGTGCAGCAATGGCATCGCTCCCTCAACTACAAGGGGGCATTGTTCGGCTCGGCGGAAGACTTCGCGCGCGCCTTCGAAATGGTCTACGGCTATGCACCGCCATACCAGGCGGCCCAGTCCGCCGCCGCGGTCTATGTGTTCGCCGACGCGTTAGAGCGCGCACAAAGCTTGGATACGGACAAAGTGCGCGACGCCATCGCCGCCACGGACCTGCTGACGTTCTACGGGCCCATCAAGTTCGACGAGACCGGCAAGAATATCGCCAAGCGCGAAATCCTGACCCAGATCATCGATGGTGGTTATGTCGTGGTCGCGCCGGAAGAGCTCGCCGAGCAAGAGCCGGTGATCCCGCGTCCAGCCCAATAGCAGGTAGCGGCCGGTCGACTTAGAGCGCGTCGCCGGCGTAGACGGTCGCCGCGCACGGACGGTCGGCCTTCTTGAACAGTGAGCACGCGCCTTCAGCGTCTTGAGCGTTGGCGAACGGCCCGGCGATCAAGCGCCACTGTTTGTCGGGTGCGAGCACCCGGCGCGGCTGCAGACCCGCCACCAGAGCGGCATGCTTGGTCAGGTATTCGCGCCAGAGCGGGCGAAGGTCGTCGCGCTTGGCCACGGCACCGATCTCGATACCGTATCGCGTCGAGCCGTCATTGGCGGCCGGAGGCAGGGTCACCGGATCGAAGGCCGCGACGTCCGTTTCAACCACGGCTGCGGGCGGCACTGCTGGCGGTGCAGGGGGCGTTGCGGCGGCCGTTTCCGCCGGCGCAGGCTCAGGGGCCGGTTCCGGCGCGGCGGCCACGGGCGGCGGGGCAGGTTCCGGTTCGGGCGCAGGGGCGGCGGCGGGCGCAGGCTCGGGCGCCGGTTCCGGGGCAGCCGCTACGGGTGCCGGGGCGGGTGTCGGCGGTGGTGGCGGCGGCGTCTCTTCGACGACTTCCTCGACCACCTCTTCGACCACGGCGGCGGCCGGCGCGGGCTCTGGGCTGGGGGTTTGCGGCTTGGGCGGCGAGGTTGAAACCGAGGCGGACGGCGGCAGGGCCGCCACCGGACCGACGAAACGCTCGATCGGCTTCAGGCGCTCATCAAGCTGCCCGACCTGTTGGGAGAGACCTTGCAATGTATTCTTGAGCGCGGCGACGTCCGCCTTGCTGAGGGCGTCCGCCGGCGGGGGCGCGGCCACGGCTTGTTGCGGGGGCCTTTGTGGCGGCGGCGCGGCGGCGGTGTCGCCGTCTGAGGGCGCGCGGCGCTCAGCCTGGCCGCCAAGGGCCGTCGGATCGGTCAACAGCATGTAGAGATAAAGGCCCGAAATACCGGCCAGCACGATCCATAAGAAGGCGAACGTATTCCGCCCCAGGCTCCGCTTCATCGCACGCTGCCGCTTGACCATGAGGAATCCAGCCTCCAAATGCGAGGTTTCGGCGCGATAACCACCTGAACGAAGTCCCCAATCGGGTGTGCCGTGCCGCTCCTTGCGAGATTACTCAGTTCATCTGGCTGGTCAAATTCCCTGTGCCGATTTTGCGCGAGGTGGTCGCATAGATGCTGGGGCTGTGGCCCTGAGGCGCGCTTTGGATTAGACAGACGGCGGTCAGGAATAACGTTGGGCGGCGGCCAGTTTTCCCCAAGACAAGCCCGCCCCAGGAAGAGGGACTTCTAAAGACGGCATGACCCAATCATCGGCTCTCGCCATCGTCCTTGCCGCAGGCAAGGGCACCCGCATGAAATCCGACCTGCCGAAGGTGCTCCACCGCATCGCCGGGGCCCCCATGCTCGCCCACGTGCTGCAGGCGGGCAGCGCCGCAGGGATTGCGCGGGGCTGCCTGGTCGTCGGTCCGAATATGGAGGCTGTCGGCGAGGCCGGGCAGGCCGTGGACGCCGGCCTCGATGTATTTGTCCAGCCCGAGCAGCTCGGCACCGCCGATGCGGTGAAGGCGGCATTGCCGGCCCTCGAGGCCGGGCAGGGGCCCATTCTCGTGCTGTACGGCGATACGCCGCTCCTGCGCGCCGAGACGCTCAAAGCGGTCGTGGGCGAGCTCGACGCAGGCGCCGATCTTGTCGTGGTCGGCTTCGAGGCGGACGATCCCACCGGCTATGGCCGTCTGCTGTTCGACGAGGAGGGGCGCCTGGCCGGCATTCGCGAGGAGAAGGACGCGAGCACCGCAGAGCGCGCACTCACTCTGTGCAACTCCGGCATCGTGGCGTTCCGGTCAGGCGAGACATTGAAGACGCTGCTGGCGCGCATCGGCAACGACAACGCCAAGGGCGAATACTACCTAACCGACGCAGTGTCGCTGGCGCGCGCAGACGGCTTGCATGCACGCGTCGTGTTGTCCAACGCCGAAGAGGTCCTTGGCGTGAACTCACGCGCCGAGCTCGCGGTTGCCGAGGCCGCGATGCAGATGCGACTGCGCAACGTCGCCATGGCGCATGGCGTTACGCTCATCGCGCCCGAGACCGTGTTCTTCAGTTACGACACCGCCATTGGCCGTGACGTGGTGATCCAGCCCAACGTGATCATCGGCCCCGGTGTTACCATCGACGACGGCGCGACCATCATGGGATTTTGTCATTTCGAGAACGCGCGCATCGGACCTGGTGCGACGGTCGGCCCGTTCGCGCGGCTGCGGCCGGGCGCGGAGCTCGCCAAGAATGCCCATGTCGGCAACTTCGTCGAGATCAAGAACGCGCACGTGCACGAGGGCGCCAAAGTTAACCACCTCACCTACATCGGTGACGCAAGCGTGGGCGCGAAGGCTAATATCGGTGCTGGAACGATCACGTGTAACTATGACGGATTCGCCAAACATCGTACCGAGATCGGCGAGGGCGCCTTCATCGGCTCGAACAGTTCGCTGGTCGCGCCGGTCAAGGTCGGAGACGGCGCCTTTGTCGGTTCGGGAAGCGTCGTTACGAAAGACGTGCCCGAGGACGCGCTCGCCGTTTCCCGCGTGCCGCAACAGAACCACGAGGGTTGGGCGGGCAAGGTGCGGGCGCGGCGCACGCGCGACAAGTCCAAATAGGCCGCTGTGTTTTAGAATTTCAATCGCAATAAAGGGACACAGCTCGTGAGTTGCGACATGCCGTCAGCCCGTTTAGGCAAGAGTTTGGGATCGAGGGAGTAGGGGTCGATGTGCGGCATTGTTGGTGTCCTCGGTAAGGGGCCCGTTGCAGAACTTCTCGTGGACGCGCTGAAGCGTCTCGAATATCGCGGCTACGACTCCGCCGGTGTGGCGACGCTCGAAAACGGGCAGATCGGCCGGCGGCGTGCCGAAGGCAAGCTACGCAATCTCGAAGAACTGCTCAAGGTCGAGCCGCTGCACGGCACCAGCGGTATCGGTCACACGCGCTGGGCCACGCATGGCAAGCCGGTCGAAGCCAACGCCCATCCGCACATGACCGACGACGTCGCGGTCGTGCATAACGGCATCATCGAGAATTTTCGCGAGTTGAAAGCACAGCTCGTGGCGGAGGGGGCGCCGTTCTCAAGCGACACCGACACCGAGGTGATCGCGCATCTCATCACCCGTGAACTGCGCGCGGGTAAAGACCCGGTGGCCGCGGTCTACCAAACGCTCGCGCATCTCCAGGGCGCGTTCGCGCTGGCCATGATCTTCCGCGGTTACGACGACTTGATGATCGTGGCCCGTCAGGGAAGCCCGCTCGCCATCGGCTATGGCGACGGCGAGATGTTCGTGGGCTCCGACGCCATCGCGCTCGCGCCGTTCACCGACCAGGTTGCCTATCTGGAGGACGGCGACTGGGCGGTCATCACCCGCGAAGGCGTCGCCATACACGACCGGCAAGGCCAGTCGGTCGAGCGTCCGGTCGCGAAATCGTTGGCCGCGGGGCTAGTCGTCGACAAGGGCAACTACCGCCACTTCATGGCCAAGGAAATTCACGAGCAGCCCGAGGTCGTCGGCCATACGCTCGCGCATTATCTCGATCTGGCCAACTATCAGGTCTCGCTGCCGGACCTGCCGCTTGACTTCTCGCAAGTGACGCGTCTGTCGCTCTCGGCCTGCGGCACGGCGTTCTATTCCTGCTTTGTCGCCAAGTACTGGTTCGAGCGCTGGGCCAAGCTGCCCGTCGATGTCGATATCGCATCGGAGTTCCGTTATCGCGAGATCGCCATGGACCAAGGCGGTGCGGCGCTGTTCGTTTCGCAGAGCGGCGAGACCGCCGACACGCTCGCTTCGCTGCGCTATTGCCGCGACCAGCGCCAGCACGTGCTCTCGGTCGTGAATGTGCAAGAATCGTCTATCGCCCGGGAGTCCGACGTCGTGCTGCCGACACTGGGCGGACCGGAGATTGGCGTGGCCTCCACCAAGGCGTTCACCTGCCAACTTACGGTGCTTGCCTGTCTTGCCATCGCCGCCGGAAAAGCGCGTGGCGTGATCGGGCCGGAGCTTGAAGCGGAGCTGGTCAAGGCTCTGGTCGAGGTGCCGCGTCACATGGCAACCATCCTGCGCGATGAGACGCCGTATGAGACCTTGGCGCACTCGCTCTCCAAGGCACGCGACGTTCTGTATCTCGGGCGTGGCACGAGCTACCCCATCGCGCTCGAAGGCGCGTTGAAGCTGAAGGAAATCTCCTACCTTCACGCCGAAGGCTACGCGGCCGGCGAGTTGAAGCACGGTCCGATCGCGCTCATCGATGAAGGCGTGCCGGTCATCGTCATCGCGCCGCGCGATAACCTGTTCGATAAGACAGTCTCCAACATGCAGGAGGTTGCGGCGCGCGAAGGTAAGATCATCCTGGTCAGCGATGCGGATCCCACCAGCACCGGCTGCGCCGTTCAGACCATGCTGCGCGTTCCGACGGTGCATCCCTTCGTGACGCCGCTGGTCTACGCGTTGCCAGTGCAGATGATCGCCTACCACACGGCCGTCTTCATGGGGACGGATGTAGATCAGCCCCGGAATCTCGCGAAATCTGTTACTGTGGAATAGTCTACAGCCTCGGATTTGCCCGATTTATTTGCTTGAGCAAGGACATGGCGGATCATCGGAAGTCTTTCCGGCCGCGCGGTCCTGAACATGACCGGCGCTTTTTCCGGCGTGGTCGCATGGGCGCCGCGCTGCTGATCCTTGGTGTGCTGGCCGCCGCGACGCCGGGCGCCGCTCAAGAGCTGGGCCTCAAGCACGGGCAGAAATCGCTCGACTCCGGCAATTACGAGATGGCCGTTCGCCAGTTCTCCGCCACCGTGAATGACAAGGATTCGACGGCGGAACAGGCGGCCAAGGCGCTCTATCTGAGAGGCGTTGCCCTTCGCCGGGGCGGCAACCCTGCACGGGCCATTGCCGATCTCGGCGCCGCCGTATGGCTCGGATTGTCGGGCTCCGACAAAGCCCGCGCCCTCGTGAATAAAGGGCTGGCCTATCGGGCGGTCGGCCTGTCGAGCCAGGCGGAAAATGCGATCGCTCAGGCGCGCCGGGCGTCGGGGCAGGCCAATGAAATATTGGCTCAGGAAAGCCGCATGACCGTCGCCAGCACGAGTTCCTCGCCCATACCCGATGTGGCCGTGGGCGGAAGCGTCTGGGACAGGATCGTGCCGAGTATGCCGAGTTTCGGCTCGTCGTCTTCGTCGAGCAGCCAAACCGCGTCGGCCCCTGCATCGACGCCCGCGCCGCAAGCGGCGGAAGCCGAGACCCGCACCGCCGAAGCGGCCCCGACCACGGGCTGGGGCGCGGAAGTTGCCGATGAATCGGCATCGCAAGGCAGTTCCGTAAGCCGCTGGTTCGGATCGCTCACCGGTGGCAACGCGCCCGCGCCATCCTCAGTGCCGGCGGCGCCAACGGCCTCGCGCACCACCACCGCGCCACCGACAACGACGGCCTCACGGACCACGGCGGCTCCGCCGACCGCCGAGAGCTGGGCGGCGAACACCTCCACGCAAAAAGAGGGTGAGGGCGGCACGGCCGTGGGCCGCTGGTTCTCCCGCCAGACAAGTTCGGCGCCTTCCGCGCCGGCACCGGCCCAGCCGGCGGCCGCGCCACGTGGCAGCGGCTATACGGTTCAACTCGCGAACAGCGGATCTCCGGCCGATGCGCAAGCGCTGTGGAAGAAGGCGAAGTCGTCCAACCCGCAGCTTACCGCCGCAAACCCGCGAATCGAGAGGGTGGAGATCGGAAGCTTAGGGACGTTCTACACCGTCAAGATCGGCCCATACGCGACCTCGTCCGAAGGCACCAAGGTTTGCAACGCCCTGAAACGGCGGGGAACTGACTGTTCGGTGATTTCGCCGGACGGGCCATAGGGCGGCGGAATGAGCGGCGGAAAGCGGACTTGCCAGCGCGCGTGCATTCGGCCATGCCTCATATCTGTAGATTTGCCGTGATAGGAACGGCCGCATAAGAGAACGGCCTTGCCGTCACATCTTTGTTTCCCTGAGACAGTTGAGAGCGAATGACGACCGAGAAAGATAAGAACACGGACGAAGCCCCCGAGACCGAGGAGCGTCCCGAGGACGACCTCAGCCAGTTTGGCGCGCTCGAGCCGACCTCGTCGCACTTCCTGGCGCGGCTGCGGGGTTACTTCCTCACGGGTCTCATCATCGTCGGCCCCGTGGCCATCACCATCTATGTGGTGTGGTGGTTCATCAACCTGGTCGACGGCTGGGTGAAGCCGCTTATTCCCGAGCAATACCTGCCGGACAATTTTCTGCCGTTCAACGTGCCGGGCGTCGGTCTGATCGTCGGCATCTTTGCGCTGATGTTTGTCGGCGCACTCGCCGCGAACCTGTTCGGGCGTACCATCGTGAGCTACGGCGAGATGATGCTCGATCGCATGCCGGTGGTGCGCGGCGTCTATCGGCTCTTGAAGCAGATCTTCACCACCGTGTTCTCCAAAGCGGGCACAGGGTTCAAGCGCGTGGGACTCATCGAGTTTCCCCGCCGCGGGCTGTACGCAATCGTCTTCGTCTCCGGCGATCCGCCGGCCGAGGTGAAAGGCAAGCTCGACAACGGCGAACTCATGACCGTGTTCATGCCGAACGCACCGAACCCGACCACGGGCTTTGTGCTGTTCATGCCGGCGAAGGACGTCATCCTCCTCGACATGGCCATTGACGACGCGGCCAAGCTGGTGATTTCGGCCGGCCTCGTGGCGCCGCCCCAAGCCAAGCTCAAAGAGCTCGCCGACGCGGCCAAGCACAAGAAGCCGGTCCCTGACGAAGAGCCCGTCGTTTAGACGCAAAGCGCCGCGACGCTAGCCTGCACGCATCAGCCTCACGGCGTCGTCTCGCTCGAACAGATAGAGCAGAAGCCTCAGCCGCGCGCCGTCTTCGCCTTCGAGAGACGGGTTGCGGGAGAGTGTCAGCCGCGCCGCATCCCGCGCGGCCGCCAACAATTCATGATGCTCGGGCAGGGTGGCGATGCGGAACGCGGGCAGGCCACTCTGCCGTGTGCCGAGAACCTCGCCGCCGCCACGTAGGCGCAAATCCTCCTCGGCGATGACGAACCCGTCTTCGGTGTCGCGCATCACGCCCAACCGCTCGCGCGCAACCTCGCCAAGGGGCTGCTTGTAGAGAAGCACACAAGAGGACTCCGCCGCCCCGCGCCCCACGCGCCCGCGCAATTGGTGAAGCTGCGCCAAGCCGAAGCGCTCGGCATGTTCGATGATCATGATCGTCGCGTTCGGCACATCCACGCCCACTTCGATGACAGTGGTCGACACGAGAATGGAAAGATCGCCGGAGGCAAATCGCGCCATCACCGCGTCTTTTTCTTTGCCGGTTAGTCTGCCGTGGACGAGCCCGACCGTGTCCCCGAAGCGGGCGCGCAAGCTTGCATAGCGCTCTTCCGCCGCGGCGACGTCGAGTACGTCGGATTCCTCGACCAGTGGACAGACCCAGTAGACTTGTGCGCCGTCCGAAATCGCGCGCTCGACCCCATCGGTCACCTCATCGAGACGCTCCAGCGGCACGGTGCGTGTGGCGATGGGTTTGCGGCCCGGCGGCTTCTCGTTGAGCTGCGACACGTCCATGTCGCCATAGCTCGTCAGTAGCAGCGTGCGGGGGATGGGCGTTGCGGTCATCACCAGAAGCTCCGCGCCGGCGCCCGTACCCTTGCCTTGCAGCGCGAGCCGCTGATGCACGCCGAAGCGATGCTGTTCGTCGATGATAACAAGTCCGAGATCGCGAAACTGAATCGCTTCTTGGAACAGCGCATGGGTGCCGATGAGAATGTCGATCTCGCCGGACTGAAGCGCATCGAGGATCGCGGTGCGCGCCGCGCCGCGTTCGCGCCCCGTCAGAATCGCAACGCGCAAGCCCGCCGCCTCGGCCATGGCGGAGATGGTGGCGAGATGCTGGCGCGCCAGAAGCTCGGTCGGTGCCATCAACGCAGACTGTGTGCCGGCTTCCACAGCGTTGGCCATGGCGAGCAGCGCGACGATGGTCTTGCCGCTGCCCACATCGCCCTGCAGGAGACGCAGCATGCGGTTCCCGTCTTCCATATCGGCGTCGATGTCCGCGAGGGCCCGGGATTGCGCGCCCGTCAGCGTGTAGGGCAGTGCATCGACGATGGCCTGCCGCAAACGCCCTTTGGCTTGAAGGCTTCGCCCTGCGCGCTTCTTCAAACGTTGGCGGATGATGGCGAGGGCCAGCTGGTTGGCGAGAAGCTCGTCATAGGCGAGGCGCGCGCGAGCCAGCACGGACGGCGAAAAGTCCGCTTCGCTTTGCGGCGCATGGAGCGCGGCAATCGCATCAGCAAAATCCGGCCAGTCCTGCTTTGCCAGAACTTCGGCGTCGATCCATTCGGGGAGCTCGGGAAGTTGGGTCAGCGCGGCAGTGACGGCCTTGCGCATGGTCGTGTTGGAGATGCCTGCCGTCAGCGGATAGACCGGCTCGATGAGGGGCAGGGAGGCCGCGTTGTCCACGGCAGCCACATGATCCGGATGGCTCATCTGCAGGAGGCCGTCATAAGACTCGAGCTTGCCGGAGATGATCCGGGTCTCGCCGATCGGCAGGAGGCGCTCCAAATATTTGGCATCGGCCCTGAAATAGACGAGCTCGAGCGCGCTCGTGTCGTCCTCGACTAAGATCCGGTAGGGCGCGCGCCGCCCCCGCCGTCCGCCCCCTGGCCGGTGCTCGACAACCTTGACCTCGAGCGTGGCCAACTCCCCGACCCGGGCCTCGGCGATGGACGGCGTCCGGGCGCGGTCGATCAGGCCGACCGGCAAATGCCAAATCAGATCGATGACGTGGGCGTGCGAAGTCTCGGCTCGGGACCCCACGAGCTTGTTGAGCAGGCCCTCGATTCGGGGGCCGACGCCCTTCAGGGCGCGCACGGTGGCGAAGAGAGGAGCGAGCCGGGCGGGGCGCATGATCGCAGTCTAACCCAGCAAAAGGGCCGCACCCTTGACATCGCAAGGGCCGCTCGCTCTAACCCACGACTTAAGATTGGAAGCTTGGATCATGTCGAGTGATCTTGGAATGCGCCGGCGACGGGCGCTGTGGCGGGCGACTCATCGAGGTTCTAAGGAGATGGACTATCTGCTTGGGCGCTTCGCCGAGCAAGCCATCGACAGCATGAATGCCGACGATATTGCCGTGCTGGAACGCCTGATCGACCTGCCGGACCCGCAAATTGCGCTGGCCGTCTACGAGGGAGACACGCTTGGAGCGCGCGACCTCGACGCAATGGTGGTGCATATCCGCCGCCTCCACGGCTTTCCAGAAGCCAGCTAACCGGCGCTGTCATGAGTCCAAAGTCTATGTCTTCACTGCCTGTGGACCGTCTGCTGAAGGACCAGCGCGCCATCGCGGGCGGCGTCCCCGACGGCTTCGACGCGCTTCTTCTGGGCGAACTCGCCCGGCATGCAGGCGCACCGATTCTGCACGTAGCGCGCGACGGCAACAGGCTGGCAACCTTGGAAGAGGGGCTTCGCTTCTTCGCGCCAGACGTGACGGTATTCAGTTTGCCGGCCTGGGACACCGTCCCGTACGACCGCGTCGCGCCGAATGCGGAGATCATCGCGGAGCGGATCGAAACGCTCGCCGCGCTCACCGACCGGGCGCAAGACGACACGAGCCCGTTAGTGTTGCTCACGTCGGTCAATGCCGTGGTTCAGCGCGTGCCGCCGAGGAGCTTCATCGAAGGCGCAAACCTGAAGCTGCAAGCCGGCCAAGTCATGAGCATGCAGGCGCTGATCGAGCGTCTGGAATCATCAGGCTATGTGCGCTCGGGCACCGTCACCGATCCCGGTCAATACGCGGTGCGTGGCGGTATCCTCGATCTCTATCCGCCAGGCGGACAGCCGGTCCGTCTGGATTTCTTCGGCGATACGCTGGAGTCACTCCGTGCGTTCGATCCGGAAACCCAGCGCACCGAGTCGCGGCTGGAGGCGGTCCACTTCTTGCCGATGAGCGAGGTAGCGCTGACGCCCGACGAGCGGCGGCACTTCCGCCAACGCTATGTGGAACTGTTCGGCACCGTAAAAGGTGACGACCCGCTCTATGAAGCGATCTCGGCCGGCCACCAGCATCAAGGCATGGAGCATTGGCTGCCTCTGTTTCACGATTCTCTAGTCACCGTGTTCGATTATCTGCCCGGCGCCGTGGTGACGCTCGACCCGCTTTCCGACGATGCGCGGGCGAGCCGCTTCGAACAGATCGAAGACCATTACGATGCCCGCGCCGCTGCACTGGAACGCAAGGCCTTTGGCGCGCCGCCCTATCATCCGGTGCCGGCGGACAGCATGTTCCTCACCGAGGACGCGTGGCAGGGGCTTCTGCACGCCGCGCCCCATGTCATCGCCTTCGATACGTTCGAGCGGCCACAGGAGAGCGACACCAACATCGTCTCCTTTGGGGGCCGTCAGGGACGGTCCTTCGCGCCCGAGCGCCAAACCGAAGGCAGCAACGTCTTCGATGCGGTGGTGGCCCATGCCAAGACGCTCATTGCTGGCAAGCGGATCGTCATTGTCTCCTGCTGGAGCGTCGGCGCGCGCGAGCGTCTCGCCACGCTGCTCACCCAACATGGCCTCGAGGACACCGTTCGCGTTGAGACTTTTGCTGAGGCCGTTGCCGCGCCGGCGCAAGCGACCGCCGTTGCCGTCCTGCCGCTCGAGGCCGGCTTCGAGGCACCCGGTATCGCTGTCATTGGCGAGCAGGACATTCTCGGCGATCGCTTGGTGCGCAAATCGAAGGTCAAGAAGGCGAGCGATGCGCTCACCGAAGCCTCGAGCCTTACCGTGGGCGATCTGGTCGTCCATGCCGATCACGGCATTGGCCGTTTCGTCGGGCTGTCGACCATCGAGGCTGCGGGCGAGCCGCATGATTGTTTGGAGCTGCATTATCACGGCGGCGACAAGCTCTATTTGCCGGTCGAGAATATCGAGCTCTTAACGCGTTACGGCTCCGACGAAGCGGGTGTCGTCTTGGACAAGCTCGGCGGCGTGGCCTGGCAGTCGCGCAAAGCCAAGCTCAAGCAGCGCATCCGCGACATGGCGGAGAAGCTGATCAAGGTGGCTGCCATGCGCGAGCTGCGCAAAGCGCCCGTGCTCAGCCCGCCGGACGGAACCTATGACGAGTTCTCCGCGCGCTTTCCTTATGAGGAGACCGAAGACCAAGTCACCAGTATCGATGCGGTGCTTGAGGATCTTGCCAGCGGCCGTCCCATGGACCGGCTCATTTGCGGCGATGTCGGCTTCGGCAAGACGGAAGTGGCGTTGCGCGCAAGCCTCATCGCCGTGCTTGCCGGCAAGCAGGTTGCCGTCGTGGTGCCGACGACGCTGCTCGCGCGTCAGCATTTTCATACTTTCACTGAGCGCTTTCGGGGTTTTCCGGTACGGATCGCGCAAGCCTCGCGCCTCGTGAGCCAAAAGGAACTTTCCGACGTCAAGACGGGACTGAAGGACGGCGATATCGACATTGTCATCGGCACCCACGCGCTGCTGGGCAAGTCGATCGGGTTTGCCGATCTCGGCTTGCTCATCGTGGACGAGGAACAGCATTTCGGCGTGAAGCACAAAGAGCGGCTGAAGCAGCTCCGCGAGGACGTGCATGTGCTGACGCTGACGGCGACGCCGATCCCGCGCACGCTGCAATTGGCGCTGTCCGGCGTGCGCGAGATGTCGCTGATCTCCACGCCGCCGGTCGATCGTCTTGCCGTGCGTACCTATGTCACGCCGTTCGATCCCATGACCTTGCGCGAGGCGCTGCTGCGCGAGCGCTTCCGCGGCGGTCAGACGTTCTTTGTGGTGCCGCGCATCTCCGACCTGGACGATGCGGCTGCATTTCTCCAAGAGCACGTGCCGGAGCTGAAGGTCGCCCGCGCGCATGGGCAGATGCCGAGCAGCGAACTCGATCAAGTGATGAACGCGTTCTACGACCGGCAATACGATGTGCTGCTGTCGACCTCCATTGTCGAAAGCGGTCTCGACATTCCGTCGGCCAATACGCTGATCGTCTACCGCGCGGACCGTTTCGGCCTGGCGCAGCTCTATCAGTTGCGCGGGCGGGTGGGGCGCTCGAAGATCCGCGCCTACGCCTATTTCACCATTCCCGCCGATGCGCGCATCACGCCCGCCGCGCAGAAGCGTCTCAAAGTGCTTCAGTCGCTCGACACGCTCGGCGCCGGCTTCATCCTGGCGAGCCACGACCTCGACATTCGCGGTGCGGGCAATCTTCTCGGCGAGGAACAGTCCGGCCATATCCGCGAAGTGGGCTTCGAGCTCTATCAGTCCATGCTGGAAGAGGCGGTGGCAGCCTTGAAGGGTGGCGAGGGTGTGATCGAGGATCAGTGGAGCCCGCGGATCAATCTGGGCACCGCGGTGCTGATTCCGGAAGACTACGTGCTCGACCTGCAAGTGCGGCTTGGACTTTATCGCCGCTTGTCGGGCGTGGAGACGGCGGAAGCGATCGAAGGGTTTGCCGCGGAGTTGATCGACCGCTTCGGTCCGTTGCCGGAGGAGGTGCGGCATCTGCTCGACGTACTGGAGATCAAGGGGCTCTGCCGCCAAGCGGGCATCGAGCAGATCGATGCGGGGCCGAAGGGCGCCGTCATCGCCTTCCGCAACAATGCGTTTGCCAATCCGGAAGGGCTGATCAAATTTATCGGCGAGCACGCCAAGCAAGTGAAGATGCAGCCCGACCACAAGCTGATCTTCTACGCCAACTGGCCGGACGCCGAGGACCGGTTGAACGGCGCGCGGGATCTCTTAAAAGCGCTCGCCAAGATCGCCGGCGCCGTCAAGGAAGCGGCTTAGGCGCGCGCCGTACTACACCTGCCGCAAGATCTCCTCGCGCAGAATGTTGCCGTCCGCATCGCGCGGGATGTCTCGCACCACCAGAAGCTTGTCGGGGAATTTGTAGGGGGACACGCCGCG